>NZ_JBIVNX010000023.1:0-128763 GCF_044753805.1 Streptomyces sp. NPDC093225
GATGTCTTGGAGGACAAACCTCTTCTACAGCAGCTCCGCTGCCTCGTTCACGGGCCTTGACGAACAGCCCCCGCCCTTAACTGAACGGCGTTGGGCCTAGTACTCCAGCAATACTTCGTGGTTCGACCCTGGGAAATGGCCACGGCGTCGATGGCCTCCGCCGTCGTATCGTGCGCCTCGGCCCGTCCGGCCGTCTCCGCGCTGCCGACCGGACCGTCTTCGCCCTACCGTGCGTTCAGCACGGACGCGACGACTCTGCCCGCCGGCCCGCTGCCGTAGCCGCCGGACTGGACGACCGAGCCGGCGGCCAGGTCGTCCGCGTAGCCGGTGAACCAGCTGTTGGAGTCGCTCTGCCCTTCGACCTCGGCCGACCCGGTCTTGGCTCCCTTGTCGCCGCTGACCGCGGACATCGCCTTGGCGGCGGTGCCGTCGGTCGCGGCGGCGCCCATCAGGCTGCGCAGGGTGGCGGCCATGTTCCCGGGCAGCGGCTGGGCGGTGGTCAGCTCGCCCTTGATCATCTCCCTGGGCACGATCACCGGCTGGCGGAACGCGCCGTTCTTCACGGTCGCCGAGAGGGAGGCGACGCTGAGGGCGTTCATGGTGACCTTGCCCTGGCCGATGTAGGAGGCGGCCGTCTCGGGGCCCTTCGAGACCGGGATGCGGGCGTCGGTGGAGACGATCCCGATGGACCACACCCCGCCCAGGCCGAAGTACTTGCGGGCCGTCTGGCTCAGGGCGACGTCCTCCACGCCCTTGGCGTTCAGCGGGCCCAGCGCCTTCATGAAGAAGGTGTTGCAGGAGCGGCGGAAGCTGTCCCGGAAGGTGCCGTTCGCGATGGAGAAGTTCTTGTTGTTGTGGAAGGTCCGGCCCGACCAGGTCACCTCCTGCGGACACTCGACCGGGGAGGTCGGTCCGCCGACCAGGCCGTGCTCCAGCATCATCGCCGCGGTCACGACCTTCATCGTGGAGCCGGGGGCCTGCGCCCCCTCCATCGCCACGTTGAACCCGCCGGCCGGGCTGTTGGCGACCGCGCTGATCTCGCCGGTGCTGGGCCGGACGGCGACCACCGAGGCCCGGTCGTACTTCTTCACCGCCCGCTCGGCGGCGGCCTGTACGTCGGCGTCCAGCGTCGTCTGGAGCTTCTTCGTCTTTCCCTTGGCGAGGGTGAGCAGCGTCCGGTTCGGCGCGTCGGCGTCGGCCGGCTCGATCCAGGTCTCGACGCCGGGCTCGCCCGCGGCCCCGTCCGCGTACCGGGTACGCAGGGTGTCCAGCACGGGGGCCAGCGACGGGTACTTCTCGGCGGTCAGCTCCCGGCCCTCGCGGTCCACCGCCTGGATCGTCTTCGCCTCACCGGTCCGCAGGGTCGCGCCCTCGGTCAGCTTCGGGTGCAGCACCGTCGGCCGCCAGTCCACCAGCGCCCGCCCACTGCTCTTGCCCCGCACCACGGTCAGCTCCGAGGCGTACGCCAGCTCCTTCTCGTGCCCCTTAAAACTGATGGTCGCCTTCACCGTGTACGGCACCGTGGCGCCGCTCGCCGCGCGCGGCGTGACCACGACGTTCTCCACATGCCCGGTCTCCCGGAAGCCGCGCAGCGCCTCCCCGGCCGCCGCCGGGTCGTCGGTCAGCGCCCCCGCCGCGTCCGCGTCCCCGCGGGCCCACGCCGCCAGGAAGTCCCGCGATGTCCGCTCGACCTCCTTGGCAGTGACCTTCCCGGACCCGGACGAGTTCAGCGGCGCGGCGTCCGCGCCACCGAGGCCTGCACCATCCGAGTCCCCGCCCAGCATCTCGTAGCCCGCGAACCCCACCCCGCCCGCCACCAGGACGAACACGCCGCCGGCGAAGGCGGTCTTCACTTCGCTGCGCATGGTGCAGTCCCTCCCCAAGAGCCCCGCACGGACGACCCGGCGTACGAACGATGTTCACTTGAACATGTTCAAGGCATAGATGCGTATGCACTCTACGGGGCCGCATGTCACCCCTGAGCCGCCAGAACCGATCGTTACCCGACCGGAACGCACACCGAATCGCGCCTCACGCGGACTCAAGCTGCGCAGCGGCCGTCCGCGCACGTAGTCCCGCGTCCGGCGGCGGGGTTCGACGCGGCCGAAGTGGTGCCCGATGGGGGTGAAGAGGTGGTCCAGGTCTCGGTCCCGGGCCTCGGCCTGATCGGTGATCATGACCCGAGGCTTCCCCGACCCGGGGTGTTCACGTCGTCGTGGGCACTCCTTCGAGGGGCCGGCGGGCAGAACCCGTCCGTGACGGCACTCTGCCCGCCACACTCCCACCGCCCGACGTTTCCCCAGGTCAAACCACGAAGTCCTGCTGAGTACTAGGCCGGGCCGCTTCGGCCGGTCGGGCTACTTCGGCTGGAGGAGGTCCCAGCGGTTGCCGTAGAGGTCCTCGAAGACGACCACGGACCCGTACGGCTCGTGGCGCGGCTCCTCCAGGAAGTGCACGCCCGCGGCCGTCATGCGGGCGTGGTCGGTGGCGAAGTCGTCGGTGTGGAGGAAGAAGCCGACCCGGCCACCCGTCTGGTCGCCGACGCGGGCCCGCTGCTCGTCGTTCTTGGCCCGGGCGAGGAGGAGGGCGGACTCGGCGGCCCCGCGGGGGCGGACCACGACCCAGCGCGAGCCGTCGGGGCGCGGGGTGTCCTCGACGAGCTCGAAGGCGAGGGCGCGGGTGTAGAAGTCGATGGCCTCGTCGTAGTCGAGGACGACGATGGCGGTCAGGGCGATATGTGCGGACATGGGATCAGTCTGTCGCAAGCAGGACGACTTCCAGTGTGCGGGGGCCGTGTACGCCCTCCACTCGGTCGAGTTCGATGTCACTCGTGGCGGACGGACCCGAGATCCACGTGAGCGGGCGGGCCGGGTCCAGGCGGGCGAGCGCCTGGGGTACGGAGTCCACGACCTGGTCGGGCACCCGTACCACGCAGATGTGGTGGTCGGGGATGAGGGAGATGCGGCGCCGGCCCTGGTCCGGGGATCCGTCGAGGACGAGCGTCCCGGTTTCGGCGACGGCGAGGGCGCAGCCGGTCACGACGCTGCCGACCCGGTCCAGGCGGTGGGTGGTCCAGCGGGGCAGGTCGTGGATCCGGGTGGGGTCGGCCGCGGACAGCCAGTGCGGCGGCAGGGCCGGGGGGACGAGGACCTCGCCGGAGCCGCGGGCGGCCAGCAGGCGCATGAGGAGCGGGGCGATGCCGTCCTCGTCCGTCCGGTGGACGACGGCGCGGTAGTTGGCGAGGTTCTCGGCGAGCAGGTCGGCGCGCTCGGCCGGGGTGCGGGTGCCGTGCACGGTCAGGTAGTCCCGGGGGACGTCGGTGGCGTACGCGGCGGCCGGCGGGGCCGACTCGCCCCGGGCGCGCCGGATGCGCGCGAGGATGCGTTCCCTGCTGCCCATGGTGCGTGGTTCCTCCGGTGTGCCGGTCGTGGGTGCGGTCCCGCCCCGCCGTGCGTGCATCAGTCGCCGTCCCGTTCGCGCCGTGCGTCCATCAGTGGCCGACCCGTTCATGCCGTATGCGCATCAGTGGCCGTCCCGTTCGCGCCGCCACCAGTCGCGGAAGGACTCCGCGGGCAGCTCCGGCAGGTCGCGGGTGTCCGTCCAGGCGCGGCCCGTGCGGCCGGGCAGGCGGCGGGGGCGGAACCGCCTGGCCCGGGCCAGCAGCCGCTCCCCCGCCCGCAGGGCGCCGGGGTGGTCCAGGGTCCAGCGGGCGGCGCGCATCGCGGCGCGTTCGGCCGCGTGGCCCCGGGCGGGCCGGATGCGGACCCGTACGCCCTCGCGGGTGACCGGGCCGCCCTGCGCCACCCGCTCGCGCAGGTGCACCAGCACCTCGGGGATGTCGATGGCGACGGGGCAGACCTCGTAGCAGGCCCCGCAGAGCGTGGAGGCGAACGGCAGGGACGCGTCGACCGGGCTGTCCGTGCCGCGCAGTTGCGGGGAGAGGACCGCGCCGATGGGACCCGGGTAGACGGAGCCGTAGGCGTGCCCGCCGGCCCGCTCGTAGACGGGGCACACGTTCAGGCAGGCCGAGCAGCGGATGCAGCGCAGCGCCTGGCGGCCCACCTCGTCGGCGAGGGTGTCGGTGCGGCCGTTGTCGAGGAGGACGAGGTGGAAGGCGCGCGGGCCGTCACCGTCCGTGGTGCCGGTCCACATGGTGGTGTACGGGTTCATCCGCTCGGCGGTGGAGGAGCGCGGCAGGGTCTGCAGGAACACTTCCAGGTCGCGGAAGGTGGGGACCACCTTCTCGATGCCGACGACCGAGATCAGGGTCTCGGGCAGGGTCAGGCACATCCGGCCGTTCCCCTCGGACTCCAGCACCACGAGGGTGCCGGTCTCGGCGACCATGAAGTTGGCTCCGGAGACGGCGACCTTGGCGCGCAGGAACTTCTCGCGCAGGTGGCGGCGGGCCGCCTCCGCGAGGTCGGCGGGCCGGTCGGTCAGGTCGGCCGGCGCGGGCCGGCCCCAACGACCCATCTCCGCGCGGAAGACGTCGCGGATCTCGGCGCGGTTGCGGTGGATGGCGGGCACCAGGATGTGCGAGGGCCGGTCGTGGCCGAGCTGGACGATGAGTTCGGCGAGGTCGGTCTCGTACGCGGCGATGCCCGCGGCCTCCAGGGCCTCGTTGAGCCCGATCTCCTGCGTGGCCATGGACTTGACCTTGACCACCTCGCGCTCGCCGGTGGCCTCGACGAGGGCGGTGACGATCACGTTGGCCTCGGCGGCGTCGGCCGCCCAGTGGACGGTGCCGCCCGCCGCCGTGACGGCCGCCTCCAACTGGAGGAGGTAGTGGTCGAGATGGCGGAGGGTGTGGTCCTTGACGGCGCGGCCGGCCTCCCGCAGCCGTTCCCAGTCGGCGAGTTCGGCCACGGCCCGGGCGCGCTTGTCGCGGATGGTGTGGGTGGCGTGCCGGAGGTTCGCCCGCAGCCGCTCGTCGTGCACGGCGGCGCGGGCCGCCTCGGGGAAGGCCGGGAAGGAGGAGGCGGGAGCCGGGCCGGGGCCGGGGGCGGGGGCGGGGCCTGGGGCAGGGGCGGTCGGATGCACCGGAAACCCCGGCATGCCGAGGTACGTCGCGCCGTCGCCGCTCATCGGAAGTCCTCCTCGGTGCTCGCCAGGATCTCCGCCAGGTGCAGCGTGCGCAGCGGCGCGCCCTGCCGGCGCAGGGTGCCGCCGAGGTGCAGCAGGCAGGAGTTGTCCGCGCCGCACAGCACGTCGGCGCCGGTGCCGAGGGCGGCGCGCACCTTGTCGGCGCCCATGGCGGCGGAGACGTCGGGGTTCTTGACGGCGAAGGTGCCGCCGAAGCCGCAGCACTCCTCGGCGCCGGGCAGTTCGACGAGGTCGAGGCCCTTGACGGCGCGCAGGAGACGGCGCGGTCGGTCGCCGAGTCCGAGGGAGCGCAGCCCGTGGCAGGAGGGGTGGTAGGTGACGGCGTACGGGAAGTACGCCCCGACGTCGACCCTCCCGAGCACGTCGACGAGGAACTCCGTCAGCTCGTACGTGCGGGGGGCGAGCCCGTCCGCGAGCGCCGCCAGCTCCCCGCCGCGGCCCTCGGCCGCCGCCCGCCGGCCGATGCGCGGGTAGTGCTCGCGGACCATCGCCGCGCACGAACCGGACGGGGTGACCACGTACTCGTACCCCTCGAAGGCGCGGGCGGTACGGCGCAGCAGCGGCTCGGTCTCGTGCCGGTAGCCGGTGTTGTACTGGGGCTGGCCGCAGCAGCTCTGGGCGGCGGGGAAGTCGACCGTCACGCCGAGCCGTTCCAGCAGGCGCACCACGGCGGTGCCGGTGCCGGGGTGGAGCGCGTCGTTGACGCAGGTGACGAACAGGGCGACGCGCATGCCCGGGAGCATAGCGAGCGCACCTCGGCCCGGCCCTGATGTCCGGGGGACGGACGGCATGGGGCAGACTCGGCCGGGTGAAGAAGTTCTATGTGATCGGCATCGGGGCGGGCGACCCCGACCACCTGACCCTCCAGGCGGTCAAGGCGATCGGCGCGACGCACGCGTTCCTCATCCTGGAGAAGGGTGAGGAGAAGACCGACCTCACGGACCTGCGGCGGGCCATGCTGACCGCGCACGGCCGGCCCGGGCACCGCCTGGTGGAGGGTCTCGACCCGGACCGCGACCGGACCCCGGCCGACTACGCGCCGACGGTCGACGGCTGGCGCAGCGCGCGCTCGCACCTCTTCGAGCGGTTCATCGCCGAGGACCTCGCCGAGGACGAGACGGGCGCGTTCCTGGTGTGGGGCGACCCGTCGCTGTACGACTCGACGCTCGCGATCCTCGACGAGGTCCGCGAGCGCGGTCGGGTGGCCTTCGAGCACGAGGTCGTACCGGGCATCAGCAGCGTCTCCGCGCTGCTGGCCAAGCACCGCACGACCCTGAACCGGGTGGGCCGGCCGGTGCAGATCACCACCGGGCGGCGACTGGCCGAGGGCTGGCCGGCCGACGTGGACGACGTGGTGGTCATGCTGGACGCCCGGCACGCCTTCACCCGCCACCTCGACCAGGACCTGTACATCTACTGGGGCGCCTACGTGGGCACGCCGGACGAGATCCTGGTCCAGGGACGGCTCGCGGACGTGTCGGACCGGATCGAGGAGCTGCGCACCGAGGCCCGGGCCCGCAAGGGCTGGATCATGGACACGTACCTGCTGCGCCGAGGGTGACGGACCGCGCGCGGACCGGGACCGCCGCGCCGGGCGTGCGGCGGGGGGCGTGCCGCTCCCCCCGCAGCACTGACCGCCCTCAGCGGTCCAGCAGCCCCGCGAGCCCCACGGCCAGGGCCTCGTACTCCTCGGGCCGGTTGTAGAGCTGCCCGCACACCCGGATGCCGCCGGCGCCCTCCCAGCCCCAGACGGTGACCCGGATCCGCAGCCGGTCGGCGATCTCCTCGCGCAGCGCCCTGGCCCGCTCCAGCGTGTCGGCGACCCCGTCCGGCAGTCGCAGCGAGCGCATCGCGACGCCGTCGGCGTACGGCAGCGGGCGCAGCCCGAGCCGGTCCGCGAGCACCTCGCCGCCGTACGCGGCCAGCGCGGTGTTGTGGGCCCGCACCTTCTCCGCGCCCAGCCCGTCGAGGAACGCCAGCCCCTCGGGGGCGGCCAGCCAGGCGGTGTAGTCGGCGGTGGCGCGCCACTCCAGCGAGCGCGGGAAGCCGTGGTGGTCCTCCCAGGAGGGCGAGAGCGGCCGGATCGCGGCGCGGTGCGCGGGTGCGACGGCCAGGACGGCGGCGCCGGGCGGCGCGTAGGCCCACTTGTGCAGGTTCCCGAAGTAGAAGTCGGCCCCGCCCGCGAGGGGTTCGGCGAGCATGCCCAGGGCGTGCGCCCCGTCGACGATGGTCGTGACCCCGCGGTCGGCGAGCTCGGCGAGCAGCCGCGGCCCGGCCACCAGGCGGGCGGTGGGCGAGGTGATGTGGTCGAGCACGGCGGCCCGGGTGCGCGGGGTGACGGCGGCCAGGACGGCCTCGCACACGGCGTCCTCGTCCGGCAGCTCCGGGTCGAGGGCGACGGTGCGCAGGGGGGCGCGGCGGGCGGCGGCGGCCGTGACGGTGCCGTAGCCGTGGTCCGTGACCAGGATCTCGTCGCCCTCGTCGAAGTCGAGGGAGTTCATGACAACGTTGGCACCCTCCGTCGCGTTGGCCACGAACGCGATGCCGTCGGGGTCCGCGCCGAGCCGGCCGGCCAGTCGGACGCGGGCCCCGGCGATGCGCTCCGGGGCGCCGACGAAGAAGGCGTCGGGGTCGGCGTGCTGCTCCTCGCGCACGGCGGCCTGCGCCTCCAGTACGGGGACGGGGGCGGCTCCGAAGGACCCGTGGTTGAGGTGCGAGATGTCCGGGTCGAGCCTGAACAGGGCGCGTCCGCCGGGGAACTCCGCAGGGGTGTGCGGCTGGGGCACCGGTGCCTCCGGGGTCTCGTGGCGGGGTCCGGTTGCCCCGCACGGATGTTCCCGCGATCATGCCCGGCGGGCGGGGCCGGACGGAAGACCGTCCGGCCCCGCGCCTCGTCGCCTCGTCGCCTCGCCGCCCCGCCGCCCCGCGCTCCTCGTGCTACTCGTCGCGGCCGCTGGTCGCCGCGTAGTACTGGAGGTCCTGTACCTGCACCACGTGCGTCACCGGGTACTCCAGCCCCACCGAGGCCACCGTCTTCCCGGACCGCCGGGCCACGGCCGAACTGGTGCCGGGGCGCAGCGGGAAGAGCTCGGCGTGCGGCCCGGCGGGGGCCTTGTACGTGGACCCGCTGCCGCCCACCGTGGCCCGTACGGACCCGGGGGCGGTGAGGAAGCTGAGCACCTCCACCGTGTCGCGCGGCGTGGCGGTGCCCCGGCGCGGGGCCATCAGCAGCTTCTGACCGCCCGTAGGGGCGGTGCGGGCGAACTGCACGCGCGAGGTCAGGTAGACGGTGTCGCGCACGATGCCCGGCCAGGAGCCCGTCTTGAAGCGGGTCAGGTAGTAGGCGGAGATGTCGAGGTAGGCGTGCCCGTTGTGCAGGGAGGGGGCGAACTGGCTGCCCTCGGAGTAGTCGTTCCAGGTGGTCAGCTGCACCCAGTCGGCGCCGTCGTCGATGGCGTGGTTCCACGTGGCCCGCAGGGTGGCGGTGTTGCCCGCCTCGTCGTAGACGCCCTGGTTGGGGCGGGCGTCCTGGACGGAGACCGGCTGCATCCAGATCTTGCCCAGGCCGTGGGCCCGGCGGACGTCGCGGGTGGCGCTCTCCTGGCCCACGTACGAGCGGCTGCCCCATTCCGAGAACCCGTAGCTGATGGACGAGAACTCACCCGAGTGGGCACCGTAGTCGAGGAAGAGCGGGACGAGCGCGGTGTCCACCCCGTGCCGGCTCTTGAGCAGGTCCATGACCTGCTTCCACCAACCGACCGGCTTGGCCTCGGCCTTGAACGGCGAGACCACCAGCCGGCCGTCGCCGAGCCGGTGCGCGGCCGGCTGCGCCGCCAGCTTCGCCAGGGCGTCGGCGAGCGTGGTCGGCTCCGGGTTGATGGAGGTCATGTCCGGCATCGGCATGATCTTGAAGTGCGGGTCGACCGAACGGGCCGCCCGCATCAGCATGTTGGTCCGCTCCCAGTTCTTCCCGGACAGCGACAGCAGGTCGACGGTGAACCCGTCGAGTCCGGCGGCGCGGGCGGTGCGCACCTCCTGCTGGAGGTTGGCGTACTCCCAGTCGCCCGGCTTGGGCGACACCGGCAGCGGACGGTCGCGCAGCAGCCCGCCGTACCGGCTGTGCTTGCCGCCCTCGCCCTGCGGCTTGAGGTAGTTGCGGGTGTAGTAGTCCTTCTCCGCGCGGGCGTTGTCGAGGGAGAGCGGGTACGGGGTGAAGTAGTGCGCGAACACCAGGCGCTTGCTCTTGCGCAGCGTCGCGGGCGAGGGCATGTCGAAGGGCAGCGCGCCGCTGGGGCGCCAGTCGCCGTCCGGGTCTCCGGGGCGGGGGGTGGGCTTGGCGCCGCCGCCCCCGCTCTTGCCGTCGTCCCCGCGGGGGGTGGCCGAACCGCCGCCGGGCGTACGGCCGTAGCCGTCGTCGGGCCCGGGTCCGCTGGACCAGGGCGTGCCGATCCGGACCGGCCCGGTGGCGCGCTTCGGGGCGTCCTTGCCGAACGGGTCCCACGCGATCCCGGTGGCGGCGCACACGCCCACGGTCAGGAACGAGGCGATCGCGAAGGCCAGCGCACCCCTTCCGCGAAATCCCCTGCGGCGCCGATGGGTTGAGGGTCGTCGGCGTCTATCCGCCCGATCCGCACTCATTCGTTCCGCCCTCCCGGTGAATATGCCCCGTCCGGGACATGGACAGCAGTAGATCCGATCTGCGGCATCCGGACAACCGTTCTCCTGCGTGTCGGGCGCTGACACGTACGTCACACGCATCACTCGCCCTACGCCCGTACGGCCGCGCGCGACCGGCCGCCCGGCGGCCGCAATGCCCGGTTCGCCGCTTTGCTCCGGCTAGTTTGGGTACGAGGGCCACGGCGCCCGCCCCGTGCAGACGCGGCGGGCCGGTCGGCGGCGCGAGGGGTCCGCGGCGGCCCGGGCATCGACCGCGTCGGCCGGGGTAGACGCGGTCGACGTGCGGCGGACGAGGGCGAGGCGCTCCGGACGACGAGGCGTCCGGGCGACGGGCGACGGGCGACGGGCGACGGGCGACGCACTACGACGCACGACGCAGGACGCACGACGGACCAGTGAAGGAGCAGAAGTGACGCGAGCCGAGCAGCGGGCCTCCCACGCCCCGCCCGGAACGGCGCCGGGCGGCGGATCCCACGGCGCACCCGTCGTCTGGCAGGGCCCCCTCGCCGACCGGGACCGGCGGCTGTTCGAGGCCGTGGCCCGCCAGCACTGGCCGGGCGCCGACCGGGTGCTGCCACGGCTCGGCCGGGCCGCCAACCACGGGGTGCTCTGGCTGTCGGGGGCGGCGGCCCTCGCCGTGTTCGGCTCGCCGCGCGCCCGCAAGGCAGCCGCCCAGGCGGCGGCCTCGCTCGCGCTGGCGTCGGCCGCCATCAACACGGTCGGCAAGTGGTCGATCCGCCGGGCCCGGCCACTGGCGGAGGCGGTGCCGGCGCCCCGACGACCGAGCCGGTTCCCGACCACCACCTCCTTCCCGTCCGGCCATTCGGCCTCGGCCTTCGCCTTCGCCACCGGACTGGCCCTGGAGCACCCGGGCTGGGGGGCGTTGGCCGCGCCGGTGGCCGCCGGCGTCGCACTGTCCCGCGTGTACACCGGCGTGCACTACCCGGCCGACGTGCTGGCGGGGGCGGCGCTCGGAGTGGGGGCCGGGTTGTGCGTACGGTCCCTGGTCCGTCAGGGCGAGCGGCGTCGGTACGCCCCGGGGCCGGAGCGGCCCGCGACGAGCGCGCCCGCGCTGCCGGACGGCGCCGGCCTCGTCGTGGTCGCCAACACCGGCTCGGGGGCGGCTTCCGGCCCGGTGGGCGCCGGGTTCGGGCCGGATCCCGGGGCAGAGGTCCGCACCGCGCTGGCGCAGGCCCTGCCCGAGGCCGAGTTCGTGGCGTGCACGGGAGAAGAGCTGGAGGCCGCCCTGGAGGAGGCGGCCGGACGCTGCCGCGTACTCGGGATCTGCGGCGGCGACGGGTCGGTGAGCGCGGCCGCCACGATCGCCCAGCGGGCCGGGCTGCCGCTGGCGGTCTTCCCCGGCGGGACCCTCAACCACTTCGCGGCCGACCTGGGGCTGCCGGACGCCGCCGGGGTCTGCCGGGCGGTGGCCGCCGGGGAGGCGGTCCGGGTGTCCGTCGGGCGCATCACGCCCGGTCCGGGTCCGGACGGCCGGCCCGTCTGCTTCGTGAACACCTTCAGCCTGGGCGTCTACCCGGAGCTGGTGCGCCGCCGGGAGCGGTGGGCGCCGCGGATCGGCGGCGGCCCGGCCGCGCTGCTGGCGGCCTGGCGGGTGCTGCGCGAGGAACGGCCGGTACCGCTGACCGTGGCGGGGCGCCCGCGGTCGGTGTGGCTGCTGTTCGCGGGCAACGGCACGTACTACGGCTCGGGTCCGGCACCCCGGCGGCGGTTCGCCCTGGACGAGCGGGCCCTGGACGTGCGGCTCGCGCACGGCGGCGGCCGGCCCGGCCCGCGCCTGCTGGCGGCGGCGATGACCGGGCCGCTGACCCGCTCGCCGCTGCACACCGCGACCCGGCGGCGGTCGCTGCCCATCGGCGACATCCCGCCGGGCACGCTGCTGGCGTACGACGGCGAGTACGCGGCGGCGCCCCCCGAGCTGGTGGTCGAGCAACTGCCGGGGGCGCTGGTGGTCTACCGGCCGTACGGGGTGGACGGGGGCCGGACCTCGGCAGCGGGGGCGGACGGCGAGCGGAACTCGGCAGCGGGGGCGGACGGCCCGCAGGGCGCCTGAACCGGCGACCGGCCGGGACGCGCCCCTCCGCGCCCCGGCCGGCCACCGGCGCCGGCTCAGCCGTTGGTGCTGGTGCAGTACGGGCCGCCGGCGGAGGGCCGGTAGCCGGTGCCGACGCCGTTGAGGGCGAACACGGCGTCCAGGGTGGGCATCGGCAGTCCGCGGGCCTGCCAGGCGTTGCGGAAGCCGTTGATCGTCGGGCAGCCGCGGGCGACACCCGGGAACGGGGCGCGGTCGAGGTCCTTGTCGAGGATCCGGAAGACCGTCGGCCCGTAGCCGCCAGCGGGGTCGTCGTCGGCGCGGCCGCCGACGGCCGCGTCGTCGAGGTCCCAGAGCGTGGCCGCGACCCGGGACTCGAGCGTGCTGCCGGGCTTGGCGGAGCCCGGGCACTGCGGCGACCGCTCCGGGTTCGCCCCGCTGCCGGTCAGCCGGGCCGCCGGATACGCGGCCCTGACCGCGGGGGCGAAGTAGTCGGCGAACCCCTCCGACCAGGCGTGCTGGGCGTCGAAACCGTCGCAGCCGGTGTGGACGGTGGGCATGGCGTAGAACGCGCCGAGATGGTGTTCGAGGAAGTGCGCGTACTCGTGGGCGAGGATCAGGTCGTCGTAGGGCACCTGGATGCCGTTCCACGCCCCGGAGGGCAGTTTGATCGCCGACTCGACCGGGTTGTAGTAGGGGGCCTTGGCGATCGCGTCGTACGACAGCCACGTGACGTTCACCCGGCCGAGCGGATCGGTGTCACCGCGGCGGGCGGCCGCGTAGTCGCGGGCGGAGAGCAGCGTGTCGGTGATGTTGAAGTGCTGCGCCGACCAGCCGGCGAAGGTCCACGAGAAGTCGAGCGCCTGCGCGGTCTGGCGGACGGTGTACTCGATCGGGTTCCGGTCGCCGGGTTCCCGCCACATGGTGCGGCTGAGGTTCAGCCCGATCGGGATCCAGTCGCCGGCGGTACGGGGGTTCGGCCGGACGGTCGCGGCCGTGTTCTGCGCCACGACGCGCAGCGCGTAGACGATGCCGGACTGCTGGAACGGGAACGAGGTGGACACCCGGCCCCTGGCGTCGGTGGTCAGGACCCGCTCCATCGCCCACGTCCACAGCGGGCCGACGTGCGGGGCGAACCGCCAGACCTCCACGCGGCCGTGGCGGATCGGCCGGTCGGCGCCCTGGAGTTGGTCGTGGTACCTCAGCGTGGCCGCGAGGGAGGTGTCGGTCCGGTTGAAGCCGGTGTCGGTGGTGGCGGTCCCGTGCAGGTCGACCGCGTCGACGGCGAGGTTCGCGGACCCGGACGGGTAGAACTCCACCCGCGCGGTGCGGTGGTCGACGAGGGCCGTGCCGCAGACCGTGAGGGGCGCCCACGGCTGTCCCGCCCTCGGGGCGGTGAAGGGCTTGACCGAGGGCTCGCCCGGGTCGCCGAGGAACCACAGGGCCAGGGTCCCCGTGGCCCGGCCGCCACCGCGCGCGAGATAGGTGGTGACCATGACGTTGACGCAGTAGGACTCACCGGCGCGCACGTTCACGGTGACGTCCTGGTACTTCGAGCCGGGCGACGCCGTCGGGTCGAGCACGGCGTAGCCGTCGCCCTCGTACGCACCGGCGAACTCGCCCGGCACCGGCGAGGGATCGCGACTGATCAGGAGCGCCGCACCGCCCTGCCAGGCGTTGGGGTCACCCGGGTTGAACCCGGGACCGGTGATCCCGTCGCGGTGCAGGTCGACCGCGTCGACCACGGTCGTGTTGGTACCCGGAGTCGGGTAGAACTGCACGCGCACGGCGGAGAAGCCCGCCCGGGCCGTGCCGCAGGCCTGGATCCGGGTCCAGCCGTTGCCGCCGGGCAGGTCGCCGTACGACTTCGTGGCCGCGGGCTGCGCGGAGCCGAGGAACCACATCGCCAGCGTGCCCGACGCGCCGCCGCCGGGGCCCTGCGAGGCCACGTACGCCGAGACGCACAGGCTGGTTCCCGACGTCCCGCCGACGGCCGACGCGGGCACGTCCTGGTAGAAGCCGCCACCGGGGTCCTGCGTGTTCGTCGCTCCGTAACCGGAGCCCTCGTACGCGGGGTTGGTGTCCCCGTCGCCGTAGGTGGTGAAGTTGCTGCGGGTCCCCGGGAAGAGCTTCCAGCCGGCGGCGGAGCGGTTGAACCCGGCCGCGGTCACGAGGCTGCGGTGCAGGTCCACCGCGTCGACGATCATGGTCGGGCTGTTCGGTTCCGGGTAGAACTGCACGCGCACGGCCGCGTGGGGGCTCGACGCGGTGTGGCACACGTCCACCCGGGTCCAGTCGTTGCCGCCGCCGAGCCCGGTCACGTGCTTGTCGGAACTCTCCGACGCCGTGCTCCCGATGAACCACAGCGCCAGCGTGCCGCGGGCGCCGCCCGCCGCGCCCTGGGTCGCCAGCTCCGCCGACACGCAGTAGGTCGTACCGGCGGGGATCCAGGCGGGTCGGTCCTGGTAGAAGCCGCCGCCGGCCACGCTGGTGTTGGTGGCCGCGAACCCGTTCCCCTCGAACGGGTCGTTGCCGACGACGCCCGGACCGTAGGTGGTGAAGTTGCTGGTGCCGCCCGGCCAGACCGTCCAGCCGGCCGCGCCGGCGTCGAAGCCCGGGTCGTCCAGCGCCGCGGCGGTCGTGGGCGGCCGCCCCGTCGCGTCCGCCGCGGCTCGCGTACCCGACGCGGCGGACGCCGCCGCGGGCAGCAGCCCCGGCACGCCGAGCACCAGGGCGAGTACGACGACCAGCGCACGCCACAGGGGAGGCGACGTGCGGGTCCGGGTCTGGCTCATGGACCGACTCCTTTCGCACAGGTGGTTCGAAGGCGCCCGGGCACGGCGAAGCAGCCCTGCGGGCGCGGGGAGGGTGGGAAAGTGAGGCCGACCGGCCTCCCGCCGCATTCTCGGAGCCGGGCGGAGCGGGTCACAAGGAGTCGGCCCCATGGGATCACGCATGCCCATACGATCTGCCGCATGACAGCAGGCGAGGGTCGATCCGCCGACCCGACCGATCCCATGACCGCTCTGACCCGGTTACGGAACCCGGCGACCCAGCGCGCCGATCCCAAGACCCGGTGGCTGCTGGAGGCCGGCCTCGACGCCATCTCCGCCAGCTTCAAGGAGCCGAGGCCGACGTCCGACCTCCCCCTCCGCGTCGTCTGGCCCACTCAGGAGCGCATCGTCGCGCGCTACCGGGAGCACCGGGAGCCCCGCGCGACGCGCGGCGTGCTCGAACACCGCTGGCGGACCATGCCCGACTACTACTGCGACCTGTTCACGTGGTCCCTCCATCCCGGCCAGTACGCCGCCCACCGGGGCATGGCGCAGCACGCCGCACCGCAGGTGGTCGGGGCGGCCGACCTCGCGGCGGCGGCCCGTGCCATCGCGCGGGCCGAGCTGGAGGACGTCTTCGCACGACCGCTGTTCCGGATGAAGCTCCTGATCTGCGTCATGGATCCGGTGGCCCCCGTCTTCCGTGACGCGCTGGCCCGCTTCTACGCGGCCGCCACCGACTGGTGGAGCGAGGCCTACCGGGCGATCCTCGCGGCGGCCGGCCTCGAACTCCGCGGCGAGATCGCACTCGGGACCTTCGCCGCCCTCATGACCGCCATGGAGGAGGGGCTGGCGCTGCGCTACGCGGCGCGCCCGGAGGAGTTCGGAAACAGCATCGAGAACCTCGCCGACAGCCTCGCCCTCGGCGCCCTGGCGTTGATCAACGGCTCGACCGCGGAACCCGGGCGGACCACCACCCTGGCCGAGCACCTCCGGAACCGCTTCGGCGGGGTCGGTGCGCACGACGGTACGGGCCCCGGTCCGCAGAGCGGCGGCGGGCTTCCGGAGCCGGGCTGACCGCGGACACCGGCTACCGGCTACCGGCTGCGCAGGGCGCCGGCGAGCTGGGCGCGGGAGCGGACGTGCAGTTTCTGGTAGATGCGGGTCAGGCGGGCCTCGACGGTCTTGACGCTGACGAAGAGCTTCGCGGCGGCCTCCTGGTTGCTGGCGCCCTCGCTGACCAGCAGCGCCAGTTTCAGCTCCGCCTCGGTCAGGGCCGCCGCCACGGGGTACGCGTCGCCGCGCGGGCCGGGCACGAGCGGGGCGGGGTGCTCGGCGGCGAGGTCCGCCCAGGGGCGGGCACCGGCGGCGGTGAACACCTCGGCCGCGCTCTGCAGTGCGGTGCGCGCGGGTGCCCGGCGCCGGCGGCGGCGTTCGACGCGGCCGAGGGCGAGCAGGGTGCGGCCGCGCTCCAGGGGGAGCTCCAGCTCCGCGAAGTGGACCTCCGTCTCGGCGAGCAGGCGGACCGCCGCGTCCGTGTCCCCGCGGGCGGCCAGGAGGAGCGCGTACGCCCGGTCGAGCGCGGCGACGACGGCGGGGCGGCCCAGTTCGACGGCGACGGTGCGCCAGTCGTCGATCAGGCGCTCGGCGTCGTCGAGTTCGTCGGCGGCGACCAGGGCCTCGGCCAGTTCGCCGTGCCAGCGCAGGATCGAGGGGTCGACGACCTGCTGCGCGGCCTCGAGGTCGGCGACCCGGCGCAGGGTCGCCACCGCCCTGGCGGTGTCGCCGGTGGCGAGTTCGACGGTGCCCAGGGCGTAGAGGTTGCGGGAGAGGAAGACCTGGTCGCGCTCCTCCTCGGAGGCCTGGATGCCGCGCCGGGCGTAGCCGGCGGCGCGGGCGAAGCTGCCGCCGGTGGCCTCGGCCATGGCGGCCACGTACCAGGCCGGGCCGGGTGACAGGCCGGCCTCGATGGTCAGGCGCAGGGAGCGGCGGGCCCAGGCGAGGCCTGCGGCGCAGCGGCCGCCGCGCAGCTCGACCTCGGTGAGGCTGCGCAGCACCTCGAAGACGTCCTCGCAGGAGCCGGAGCGCTCGACCCTGGGCAGGAGGGCGAGCAGCCGGCGGCGCGCGTCGTCGAGCCAGTCGTCGAAGAGGGCGTGCCGGACGGCCAGGTACTGGGGGGCGTTGCGGAGCCCGAGCGGCACGTCGGGGGCGGGCAGGGCGAGTGCCTCGGCGAGGATCTCCTCGGCGCCGGGGTCGCCGAGGATGCGGCCCATCCGGGCCCGGACGGTCAGGGCCATGGCCTCGGCGACGGGGTCTCCGCCGCGCCGGGCGAGCTCGCCGGCCTCGGCGGCCGCGGCCCGCGAGCGCACCGGGTCGCCGTCGCTGAGGTTGAGCTTCCAGGCCACGCGCAGCTGGACGAGGGCCTGGAGGGCGGGGTCGCCGGCGGCGTCGGCGGCGGCGTAGGCGAAGTTCTCGTCGTGGTCGGCGAGGGCCTGGCCGGCGGAGTCGATGACGGCGAGCCGGGCCCGTACCCGGTCGGCGGGTGCGCCGTCGCGGGCCAGGACCGCCTCGGCGGCGCGGCGGGCCAGGTCGGCGCGGCCGGCCCAGCCGGCGTCCTCGGCGGCGGCGACGAGCCGGGCGAGCTCCTCGTCCGGACGGTCGGCGGGGGTGCGGTCGGCGGCGAGCATGCCGAGTTCGGCGGCCAGGGCCCGGTTTCCGCGCCGCCGGCAGCAGGCGGCGGCCTCGGAGACGTCGTCGGCCAGGGCGGCGCAGGCGGCGTCGACGGCCAGCGCCCGGTGGCGGGCGGCCTGCACCGGGTCGTCGACGGCCGCGGCGAGGGCGGCGTGCCCGGCGGAGCGCTCGGACCAGCCGGCGTCCGCGGCCAGCACGCTGGGCAGCGCCCCGGCGGTGAACTCCACCGTGTCGTCCTCGCCCACGGTCACCAGGCCGGCCCGCTCGGCGGCCGCGAGGTCCCCCTCGGCGCCGGGGCGGCCGGCCCGGCGCAGCAGGGCGGTGGTCGGCCGGGTGGCCAGGGCGGCGAGCAGCAGGGTGGGCCGGGCCGGGCCGGGGGCCTCGGCGAGGAGCCGGCGGGCCACTTCGCGGGCCTGCCCGGAGACGGGCAGGGAGTCGGCGTGGTGGACCGGTTCGCGGGAGGCGGCCAGGGAGTGGCCGAGGGCGAGGGCGAGGCGGGGGTTGCCCCCGCTGGCGCGGTGGATGCGGCCGGCGAGGCGGGCGGGCAGGCCGTGGACGACCAGGAGTTCGGCCACCTCGTCGGCGTCGAGCGGGGGCAGCGCCACGGAGCGGATGCCGGGTCCGCACAGGGCCTCGGCGGCGGGGGTGCCGCCGTGGACGTGCTCGGCGACGAGCACCCGGACCCGGGACGGGGTCAGGCGCAGGGCGAAGCGGAGCAGGTCGACGCTCTCGCCGTCGAGCCACTGGGCGTTGTCCACGACGACCAGGACGGGCTCGGCGGCGGCGAGGGCGCGCAACGTCTCGACGATCGCCAGGCGCAGGGCGATCAGGTCGCGGCCGGCGCGCGGGTCGTCGGTCTCGCGGCGCAGCACGGCGACCGCGGCGCGCTGGGGCGGGGCCAGTCCGTCGAGGGCGGCGGCGGGCACCGAGGTGAGCAGGGCGGCGACGGCGGCCTCGGGTATGTGCCGGTCGGCGGCCTCGGGCGTGAGGTGCAGCACGGTCTCGCCGCGGGAGCGGGCGGCGGCGGCGAGGGCGGTGAGCACCGCCGTCTTGCCGCTTCCGGCCGCGCCGGAGAGCGCCGCCCGGGCGTGGGTGTGCAGCGCGCGGTCGAGCGCCGCGACGAGTTCCCCACGTCCGACCGGTGCGTCAGCGTTCCCCTTGGCCGCCACGCACAGCCTCCCGCGTCTCGGTCCTGTGCCGTTCCTGTGAGCGCTGAGGATACGAGGTCTGCCGCCTCGCGGACACCGGAGTGTGACGCAGAAATCACCGAGGTGGAGGTTTGGGTTCCCGAAATGCCGTCGGACCTGCCGTACGAGGCGTAGCGGCAGGTCCGAGGCTGTGTGTGGTCCGTACCAACGGGCTGGGATGGGGGTCCCTGTCCGGTGGGACGGAGTGCAGGTGGGGGGCGGGGTTCCGGGGCGGTGGGCCGGGGCCGTGGGGGTGGCCCGTGTGTGTGGGGGGGGTGGCCCGTGGTCCGTGGGGGCGGCCGTCCCGGAACCCCGGGGGGTGGATCAGAAGGTCAGGCTCCAGGAGTCGACGTAGCCGGTGTCGGCGGCGGCGACGTCCTGCACCCGCAGCTGCCAGGTGCCGTTGGCCGGGATGGCCGAGGCGTCCACGGTGTAGGTGGTGTTCAGGTTGGCGGTGCTGTCGCCGGAGGAGCTCTTCAGGCGCTTGACGGTGCCGTTGGGGCCGACCAGGTCGATGACGAGGTCACCGCGGTAGGTGTGCTTGATGTCCACGGCGACCTTGAGGGTGGCCGGGGCGTTGCCGGTCAGGCCGGTGACGCTGATCGGGGAGGAGACGGCGGGACCGTTGTCCGGGATCGAGAGGTCGGTGGCGTTGGTGAAGGTGCCGCCCGGGTTGGGGGTGCCGGTGACCGAGGCCACGGCGGCGGCCGCGTCGGCGAGACCGGTGCCGCAGCCGCCGGTGCAGGTGCCGGCCAGCGGGCGGGCGGTGTTCTTGATGGCCGACTCGACCTGGGCCGGGGTCAGGGTGGACTTGGCGCCGAGCAGCAGCGCGGCGAGGCCGGCGATGTGCGGGGCGGCCATGCTGGTGCCCTGGTACGGCTTGTAGATCTCCGAACCCGGCGTGGTGGTGCCGCTGTTCAGCGTCGAGAGGATGCCGTTCTCGGGGGTGGTGACGGTGCCGGGGGTGTCGGTCGCGCGGCGGGTCTCGCCGCCGGGGGCCGAAACGTCGACGGTGGCGCCGTAGTTGGAGTAGAAGGAGCGGTCACCGGTGCGGTTGGTGGACGCGACGGTGATGATGTTGCTGCAGCTGGCCGGCGAGAAGCCGCTGGCGTCGGCGTTGCTGTTGCCGGCGGCGACGACCACGGTGGTGCCGCGGGCCACGGCCGCGTTGATGGCGTTCTGGTACGTGGCGGTGCACGCGCCGGAGCCGCCGAGGCTCATGTTGATGACCTTGGCCGGGGTCGGGTTGGCCGGGACGCCCGAGACGGTGCCGCCGGAGGCCCAGGTGATGGCGTCGACGATGTCCGAGGTGGCGCCGCCGCACTTGCCGAGCACGCGCACCGGCTGGATCTTGGCTCCGTACGCGATGCCGGCGACGCCCTTGGCGTTGTTGGTGCTGGCGGCGATGGTGCCGGCCACGTGGGTGCCGTGCCAGGACGAGTCGCTGGCCTTGGAACCCGTGCCGCACTCGCCGGCGGCGCTCCAGTCGCCCTGGTCGGCCGGGTTGTTGTCGCGGCCGTTGCCGTCACGGGCGGCGGTGGAGGACGAGATGAAGTCGTAGCCGGGCACGATGTTCCCGGCGACGTCGGAGTGGGCGACGTAACCGGTGTCGATGACCGCCACGGTGACGCCCGTACCGGTGGACTTGTCCCAGGCGGCGGGGACGTTCATGCCGGCGGTGGCCTCGAAGAGGTCCCACTGCTTGGCGTACTCGGTGTCGTCGGGGGTGACGGCCATGGCGTAGGCGCGGGCGTCGGGCTCGACGTAGGCCACGTCCGGGTCGGCGCGGAACTGCGCCATGACGTCGGCCGCGTCGGCGGCGGAGAGCTTGCCGCCGAGGTCGACGAGGGCGGCACCGGTGCCGAGGCGGCGCTCGAAGCCGACCTTCTCGCCCGCCTTGACGCCCTTGGCCTTGGCGTCGGCGTCGGCGGCCGTGTTGGAACGTGCCTCCGTGGCACCGGACTTGTAGCCGACGATCAGGTTCTCGACGGGGGCCGCACCGGTGGGGGCGGCCGCCGGGGGCAGCGCCCGGCCGGTGGCCGCCGCACGGGCCACCGACGGGTGCGTGAGCGCCATCGAGCTGGTGGCGGCGGTGCCGAGCAGCGTGGCCGAGATCGCCACGACGGATATGAGCCTGCGCCTGGAAGCGTGCAAGGTGTGCCCTTTCGCGGGGCCCGCCGCACCGTTTCCGGGCATGCCGGACAAGCGGCGGGATGGAGCATGTGTGGGAGGTGTGCGTCGCAGTGGGCCGGGGCCGCGGCGCGGTCGCGGGCGGTGTCGTGGTGCGGTGGTACGTGACACCTGGTCATGGGGGGCGCGATCGCGAGGTGGAGCGGTGGTGCGGTGGTGCGCGGAGTGACCGCGGGCGGCGCTGCTGCGATGGTGCGGTGGTGCCGTGGTGCCGTAGTACGTGCTGCGGTGGTGCACGGTGCGGTGGGGATGAGCCACGGTTGTGCCGTTCCGCGGGCCGGGGCGCGCTGCTCACGCGCCCCGGACTCCGCTGCTCCCCCGGTTGCCTCCGCCGCGACGATGAAGCGGGGCAACTGCGGTCCGGGATCGGCCGGCGCACACGAAGGTCGCGTCTTGTGGGGTGTGACGGACCGGTCGTTCAGCCGGAGAGATCGCCGGTGCACAGACAGTAGGCAAAGGGGAGGTGAACCGGATACGGGGAAAACCCTTGTCCGCCCCCTGCCCGTACCCCCGGGGGTCCCTGCGCCGCAGGTCAGAGGGGTGGGTCAACCCTCAGGGGGCGGGGCGGACCCGGCCGACGCGGAGGGAGTTGGTCCAGGCCAAGAGGTGGGGCGCCCGGAGCGTACCGCCGGTAGGGGGCCGGGCGCGAGAGGAAGTCGAGCCATCCCGGAGCGTGCGGTCAGGAGGCGTCGGGGCGGTCCGGGGGCGTCGGGGCGGTCCGGGCTCAGGCCGGGCAGTGGACCGTGACGCGCTGGACGAGGTTGTTGGCGAAGCCGCCGCGGTTCCAGGCGAGGTCCGGGTCGAGCGGCTGGGTGCGGCCCGCCGCGTCGGTGGCCCGGACGGCGAGGACGTGCGCGCCGGGTGGCGCGTCCCAGGTGGCGGTGAACCGCCGCCAGGCCCACGGGTGGCCGCCCGGCGGCGCGAGGTCGGCGGGCCACCAGCTCGCGCCGCCGTCGGCGCTGAGCTCGACGCGGGCCACGGGCGCCCCGCCCGACCAGGCGCGGCCCTCGAGGGCCACCGGCCCGGGGGCCACCACGCGCGCCCGGGACATGAAGTCGGGGAAACCGGGTGGGACGAGCAGCGCCCGCGGCTCGATGGTGGTCACCGGCTCGCCGGGGTCGTCCGGATCGCGGCGCAACCGGTAGGCGACGGCCTGCTGGTAGCCGGTGAAGGCGGTGTCGGTCAGCTCGATGTCGCGCAGCCACTTCACGTGGGCCATGCCGTACCAGCCGGGTACGACGAGCCGCAGCGGGTGCCCGTGCTGCGGTGGCAGCTCCGCGCCGTTCATGGCGTACGCGACGAGCACCTCGCGGTCCGCGTCGGTGGCGACGGCCAGCGGCAGGGAGCGCCGGTAGTCCTGCTCCACACCGCGCTCGACGCCGTGGTCGGCGCCGGTGAACACCGCCTCCACGGCCTCCGCGGCCACTCCGGCCCCGGCGAGCAGCACGCGCAGCGGTACGCCGGTCCAGTCGGCCGTGCCGACGGCCTCGGTCAGCCAGGGCTGGCTGACCGGGCGCGGGCTGAGCCGGGCCCGCCCGTTGCCGGCGCACTCGAGGGTGACGCGGTGGGTGGCGGCGGGCAGGGCCCGGAGTGCGGCGAGGTCCAGGCTCAGCGGGCGGCGCACCCGGCCGCGGATCTCGAGCCGCCAGGTCGAGGCGTCCACGGCCGGGATGTCGTAGTGCACGAGCGTGTAGTGCAGCCCCGGGGGCGTCACGTCGTAGCGCAGGGCTTCCAGCGGCAGCCCGTGGTTGCGGGCGGCCAGGGCCAGCTCGTCCGCCCCGATGCCCTCGCCGACCGCCGCCACCCGCGCCGGCCCGCTGACCCCGGCCCACCGTCCGTCGTCCATGGCCCCATGGTCCTCCGGCGGGGGGTCCGGGGCATCCGGTCCGGGGTCCGGCATCCGGTCCGGGCGTCCCGGCCGGGGTGCGGACGGGCCTCAGGCGCTCTCGGCGTACAGGTCGGCGATCAGCCGGGCCACGGCCTCCGGCTCGCGCAGCGTCGGGTAGTGGTCGGAGCCGGCCAGCCTCACCAGCCGGCACCCGGGGATCCGCCGGGCCATCTCCTCGTTGACGCGGACCAGCTCGGGCTGGTCCTGCTCCCCCAGCGCCAGCACGGTCGGCGCCGTGATCTCCCCGAGCCGGTCGAAGGCGGGCGCCCCCGGCTCCTGGCGGCCGTAGTTGCTGAACCAGGCCGGGAGCGCCGCCCGCAGCGCGGCCGCGGCGACCGGATCCGCCTCGGGCGCGCTGCCGCCGGCCCTGCCCCAGATGCCCAGGCCGAGCCGGACGATGCCCTCGGTGTCGCCCGCGGTGGCGAGCTTCTCCAGTTCCTCGCGGAACCCGACCGGCATGAGGTCGTCGACCCCGGTGACCCCGGGCACGATCAGCGCCAGGCCCGCCACCCGCTCCGGGGCGTCCAGGGCCAGGCCGATGGCGGTGGCCCCGCCCATGCTGGAGCCCACCAGGACCGCGCGCGCCAGCCCGAAGTGGTCGAGGACCGCGTGGAGGTCCTCGACCAGGGTGTACGGGACGGTGGGGGCGGCCGAGCGGCCGTATCCGCGCACGTCGTAACGGATGACCCGGCGGCCCGCGGTCAGGGCGGGGAGGACCGGGTCCCACGTCGTCGAGTCGCCGACGCCCGGGTGGAGGAGGACGAGCGGCAGCCCGTCCCCTCCCGAGTCGTCGGCCCAGAGTTCACCGTCGCGCACCGGCACCGTGGTTTCCATGGTTCCAGTCTGGTCGGGCGGAGCACGCCGCCGCCAGCGCCTTTCGGCCGTGTCGCGGCCCGTCCGGTCCCGCGGGCGACGGGCCGCGACCGCGACCGCGACGGACCGTCAGCACGACGGACCGTCACCGCGGCGCGCGAGCGGCACAGTCGGCGGTCAGCGCTGCCGCGCACCCTGGATGTGGAAGTTGAAGTCGGTGTGCCCCAGGGTGCCCATCAGCCGCAGCCAGACCGGCAGGAGCATCTCGGTGCCGCGGGCGGTCTCGATGCCGCCGAGGTCGATGATGCTCTCGTCGGACCAGCCGAAGGAGCCCAGGAGTTCGGCGACGGACTTCTTCGCGTCGGCGTCGTCCCCGGACATGAACACGGTGTGCTCGCCCTGCACCCGGGCGGGGTCGACCATGACCAGGCAGTTCATGGTGTTGAGGGTCTTGACCACGCGCAGGGCGGGGTGGGCGCGCTGGATCTGCTCGCCGAGGCTGTCGGTGTTGACCGGGTTCAGTCCGGGCGGGAACCCCTGGGAGAAGTCGAGGGGGTTGGCGATGTCGACGAGCACCTTGCCGTCGAGGTCGCCGGGGCGCACGGACTCCAGTACCGCGAGGGTGGCGGAGCCGGAGGTGGTGTTGACGAGGGCCTCGGCGCCGGCCGCCGCGTCGGCGAAGGACGCCAGCCCGACGGCCGCGTTCTCGGCCTGCCACCGCGCGAACGGGGCGAGCCCGCGCCCGTCCGGCTCGGCCCTGGCCAGGGTGTTGTGGGGGTCACGGGTGCCGATCACGACCTCGTGGCCGAGGGAGACCAGTCGGGCGGCGAGCGTACGGCCGACGATGCCGGTGCCCAGTACTGCGTAACGCATGGCAATGCCCCTTCGCATGGCGACGTTCCACGGCGGGCCGACCCGACGCGGCGACCGTACCGTTGTACAAGGCCGGACCCGCCGGCAACCGCGGGGTGACTCGGCACGGGCCGAATTCCGGAGGTCGGCCTCCTCCCGCGGACGGGGCGCTCGTACGTACGCACGGACCGGGAACGGGGACCCACACCCCCACCGGCCCCGGGCGTCACCCCGGACCACCACTCCCACTACCCACAGTGACCGCATCCTCGAGCCGACCCCGCCCCGCACCCACCGGCACCGGCCCCCGGGCCCCGGGCCGAAGCCCTTCGGCACCGAGCGGTGCCCGCGGCGCCGGGTGCGGCGACACTGGAAGAGGCTCGTCCCCCCGGAGGTCGTCATGGGCACACCGTCACCCACCCGCATAGCCACCGCCCTCTCCCCCGCGCACCGGGAGCGTCTGATGTCCCTGGCGCGCGAGGTGAACTTCCCGGTGGGCGCCCGTCTCTTCGACGAGGGCGCGGCCGCGGAGCGGTTCTGGATCGTCCGGTCCGGCACCGTCGCCCTCGACATGGTCGTCCCCTACCGGCGGCGCCCGGTGGCGATCGAGAGCCTCGGACCCGGGGAGCTGGTGGGCTGGTCCTGGCTGTTCCCGCCGTACGTCTGGCAGCTCGGCTGCGAGGCGATGACGCCGGTACGGACGCACGAGTTCGACGCCCGGGCCGTACGCATGCTGATGGACGCCGACCT
Source organism: Streptomyces sp. NPDC093225 (assembly GCF_044753805.1). Lineage (NCBI taxonomy): Bacteria > Bacillati > Actinomycetota > Actinomycetes > Kitasatosporales > Streptomycetaceae > Streptomyces > Streptomyces sp. NPDC093225. The sequence goes on from NZ_JBIVNX010000023.1 coordinate 24,976, forward strand.
CGCCTTCGGGGCGTCCTTCGGGCACTGGGTCGGCCGGATCCTGGCCCACCGCCTCCAGGCGGCCCGGATCCGCATGATCGACCTCTACGCCCCGCACTCCGGCACCGGCGTGCTGTGACGGCTTGCGGATGCGGCAGGATGGCCGTATGACCGAGATCCTCACCCCCCGTCTCCGCCTGCGCCGCTGGGAGGACGACGACCTCGTGCCGATGGCCGAGATCCACGCCGACCCCGAGGTCATGCGCTGGGTCGGCGACGGCAGGCCCCGGAACCTGGAGGAGACCGCCGACGCGATCGAGCGGTGGGAGGAGGAGTGGGACGAGGAGGGCTTCGGCCTGTTCGCCGTCGAGCTGCTCGGGTCCGGGGAGCTGGCCGGCTTCGCGGGCCTGTCCGTGCCGCACTTCCTCCCCGAGGTGCTGCCGGCCGTCGAGATCGGCTGGCGGCTGGGCCGCCCCTTCTGGGGCCAGGGGTACGCCTCGGAGGCCGCGCACGCCTCGCTGGAGTTCGCCCTCCAGGACCGCGGGCTGGACCGGGTCGTCAGCATCTGCCGGCCGCAGAACCAGGCCTCGGAGAACGTCATGCGCAAGCTCGGCATGACCCCGTGCCTCGACACCGTGCACCCCGCCCACGGCCACCCGCTGCGGGTGTTCGAGATCGACCTCACCGAGTACCAGGGCTGACCGCGCCCGGGTGGTCGAAAATCCCTTCGTCGACCACCCGTGGCCTGCGTACCCTCGCCGCATGGGCAAGCCTCTTGTTGCGATCCTCAGCGGTGCCGGCATCTCCACCGACTCCGGGATCCCCGACTACCGGGGTCCGAACGGCCTGTGGCGGCGCGACCCCGAAGCGGAGAAGCTGGTCACGTACGACGCGTACATGGCCGATCCGGAGGTGCGCCGCCGGTCCTGGCTGATGCGCCGCGACGTGGGCGCCCTGGCCGCCGAGCCGAACGCGGCCCACGCGGCGGTGGCCGAGCTGGAGCGGGCCGGGATCCCGGTCCGCGTCCTCACCCAGAACGTGGACGGCCTGCACCAGCGGGCCGGGCTGTCGGCCCGCAAGGTGCTGGAGCTGCACGGCACGGCCCTCGAGACCGGTTGCACGCGCTGCCACGCCCGCGCGCCGATGCAGGAGGCCCTCGACCGGGTCGCGGCCGGCGAGCCGGATCCGGCGTGCCGGGCCTGCGGCGGGATCCTCAAGCCGGCCACCGTGATGTTCGGCCAGGCGCTCGATCCGATGGTGCTGGGGCAGGCGCTGGCGGTGGCCAAGGGCTGCTCGGTGTTCGTGGCCGTCGGCACCAGCCTGCAGGTCCAGCCGGCCGCGGCCCTGGCGGGCGTGGCGGCCGACCACGGGGCCCGGCTGATCGTCGTCAACGCCGAGCCGACCCCGTACGACGACCGCGCCGACGAGGTGGTCCGGGAGCCGATCGGCACGGCCCTGCCGGCCCTCCTGCGCCGCCTCGCGGCCGGGGCCTGAGCCGGGGGGAGGCCTGGGGCCGGCCGAGCCCGAGCCCCGGCGGGGCGGCCGGGGCCTTCGGTGGATCAGGCTCGGCCGAAGGCCGCCAGGATCGACTCGGCGGCCATGGTCGGCGTCAACCGGCCCTCGCGGACGCGCTGTTCCAGCTCGGGGGCGAGGGTGCGGACCTCGGGGTGGGCGCGCAGCCGGCCGAGCAGTTCGTCGTGGACCATGGCCCAGGCCCAGTCCACCTGCTGCTCGCGCCGCTTCGCCTCCAGCCGGCCGCCCGCGTCGAGCACGGCCCGGTGCTGCTCCAGCCGGTCCCACACCGTGTCCAGCCCGGCGGACTCGCGCGCGCTGCAGCTGAGCACGGGCGGGGTCCAGGCCGCGTCGGCGGGGTGCATCAGGCGCAGGGCGCCCGACAGTTCGCGGGCGGCGGCCTTGGCGTCGCGCTCGTGCGGGCCGTCGGCCTTGTTGACGGCGATGACGTCGGCCAGTTCCAGGACGCCCTTCTTGATGCCCTGGAGCTGGTCGCCCGTGCGCGCGAGGGTGAGCAGCAGGAAGGAGTCCACCATGTCGGCGACGGTGGTCTCCGACTGGCCCACGCCCACGGTCTCGACGAGCACGACGTCGTACCCGGCCGCCTCCATCACCACCATGGACTCGCGGGTGGCCTTGGCGACGCCGCCGAGGGTGCCCGCGCTCGGCGAGGGCCGGACGAAGGCCGCCGGGTCGACGGCGAGCCGCTCCATCCGCGTCTTGTCGCCGAGGATGGAACCGCCGGTCCGGGTGGAGGACGGGTCCACGGCGAGCACGGCGACCCGGTGGCCGAGCCCGGTCAGCAGGGTGCCGAAGGCGTCGATGAACGTCGACTTGCCGACGCCGGGCACGCCGCTGATGCCGATCCGCCGGGCCCGGCCGGTGTGCGGCAGCAGCTCCGTCAGGAGCCGCTGGGCCAGGGCCCGGTGGTCGGGTCGGGTGGACTCGACGAGGGTGATGGCGCGGGCCACGAAGGCCCGCTTCCCGTCGAGCACGCCCTTGACGTAGCTGTCGAGGTCGATGGCCACGGTCCCCGGCTACTCCGCTTCGGCCAGGCCGGTGTGGCCCAGCTCCGTGCCGAGGCGCATGACCAGGTCGTACGCCGCGTCCGGGATGACCGTGCCGGGCAGGAACACCTCGGCGGCGCCCATCTCCCGCAGGATCGGGACGTCCTGCGGGGGGATGACCCCGCCGACGACGACCATGATGTCCTCGCGGCCCTCGGCGGCCAGCTCCTCGCGGAGCGCCGGTACGAGGGTCAGGTGGCCGGCGGCCAGCGACGAGACGCCCACGATGTGCACGTCCGCCTCGACCGCCTGGCGGGCCACCTCCGCCGGCGTCTGGAAGAGCGGGCCGACGTCGACGTCGAAGCCCAGGTCGGCGAAGCCGGTGGCGATGACCTTCTGGCCCCGGTCGTGTCCGTCCTGGCCCATCTTCGCGACCAGGATGCGCGGGCGGCGGCCCTCGGCCTCCTCGAAGCGGTCGACCAGGGCGCGGGTGCGGTCCACGTGCGGCGACTCCCCTGCCTCGTTGCGGTACACGCCGGAGATCGTACGGATCTGGCTGGCGTGGCGGCCGTAGACCTTCTCCAGGGCGTCGGAGATCTCGCCGACGGTGGCCTTGGCGCGGGCCGCGTTCACGGCGAGGGCGAGCAGGTTGCTCTCCAGGCCGGTGCCGGAGCCGCGGCCGGCGGCCTCGGTGAGGGCGTGCAGCGCGTCCTGGCAGGCCCGCTCGTCGCGCTCCTCGCGCAGCCGGCGCAGCTTGGCGATCTGCTGCGCGCGCACCGAGGAGTTGTCGACCTTGAGGACCTCGATCTGCTCGTCGTTCTCGACGCGGTACTTGTTGACGCCGATCACCGGCTGGCGGCCGGAGTCGATCCGCGCCTGGGTGCGGGCGGCGGCCTCCTCGACGCGCAGCTTCGGGATGCCGGCGTCGATGGCCTGGGCCATGCCGCCGGCCGCCTCGACCTCCTGGATGTGCTGCCAGGCACGGCGGGCCAGGTCGTACGTGAGCTTCTCGACGTACGCGCTGCCGCCCCACGGGTCGATGACGCGGGTGGTGCCGGACTCCTGCTGGAGGAGGAGCTGGGTGTTGCGGGCGATGCGCGCGGAGAAGTCCGTGGGCAGCGCGAGGGCCTCGTCGAGGGCGTTGGTGTGCAGCGACTGGGTGTGGCCCTGGGTGGCGGCCATGGCCTCGACGCAGGTGCGGGTGACGTTGTTGAACACGTCCTGCGCGGTCAGGGACCAGCCGGAGGTCTGCGAATGGGTGCGCAGCGACAGGGACTTGGGGTTCTTCGGGTCGAACTGCTTCACCAGCTTGGCCCACAGGAGGCGGGCGGCGCGGAGCTTGGCCACCTCCATGAAGAAGTTCATGCCGATGGCCCAGAAGAAGGACAGCCGGGGCGCGAACGCGTCGACGTCCAGGCCCGCTTCGCGGCCGGCGCGCAGGTACTCGACGCCGTCGGCGAGGGTGTAGGCCAGTTCCAGGTCGGCCGTGGCGCCGGCTTCCTGGATGTGGTAGCCGGAGATGGAGATGGAGTTGTAGCGCGGCATCTTCTGCGAGGTGTACGCGAAGATGTCGGAGATGATCCGCATCGAGGGCCGGGGCGGATAGATGTAGGTGTTGCGGACCATGAACTCCTTGAGGATGTCGTTCTGGATGGTCCCGGCCAGCTTCTCCGGCGGTACGCCCTGCTCCTCGGCGGCGACGATGTAGAGCGCGAGGATCGGCAGCACCGCGCCGTTCATCGTCATCGACACGGTCATCTTGTCGAGCGGGATGCCGTCGAACAGCTGGCGCATGTCGTAGATGGAGTCGATCGCCACGCCCGCCATGCCGACGTCGCCGGTGACGCGCGGGTGGTCGCTGTCGTACCCGCGGTGCGTGGGCAGGTCGAAGGCGACCGAGAGGCCCTTCTGGCCGGCCGCGAGGTTGCGGCGGTAGAAGGCGTTGGACTCCTCGGCCGTGGAGAAGCCCGCGTACTGGCGGATGGTCCACGGCTGGTTGACGTACATGGTCGGGTACGGGCCGCGCAGGAACGGCGCCGCGCCCGGGTACGTGCCGAGGAAGTCCAGGCCTTCGAGGTCGCGCCCGGTGTACAGCGGCTTGACGCCGATGCCCTCGGGGGTCTCCCACAGCAGGTCGGAGGCGCTGGACCCGGTGGTCTCCTTGACGGCGGCGGACCACTGCTCCTCGGTGGCCTCGGCGGGTGCCGCCGGTCCGAGGGGGACCTGCGAGAAGTCGGGGATCGTCATGCCGCCACTCCCGTGCGGTCGAGGATGGAGGTCAGGACGGCCACGGCGTCGCAGCCGGCGAACACGTACGCGTCGACGCCGGGGTGCTCGCCGGGCCGGCCGGCGAGGAGGACCTGGTCGGCGCCGGCGCCCTGGAGGGCCGCGGCCACGTCGGCCGCCTGCTCCTCGTACAGCGCGTCGGAGGAGCACAGGCAGGCGACGGTCGCGCCGCTGGCCTCGAAGGCCTCGGCCGCGGTGGCCGCGTCCACCGTCACGGGGGTGTGGACCGGTTCGATGCCGCCGGCCTGGAAGAGGTTGGCGGCGAAGGTGACGCGGGCGGTGTGGGCCGCGGCGGAGCCGAGGGCGGCGATGAACACCTTCGGGCGGCTGCCGGTGGCGGCCAGGTGCGCGTCCGAGCGGGCGCGCAGCGCCTCGTACGCCTCGTCGCGGCGGACCCGGGGCAGGCCTCCGGTGAGCGGGGCGGGGGCCGCCTCGCGTCCGAGGGGCTTCTCGCCCAGGTTCGGGAACTCGCTGACGCCGGTGACGGGCTCGCGGCGGGTGGCCAGGCGCTTGGTGCGGGCGGCCCAGGTGGCGGCGACGCGGCTCTCCACCAGGCCGGTGGCGAGCGCGGCGGCCTGACCGCCGGCGGCCTCCAGTTCCTGGAAGAACTCCCAGGCGGCGTCCGCGAGTTCGACGGTGAGGCGCTCCACGTACCAGGAGCCGCCGGCCGGGTCGGCGACCCGTCCGAGGTGCGACTCCTCCACGAGGATCGAGGAGGTGTTGCGGGCGATGCGTCGCGCGAAGGCGTCCGGCAGGCCCTGCTCGTGGTCGAAGGGCAGCACGGTGACCGCGTCCGCGCCGCCGACGCCGGCGGCGAGGGTGGCGATGGTGGTGCGCAGCATGTTCACGTACGGGTCGCGGCGGGTCATCATCACCGGCGAGGTGACCGCGTGCTGGCGCTGCGCGCCGGCGTCCCCGGTGCGGACGCCGCAGGCCTCGGCGACCCGGGCCCACAGCCGGCGGGCGGCGCGGAACTTGGCGATGGTGAGGAACTGGTCGGCGGTCGCGGAGTAGCGGAACTCCAGCTGGCGCAGGGCCGCCTCGACGGGCAGCCCGGCGTCGGCGAGGGCCCGCAGGTAGGCGACGCCGGTGGCCAGGGAGGCGCCCAGTTCCTGGGCGGCGGAGGCGCCGGCCTCGTGGTACGGCAGGGCGTCGACGGTCAGGGCGCGCAGACCGGGGTACTCGGCGTCGCAGAGGCGGGCCAGCTCGACGGCCCCGGCGAGGTCGGGGGTGCCACCGGTACGGGCGGCCAGGCCGAGCGGGTCGGCGCCGAGGTTGCCGCGGGCGGCGTCGCGGGCGACTCCGCGCTCGTCGTAGAGGCGCAGCAACTCCCGTGCGGCGGAGTCGGTTTCGGCACCGGCGTCGAGGACCACGGGGGCGAGGTCGAGGTAGACGCCGTCGAGGGCGCGGGCCAGGCCGGAGACCGGGAGGCCGGCGTCGCCGAGGGTGAGCCAGAGGGAGGTGACGCCGTTCTCCAGGTCGGTGAGCACCGCCTCGTTGGCGGCCTCGGCCCCGGGCCGGTCGTGGCGCTGGCGCACGTCCCAGCCGCCGGTGGGGCGGGAGCCGCGCACGAAGGGCGCGAAACCGGGGAGGCCGGTGGCGGGGGCCGCGTCCCGCGGCGTGTACAGCGGGCGGGCCCGCAGGCCGTCGTCGAGGGCGGTCGAGAGCGCCTGCTCGGCGGCGTCGCCGGACACGTCCTTGCCCGACTTGCGCAGCACGCCTTCCACCAGGCGCTGCCACTCCTCGTGGGTGGTGTCCGGGAACTCGGCTGCGAGCGAGAGCCCGTCATCGGGGAGAACCGTCATGCCGAGGATGCTAGGGGAGAGGCACTCAGTGCCAGGAGAGGCAAGCCGTGTGACCTTGCCCTCTTCGCAGCGGCCCCAACCCGGCCGCCACCTGCGCAATCGGACGGCATGTCCGGTTATGCGGGTGGGTGCCGGATACGGTCCGAGCCGGGAATCCGGAAACGGGGCCGCCCCGGCCGGAAGGGTCCGGCCGGGGCGGTGGGGTTCACACCGTGGCTCAGGCGAGCGAGGCGATCGCCTGGTTGAAGGTCGCGGACGGGCGCATGACGGCCGCGGCCTTGGCCGGGTCGGGCTGGTAGTAGCCGCCGATCTCGGCCGGGTTGCCCTGGACGGCGTTCAGCTCGCCGACGATGGTCTGCTCCTGCTCGGTGAGGGTCTTCGCGAGCGGGGCGAAGGCCTCGGCGAGCGCGGCGTCGTCGGTCTGCTTGGCCAGCTCCTGGGCCCAGTACAGGGACAGGTAGAAGTGGCTGCCGCGGTTGTCGATGCCACCGACACGACGGGTCGGCGACTTGTCCTCGTTGAGGAAGGTGCCGGTCGCGCGGTCGAGGGTGTCGGCCAGGACCTTGGCGCGGGCGTTGCCCGTACCGGTGGCCAGGTGCTCGAAGCTGGCGGCGAGGGCGAAGAACTCGCCCAGGCTGTCCCAGCGCAGGTAGTTCTCCTTGACGAGCTGCTGGACGTGCTTCGGGGCAGAGCCGCCGGCGCCCGTCTCGAACAGGCCGCCGCCCGCCATCAGCGGGACGACCGACAGCATCTTGGCGCTGGTGCCCAGCTCCAGGATCGGGAAGAGGTCGGTCAGGTAGTCGCGGAGCACGTTGCCGGTGACCGAGATGGTGTCCTCGCCGCGGCGGATGCGCTCGAGGGAGAACGCGGTGGCCTCGACCGGGGACAGGACCTTGATCTCCAGGCCCTCGGTGTCGTGCTGCGGCAGGTACGCGTTGACCTTCTCGATCAGCTGCGCGTCGTGGGCGCGGGTGGCGTCCAGCCAGAAGACGGCCGGGGAGCCGGTGGCGCGGGCGCGGGTGACGGCCAGCTTGACCCAGTCCTGGATCGGCGCGTCCTTGGTCTGGCAGGCGCGGAAGATGTCGCCCTCGGCGACCTCCTGCTCGAGGACGGTGGCGCCGGTGGCGGAGTCGACGAGGCGGACCGTGCCGGCCGCGGCGATCTCGAAGGTCTTGTCGTGGGAGCCGTACTCCTCGGCCTTCTGCGCCATCAGGCCGACGTTCGGGACGGAGCCCATGGTCGACGGGTCGAAGGCGCCGTGCGCGCGGCAGTCCTCGATGACGGTCTGGTAGACGCCGGAGTAGCTGCTGTCCGGCAGCACGGCCAGGGTGTCGGCCTCCTTGCCGTCCGGGCCCCACATGTGGCCGGAGGTGCGGATCATGGCCGGCATCGAGGCATCGACGATCACGTCGGACGGGACGTGCAGGTTGGTGATGCCGCGGTCGGAGTCGACCATCGCCAGGGCCGGGCCGTCGGCGATCTCGGCGTCGAAGGAGGCCTTGATCTCGGCGCCCAGGCCGTGCGGGATGGACTCCAGGCCGCCGAGGATGGCGCCCAGGCCGTCGTTCGGGGACAGGCCGGCACCGGCCAGGACCTCGCCGTACTTGGCGAAGGTCTGCGGGAAGAAGGCGCGGACCACGTGACCGAAGACGATCGGGTCGGAGACCTTCATCATCGTGGCCTTGAGGTGCACGGAGAACAGCACGCCCTCGGCCTTGGCGCGGGCGACCTGCTCGGAGAGGAAGGTGCGCAGGGCGGCGACGCGCATGACGGACGCGTCGACGACCTCGCCGGCCAGGACCGGTACGGACTCGCGCAGCACGGTGACGGCGCCGTCGGCGGCCACGTGCTCGATGCGCAGGGCGCCGGCCTCGGCGACGACCGTGGACTTCTCGGTGGAGCGGAAGTCGTTCTGGCCCATGGTGACGACGTTGGTCTTGGAGTCGGCCGACCAGGCACCCATGCGGTGCGGGTGGGTCTTGGCGTAGTTCTTGACCGAGCCCGGGGCGCGGCGGTCGGAGTTGCCCTCGCGCAGGACCGGGTTGACGGCGCTGCCCTTGACCTTGTCGTAGCGGGCGCGGATCTCGCGCTCCTCGTCGGTCTGCGGGTCGTCCGGGTAGTCCGGCAGCGCGTAGCCCTGCGCCTGGAGCTCGGCGACGGCGGCCTTGAGCTGCGGGATGGAGGCCGAGATGTTCGGCAGCTTGATGATGTTGGCCTCGGGGGTCTTCGCCAGCTCGCCCAGCTCCGCGAGCGCATCGGCGATGCGCTGCTCCTCGGTGAGGTGCTCCGGGAAGCTCGCGATGATGCGGCCGGCGAGGGAGATGTCCCGCGTCTCCACGGTGACACCGGCGGTCGAGGCGTACGCCTGGACCACGGGCAGGAACGAATACGTGGCGAGCGCGGGTGCCTCGTCAGTGTGCGTGTAGATGATGGTCGAGTCAGTCACCGGATGCTCCGCTCCTGGTCTGCGTCTCTCGTCTGCAACATTGCTCGACATCAAGATATCTCGTGATCGGACGTCCCTCGCACGTGGGCTCCCCGCAGTCCCCGCCACCTGGCGGGGACCGGGGGAAGCAATCGGGGCATCCCGGGGCGCGGGGGCGTGTGCCGCGCGGGCGTCTACCGGAGGTCGACCGATGGTGCACGCGTCCGGCGGGCGACGTACGTCACCTCGGCGCCGGGAGGCGCGGGGCCGGGACGCGCGGTGTTGGGACGCGCGGTGCCGGGAGGCGCGGGGCCGGGAGGCGCGGGGCCGGTCAGTCCGACTCGGTGTCCTCGCGGGCCAGGGCCAGGGCCAGGTCCTGGAGGATGCGCTCGGTGGTCACCTCGGGGTCACGCTCGTCATGGGCGTCCGCGACGGCGTCGAAGGCGAGGATGAATCCGTTCACCAGCGCGCTCAGCGGCCCCGAGATCTGTTCCAGCACGGCCAGCCCGGCCTCTTCCGGTCCGGCGTCGGCCGGGACCAGGAACTGACCGGGGACCACGTCGGCCAGCAGGTCGGAGACGAACCCCGAGTCGGCCCCGGACCTGAGCGCCGTGAGCGCGGCGATGGCCTTCAGCTTGATCTCGTTTTCGGTCACCCGTCGAGAGTAGATCCCCGGACCGCCCGACTTCCTGACGCCGCACGGACGTGCGGGCTACGGTGATGCCGCCGCGCCGGTGGCGGCGGGACCGGGACCGGGCAGGAGGGGGCGGGCACATGCCGGAAGACGGGCAGGGACGAGGGGCGGGGCGGGATCGCGGCGGGCGGTTACCGCGGGGCCGGCTGCGGCCCGCGCTGCTGGCCGGTCTCGGCACGGCCGTCGCGGCCACCGCCGGGGCCGCCGCGCTGTGGGCCCCGGACCAGGTCCTGCCGTGGGCGGGCGGGGTGGCCACCGCCTCCCTCGTGGCCTACCTGGGCCAGGTGGCCCCCACCCAGCTCGGGGCGGCCCTGGGCCGCCGCCGGGCGGAGCGCGACCCGGCCGCCGCCGCGCCCTTCACGCTGGGCGTCCGGGTCCAGCACCAGGACGTGGTCTCCGTCGCCGACGGCGACCGCATCCTCGACCTGCCGGCCGCCGGCCACACCGTACGGATCGTCCTGACCGGCACCGGGCCCCGCCCCGTGGTGCTGACGGGCCTGCGCGCCGAGGTCCTGGAGCGCGCCGAGCGGTACGGGGAACTCAGCCGGCACGCCGCCCAGATCACGCCGCGCGCGTTCGCCGTCCTGCTGGACGAGGACCCGCCGCCGGTGCTGCCGCTCGGCGAGAGCGACTTCCCGTACGGCCTCGCCGCGGACGAGACCGAGGTGATCGACGTCCGGGCCGACGTGGCCCGCGGCCACGTGCGCTGGGTGCTCTGGCTCGACTGGACCAGCGGTGACCGCAACGGCACCACCCGCGTCGACGTCGACGGCCGCCCCTTCCAGACCGTCGCCCGGACGGCCCCCGCGTGACCGGGCGACCGCGCCGGTACGCGCCCGTCCGGGCCCTGCTGACGCTCGCGGCGGGCGCCGCCGTCCTGCTGGCCACCGGGGTGCGGTCCGGCCCGCCGTGGGCCGCGGTCGTCCTGCTCGCCCTGTTCGCCGGGCGCGCGCCCCGCACCCCGGGGCCGCCGGTCCCGGCCCGGCCGCCCGTGGTCGAGGCGCCGCGCGCGCCGCGGACCACGACCGGCGGCGGGGCGTACTACGAGATCCAGATCCCGGTCCGGCCGGTGCCGGTGCGGGGCCTGCCGGCCGACGCCCCGTTCTCCGTCGGGGCGGCCGTGCACAGCCAGATCGTGCACCTCGCCTCACCGGACCGCACGGGCGAACCGGAGACCCTGCGCGTTCCGGTCACGGGCTGCAACCTGCTGCTCGAACTGACCGCCGGGGACACCGACGTCACCCTCCAGACGCTGACCGCGGAGGTGACCGGCAGCCGGCCGCTCGTGACGGACGGCATCGCCCTCTCCCACCGCCGGATGCCCGACCTGGCCTACAGCGCGGACCTCGTCGAGTCGATCCTGCGGTCCGTGGCCGCGCACCGGCCGCTGCGCACCCCCGCGTACGAGTTCCGCCTCGACTCCCCGGGGCCGGTGACCGCGCGCCCGGTCACGGCGTACGTACCGGCGTTCCCGCTCACCGTGCCGGCGGGCGAGCGCCGCGTGATCGTCTGCGCCCCGCTGACCGACTTCCCCCACCTGCTGCTCTGGCGCCTGACGGCGGAGGTCGAGTGCGCCGGCAAGGTCCTGCACCCGTACTGGCCGCTGCTGCTGACCGCCCGCACGGGCATGGCGGTGTACTCGCCGGGCGGGACGGCCGCCGAGCCCGTCCCCGCCCACCGGGTGAGCCGGGACCACTGGGCCCCCGACGCTCCGGTGCCGGAGGCCGGCCAGGAGGAGCTGCGCCCGTTCGTCGTCGCGGCGCACGTCTCGGCGGACGGGCAGGGCGTGGTCATGATGCCGGACCGGCCCGGGCCGGCACCCGACCCGCCCCGGGCCGCCGCCCTGAACACCGAGGGCGACCGACTGCAGGAGGCCGGGGACCTCGGGGCGGCCGCGGACGCGTACGCGACCGCGGCCCGGGAGGGCAGCGCGCGGGGGGCGTTCTCGCTGGCCCGGGTACTGCATCTGGCGGGCGACCGCGACGGGGCCGGCACCTGGTACCGGCAGGCGGCCGGGCTGCGCGCCACCGCCGCCTTCCACGCCCTCGGCGTGCTCGCGCTGGAGGGCGGCGAACTCGCCGCCGCGGAGCGGTGGTTCCGGCAGGCGATGGACGAGGGTGACTGGCACGCGGCCGTCGGCCTGGCCGTCGTCCTGCACCGGCGCGGCGAGCCGGCGCAGGCGGAGTCCCTGCTGCGGCTGGCCGTGCGCGTGGACACCCCCGACGCCCGCCGCCACCTCGTCGCGCTGTTGGAGCAGCAGGGGCGGACGGCGGAGGCGGCCGAGGTCCGCGCGGCGGGGGTGGCCGGGGCGGCGGACGCCACGGAGTGAGGGGCGCCTCCGGGGAGGCGCCGGACGGGGGGCGGACGCTCGCGGGGCCGCGAGGAGTGCGCGCGTTCGAGCAAGTCCGGCGTTCGAGGGGCAGTTGGCGTTTCGAGGTGCACCGGGGGCCGGGCTGCGCCACCGTGGAGCCGCCGGATCCGCCTGATCCGCCTGATCCGGCGGCCGGCGCCGCCGCCCGCCCCCCGATCCGCGAGGAGACCCCCGTGAACTGGACGCTCGAAGTCGTACCGCTGCCCGTCACCGACCTGGACCGCGCCAAGGCGTTCTACGCCGAACGGCTCGGCTTCAAGGTCGACACGGACACCGAGATCGCGCCCGGCACGCGCATCATCCAGCTGACCCCGCCCGGGTCCCGGTGCTCCGTCGCCATGCTGCAGGGCATGCCCTCGCTGCCCGGTTCGAAGGAGATGGCGCCCGGGTCGGTACAGGGCCTGCAGCTCTGCGTCACCGACATCGAGGCGGCCCGGGCGGAGCTCGTCGGCCGCGGCGTGGACGTCTCGCCGGTCCGCCACGTCGGGGAGACCGGCTGGCAGGACGGCAAGGGCGAGACCTGGAACTCGTTCATGTCCTTCGAGGACCCGGACGGCAACGGCTGGGTGGTGCAGGAGGCCCCCTCGGAGCTGTCGGAGCGCTGAACCGCCCGGCCGAGGCCTCCCCCGGACGCCCCTCGCCCGCCGTCCGTGTCCCGTGTCCCGTGGCCGGTGTTCCGTGTCCCGCGGCCGGTCGACCGCATCCGCAAGACCCCTCACCCGTCGGGGGGATCGTGCGCGGCATCGGGAACAGGCCCGCCGCGCCGCCGGTTCGAACTGACCGGCAGACGCACGCACGGCGTGGACACACGCGGAGTGGAGAGGTCCTCGGTCATGAAGATCGGCATCATCGGCGCGGGCAACATCGGCGGCAACCTCACGCGGCGGCTGACCGCCCTCGGCCACGAGGTCGCCGTCGCCAACTCCCGCGGCCCGCAGTCCCTGACGGCGCTCGTGGCGGAGACCGGGGCGAGCGCCGTCACGGTGGAGGAGGCGGCCCGCGGCGCCTCGGTGGTCGTGGTGACCGTCCCGCTGCGGGCCGTACCCGACCTGCCGCCGCGCCTGTTCGACGGCGCCGAGGCGGGCTTCGCCGTCATCGACACCTGCAACTACTACCCGCGGGAGCGGGACGGCCGGATCGCGGGCATCGAGGACGAGGGGCTCACCGAGAGCCGCTGGACGGAGCGGCAGGTCGGCCACCGCGTGGTGAAGGCGTTCAACGGCACGTACGCCCAGGACATCCTCGACCGGCCGCTGCCGGCCGGCGCCCCGGGCCGGCTCGCGGTCCCGGTGGCCGGCGACGACGAGGCGGCCAAGAAGACCGTACGCGCCCTGATCGACGAACTCGGCTTCGACACCGTCGACTCGGGCGGCCTCGACGACTCGTGGCGGCAGCAGCCGGGCACCCCGGTGTACGGGCTGCGGGCGGGCGTCGCCGAAGTCACCCGCGCGCTGGCCGCGGCGTCGCCGGAGCGCCCGGAGGCCTTCCGCGGCTGAGGCCGCGTCCCGCCGGCGAGGGCGGACGGGGCGGGTGGGGCTAGCAGGGCGGGAGGGGCGAGTGGTGGGCTCCGTGCCTCCCGTCCGCCGCCGCCATGCCCGCCCATGCTCCCGAAAGGCCGAAATGCCGGTACCACGCGCGTAGTCGGCGGATCGTATGAACGCGATCTTGTCATCCCGTGAACATCTTTCGACATGTGGACGATCGGTAGCGGACCGTAGTCGATCATGTGTAGGTTGTGGCCCACGCGCCGCCGCACCCTGGGCACGGGGCCCACACGGGGAATCGCGGCGCCAAGGATGCATCCACATCCAATGACCACAACCACTGCAGCGTTCAAGGTCGAGCCCTACACGCCGCACTGCCAGGTCATAGCCGACGAGCGCGCCCACGCCGTCATCGGCATCAGTCCCGGCAATTCCTACTTCTCTCACCAGCGCGTCAGTGACCTCGCACGCTGGGGGCTGGACAACTTCGACCAAGTCGACCTGATATATACCGACTTGTACGTGGCCGAAATGTACGAGGCACTCGGCTACACAGAGGAAGACGCCCGGCGCAAGGCCGTGAAGAACCTTCGCGGCGTCCGCGCCAAGGTGACCGCCGCCGTCGCCGACAACGACCCGTCCGGCGAACGGCTGCGCGGCCGGCCCATGTCGGCCCTGCGCGACATCCCCGCGTACCGGCGGATCCACTCCGATCTGAACGCGCGGCTGGACACCGACCCGGTCTTCCGCGAGACCTGCAACGCCCTGGTCGACATCTTCCTGTCGTCCAAGGTCCTCGACGGCGGCACCCCGACCCTGCGGCAGCGCCAGGTGTGCATCGACTACGTGTCCGCCGAGGCGCCGCTCTTCCTGGACACCCCGGCGATCATGGGCGTCGAGTCCTCGCTCAACTGCTACCACGCGGCCCTGCCCATGGCCGACCTGCTCTATTCGCGCGGCGCGGGGTTGAGGGCTTCCCGCAACCAAGGCCACGCCATCGTCACGCCCGCCGAAGGAGACCGCGCATGACCGCCGCCGACACCATCCTGGACTTCCCCTTCACGTGGGACGGGACGCAGCTGCCCACCGAGGTGCAGGAGCTGCCGCCCATCACCCGGGTCCGCACCATCGCCGGCGCCGAAGCCTGGCTGGTCTCGTCCTACGAGCTGGTCAAGCAGGTGCTGGAGGACGACCGGTTCAGCCTCAAGAACACCTCCGACCCGGGGGTGCCGCGCCAGTACGCGCTGACGATCCCGCCGGAGGTCGTCAACAACATGGGCAACATCACCGGGGCGGGTCTGCGCAAGGCCGTCATGAAGGCCATCAACCCCAAGGCCCCCGGTCTGCAGGAATTCATGACCGGGTACGCCGCCGAGCTCGTCGAGAAGATGCTCAGGCACGGGGCGCCGGTGGACATCCGCAGCATGTTCACCGACCCCTTCAGCGAGGCCCTGCACTGCCACATGCTCGGCATTCCGCTGGAGGCCGCCGCACCGCTGGCGGAGTCCCTGCCGATCGCGTTCATGAACTCGGCCACCGAGATCCCGGCCGCCCGGCTCAACTGGGACCGGGACATCGCGTACATGAAGGCCCGGCTGGACGACACCACCACCGGCCTGATCGGTGACCTGGCGGCGCTGCGCGGCACCCCCGGGTACGAGCACGTCTCGGACGAGATGTTCGCGACCGTCGGGGTGACCCTCTTCGGCGCCGGCGTCATCTCCACCGCGGGCTTCCTCGCGATGGCCATGGTCACGCTGCTGACGCACCCGGACGAGCTCGACCAGCTCGCCGCGCAGCCGGAGATCATGCCGCAGGCGGTGGACGAGCTGCTGCGCATCAACCTGTCCATCGGCGACGGGCTGCCCCGCCTGGCCATGGAGGACACCGTCCTCGGCGGCCAGGAGGTCCGGGCGGGCGAGCTGATCCTCGTCCTGCCGGAGGGCGCCAACTTCGACCCCGCGGTCTTCCCGAACCCGCACGTCCTGGACTTCCACCGGGAGAACTCCTCGGCGCACTTCTCCTTCGGCGGCGGCTCGCACTACTGCCCGGCCACCGCACTGGGCAAGAAGCACGCCGAGATCGGCCTCACGGCCGTGCTGGCGGCGATGCCCAAGCTGCGGCTGGCCGTCCCGGTCGAGCAGCTCGTCTGGCGCACCGGCTTCATGAAGCGCCTCCCGGAGCGCCTGCCCGTCATGTGGTGACTGCGCCCAGCAGCCGCGTGGTGGCCCGCGCCGACGTGGTGACCACATCCGCGTGACACCCGCACGCCGCCGCCCGCTCGCCCGGTCCCCCCGTACCGGGCCGCCCGGGTGGACGGACCGGGGTTACGACAGAGGCCGCTCTCCCACGTGGGGTAGAGCGGCCTCCGTCGTGCGGTGCGCGTGCGCGTCAGACCAGTTCGGGTTGGGTCTCGGTCTCGGTCTCGCGGCGTTGTTCCGGGATGCGGGCCTGTGCCGGCATGCGGTCCCAGGCCCTGGTGGTGCGTACGAACGCGACGGCCACCGAGGCCGCCGACAGGATGACCAGCGGGCCGAACAGCCACGGGTAGTCGGCCATCGGGGTCGACAGGTAGCGGTACGAGAGCAGCAGTGCCGTGAAGACCGCGGCCCCGTGGACGACCAGCACCGCTCCCTGACGGTCCCAGCCGCGGCTGAGCGCGCGCAGCCCGGCCTCGATGGTGAGCGTGAAGACCACACCGGCGACGATGTCCGCGCCGTAGTGGTAGCCGAAGCCGAGCGTGGCGCCGAGGGTGGCGACCAGCCAGAAGGCGCCGAGGAACCGCAGGGCGCGCGGGCCCTTGCGGGAATGGATGAAGATCGCGGTCGCCCACGCGGTGTGCAGGCTCGGCATGCAGTTGCGCGGGGTGACCCCGTCGAAGGGCATCGCCTGCGGGGCGGGGATCCGCGGCGGGGTGTCCGGCCAGAGGTTCGCCACCGCCCAGTGCCCGCCGTCCGCTCCGTAGGCGAAGATCGGACCGACCACGGGGAAGATCATGTAGAAGGCCGGCCCGAGCAGGCCGATCACGAGGAAGGTGCGCACCAGGTGGTGTGCCGGGAACCGCCGCTCGGCCGCCACGTCGCGCAGCTGGTAGAGGGCGACCAGGACCGCGCCCACCGCGAGCTGGATGTAGACCCAGTCGAGGACGTGGGCGCCGACGGAGCCGGTGGCCTCCACGATCCGGCCGGCCACCCACGACGGGTTGCCCAGCGCGTGGTCGGCGGCCGCCACGTACTGGTCGAGCACCGTCGGCCGGGTCTTCGAGGTGATCATCAGCCACGTGTAACCGGTCTTGCGCCCGGCCACCAGGAGCAGGGCGAGGCCGACGCCCTTGAGGAGCAGGGTCCGCTCCCGTCCGGTGCGACGCGTGACGGCGACGACGGCACAGCCCAGCGTCACCCACAGGGCACCGCTGCCGAACATCGACTCGGCGCCGACCGACCAGCGCACCAGCCAGAAGACCAGGTCGATGGCGATCGCCGCGCCGATCGCGAGGAACCGCTGCCGCCAGGTGAGCACCACCATCATCAAGGCCATGGCGGCGTACAGCACCGTGCCCGACCGGGGCGCGAAGATCACCTCGCGCGCCTGGGCGCTGACCGGGCCCGCCACCCCGTAATGGCGCGCCGCGATCTCCAGTGCGATGAGGAACCCGAGGGCCACCACACTCACAGCGGCCCACAGCACGACCCGTGGTTGACGCCACGCGGCGGATTTAATTCCGCCGTCTCTGCGCGAAATCACTCGCGATATCGCAGATATCAATTTTTCAGCCGATGTTCATATGTTCAACGTGGTCATTGTTGGCCCGAACATGTTAGCCGAGTAGGCAGGATCTGATCACGGGTGTGTCGAATGCGGTCATCGACTCCCCTTTCCCGCCCGTCTCGGCTGACGCGGTGGACGCGGCAGGCCCCGACCGGACGCACGGCCGCGGGAGGTTGCGCCGCGGAGGGCGACGGGGCCGCTTCGGGTCCGCGTCACCCCGGACGCACGAAAGGCCGTCCTCTCAATCCATGAGAGAACGGCCTCCGACCTGCGTGAAGCAGAGTCGGGACGACAGGATTTGAACCTGCGACCCCTTGACCCCCAGTCAAGTGCGCTACCAAGCTGCGCCACGTCCCGATGCGCGCTGACCTGGGGTTTCCCCCTGGCTGAACGCGCACGAGAACCATACCGCACTTCCCGGGGTGGTCGCGCGCACCTTTCGGGATCCATGATCGGCCGCCCTGATTCCATGATCGGGAGGAGTTGACCTCAAGTGGACTTGAGGTACGAGGGTGGAGTCATGACGCAGACGCACGCCCCCGCTTCCCCCGCTTCCCCCGCTCCACTCGCTCCCCTCGGTCCCCTCGGTCACGCCGACCTGGCCCGCCTCATGAGCCTGATGACCGGGGCCGAGAAGCACGGCCCGGCCGCCACCTCCACGCTCGACGCGCTCTGGGTCCTGTACGACCGGGTGCTGCGGGTCACTCCCGCCACCGCCGACGCGCCCGACCGGGACCGGTTCCTGCTGTCCAAGGGGCACGGCCCGATGGCGTACTACGCGACCCTCGCCGCCAAGGGCTTCTTCCCCGTCGCCTGGCTGCCCGACTTCGGCTCGTACGACTCCCCGCTCGGCCACCACCCCGACCGCGTCCTGGTCCCGGGCGTGGAGATCGGCAGCGGCTCCCTGGGCCACGGCCTGCCGCTCGCCGTCGGGACCGCCCTCGGGCTGCGCGCCCAGGGACGCACCGACCCGGCGGTGTGGGTGCTGATCGGCGACGCCGAGCTCGACGAGGGCAGCAACCACGAGGCCATCGCGTACGCCGGTTCGGCCGGCCTGGACCGGCTGCACACCCTCGTGATCGACAACGCCTCCGCGACCCACGGCTGGCCCGGCGGCATCGCGTCCCGTTTCACGGCGGCCGGCTGGACCGCGACCACCGTCGACGGCCGCGACCACGACGCGCTGTACGCCGCCTACACCGCCGAGCACCCGGGGCGGCCGCACGCGGTCGTCGCCCGCGTCGAGCCCAAGGGCTGATTCGGGTGGTTCGTCTGTCGTCTTCGCCTCGGCTTGCTGTGCCGTGCCGCCGGAGCTTGGGGGCCGTCCCGTGGTGTGTGGGTCCCCTCGGCGCTTGACAGGGGTGGCCTGCAGGCCCTGCGGCAGGCCCACCCCTGGGGCTCCGGGGCTTCGCCCTGGCCTTCGGCCACCCCAGGCCCGGGCCTGCCTCCGGACCAGCCTGCCCTACCGCCTCAAGCGCCTCCCCCACACACCACGGGACGGCCGACTCCCGCGAGTCCGTGCCACCTGCCCGCACCCTGCCCACCCGTCACATCAGTTCCACGCCAGTTGCACAGCAGCCCCAGAAAGAGTCGTCATGGACACGATGCGCGAGCGCTTCATCAGCACCACCACCCGCCTGCTCGACGAGGACCCGCGGCTCGCCGTGGTGCTCGCCGAGATCACCATGGACGGGTTCCGCCCGGCCCAGCAGGACCACCCCGACCGCGTGGTCAACGTCGGCATCCGCGAGCAGTTGCTGATCGGCGCCGGTGCCGGGATGGCGCTGACCGGCATGCGGCCGATCGTGCACACGTTCGCGAGCTTCCTCGTCGAGCGCCCCTTCGAGCAGGTCAAGCTCGACTTCGGGCACCAGGGCGTGGGCGGGATCCTGGTCAGCGCCAACGCCTCGTACGACTGGGCGGCCGGCGGCGTCACGCACATGGCCCCCGGCGACGTGGCCCTGATGGACACCCTCGACGGCTGGACCGTCCACGTCCCGGGCCACCCCGACGAGGCCGAGGCGCTGCTGCGGCACGCCGCGGGCGCCGGGGACGACAGGGTCTACGTCCGGCTGTCGAACCTCGCGAACGCGGCTCCCCGGGCGCTCCCGCGGCCCGGCGCGGCCACCGGCTTCCTGACCGTTCGCGAGGGCTCCCGCGGCGTGGTGCTCGCGGTCGGCCCGATGCTGGACGCCGCCCTCGCCGCCGTCGAGGGGCTCGACGTCACCGTCCTGTACGCCGCCACCGTGCGGCCGTTCGACGCCGCGGCCCTGCGCGCCGCCGCCGGCCGCCAAGACCGCGCCGAGGTCGTCCTGGTCGAGCCGTACCTGGCGGGCACCTCGACGGCCGCGGCCAACGACGCGCTCGCCGACCTCCCGCACCGGGTGCTCGGTCTCGGGGTCGGCCGTGCCGAGCTGCGCAGGTACGGCACCGCGGAGGAGCACACCGCGGCCCACGGCCTGGACGCCCGCGGCCTGCGGGGGAGCATCACCGGGTTCCTGGGGTGAGGCGCCGCGGGCCCGCCCGCGGCGCCCCCGGGCTCCCTTGATCAGCCGGCTTCCCGCGCCGTGGCGGCCGCGTCCTCGCGGGCGTGGAGCAGGGCGACCAGTTCCGTCGCCAGGGCCTTGATCGTCTCCAGCCCTTCGCGTCCCCACCGGCGCGGCTGCAGGTCCACCGCGCACACCGTGCCGAGCACGAAGCCCTGCCGGTCGGTGAGCGGGGCGCCGAGGTAGGAGCGTACGCCGCTCTCGTCGGCCACGGCGTTCGGTGCGAACCGTGCGAAGTCCCGTACGTCCTCGAGGACCAGCGCCCGGCGCCGGACCACCACGTGCGGGCAGTAGCCGTGGGCCCGGGCCAGCACCCGCCCCGTGTAGGCCCCGGCGGGCGCGCCGGCCCGGTGGTGCAGGCCGGCGAAGAACTGCCGGTCCTCGTCGATGAAGTTGACGGCCGCGTACGGGGTCCCGGCCGTCTCGCCGACCTTGCGCGCGAAGGCGTCGAGCTCCGCGTCGGCCCGCTCCCCCAGTCCCAGCTCGCGGAGCCGGACGGCGCGCGCGGGCGCCTCCCGGTCCACCGGCGTGAGCAGCAGGTGTCCGGTGGACTCGTAGTACGTCATGTCAGTTCCCCCTGGTGGTTGGTGGACGGCGGGCGCGCCGGCGCCCCGGCGAGCAGGTGACCGACCAGCGTCGCGAGCACGCGCGTGCCGGCGCGCGGCAGGCGGGCGTCGCACCGTACGACCGGGATGCCCGGCGCCAGCCCGACGGCCTCGCGCACCTCCTCCGCGGTGTAGTCGTGGCCGCCCTCGAACTCGTTGACGGCCACGACGAAGCCGATCCCCCGCCGCTCGAAGAAGTCCACGGCCGGGAAGCAGTCCGCCAGCCTGCGGGTGTCGGCCAGCACGACCGCCCCGAGGGCGCCCCTGCACAACTCCTCCCACAGGAACCAGAACCGCTCCTGCCCGGGCGTGCCGAAGAGGTAGAGCACGTGCCCGGCGTCGAGGGTGAGCCGGCCGAAGTCGAGGGCGACGGTGGTCGCCGTCTTCGTCTCGACCCCGGTCAGCGGATCGGTGGGTGCGCCGAGGTCGCTCAGCAGCTCCTCCGTGCTGAGCGGCTCGATCTCGCTGACCGCCCCCACGAACGTGGTCTTGCCTGCCCCGAAGCCGCCCGCGACCAGGATCTTCAGGGTGGTGGGCGGCGGCCCGCCCGGGTCCGGGCACTCCTCGGGCTCCCACCGCCGGCCACGGTCAGAGTCTTCTACGCAGGCCATCGAGCACCGCCCGGAGCAGGTTCTGGTCGTCGGCGGCGCCGCCGGCCGGGAACCGGGGCGCGCGGGCCGTGACGGCCCCGCACTCCAGCAGGTCGGACAGCAGCACCTTGGTCACCGCGGCGGGCAGCCGCAGCTGGGCCGCGATCTCCGCGACCGAGAGCGGGCCGGTCGGCCCGGCGCACAACCGCAGCACCAGGGCGTGGTCGTGGCCGAGCGGCTCACGGACCGGCACCCCGGTCGCACGGACCAGGGAGAGCAGGTCGAGGGGCGCGCTCGGGCGGGTCCGGCCGCCGCTCGCCGTGTACGGGCGCATCACCCGGCCCGCGGAGTCGTCCAGCCACGGCGGGTCGTGCGGGGGCGCCGGTGCCCTCACCGGTCGGGGGCCGCGGCCGGGGGCGCGGTCGCCGGCGCGGGCACGCGCACGGGCGGGGCGCCCGGGGCGGTCGAGGTGCCCGCGGTCGACGGGGTGCCCGGCGTCGCCGGGGCGGCGGTCGCCAGGAGGGTCCGTCCGGCGGCGGCCGCGTGTCGGGGCGGGGCCGCCAGGTACGGGCGGACGCTCTTGACGAACATGGCCATCTCGTAGCCGAGCACGCCCGCGTCGGCGTCCCGGTCGGCGAGCACCGCCAGGCAGGTGCCGGAGCCCGCAGCCGAGACGAAGACGAGCAGCGAGTCCAGTTCGACCACCACCTGCCGCACCTCGGCCCCGTCCCCGAACCGGGCCCCGGCGCTGCGGCCGAGGGAGTACAGCCCGGAGGCGAGGGCGGCCATGTGGTCGGCGCTGTCGGGGTCGAGGCCGTGCACGCAGGTGACGAGCCCGTCCGCGGTGAACAGGACCGCGCTGCGCGCGTAGGGCACGCGTTGCACCAACCCGCCGAGCAGCCAGTCGAGTTCGGAGAGCTGGGTGGTCTTCACGTCGCCGGACATGGCAGTGCGCTCCTTGCGGGGAGAGGGGGAGGGTCGGGGCGATGGGCGGGGATCGAGGGGGCTCACGGGGCCTCCGCGCCGGGCTCGGTGGAGCCGCCGCGGGCCGGGTCGGCGGCCATCTCGACCGCGGTGGCCTGGGCGAGGCCGAAGCCGCGCCGGAACGCGGCCATGAGCCCGGGGTCGTGCATCGGCTGCTCCACGTCGTCGGCGGGCCGTACGGCGGTCGGGGCGGGGGCGTCGCGCAGCTGCGGGACCACGTGCTGCTGGGCGCGGCGCCGGGGCAGCGGCGGCCGGGCGGGACCGGCGGGCGGCACCGCGGACGGCTCGGTGGGCCGGGGGTCGGCCGCCCAGGCCGGTACGTGCGCCGCGTCGGCCCGCGCCGGCTCGGCCCGTGCCGCGTCGAGCTGCGCCGGTACCGTCGCCGCGCGCGCGGCGTGCGCCCGTGCCCCGACGCCCGGCTCCGCGTACGCCCGCACCCGCGCGGCCGGCGTCACGGCCGGGCCGGGGGCGGGAACGGGCGGCGCGGCCGGGCCCGGCACCGCGGCAGCCCGGGCCGACGCGGGTGCCGGGACGGGGGTCGGGTCGGGGGTCGGGTCGGTGGCGGCCACCGGGGCCGGTTCCGCCCGCAGCGGCGTCCGTACCGCCGCGTCGTGGGCCCGCACCGGCTCCAGCGGGGGCAGGCCGGTCCCGCCGCCGGTCCCGGCGACGGTCGGGCCGGCCGCGTCCGGCTCCCCGAAGCTCCCGGCGGCCGGTGCCGCGACGGCCCCGGGGGCCGGTGCCGCGGGGCCCGCGGACGCCGACGAGCCGCCGAAGCGGTCGGCCGTCTCCTCCGGTTCGGCCCCCAGGAGGTCGCGCGGCAGCACCAGCACGGCCACCACGCCGCCGTAGATGTTCGTCTTGAGCTCGACCGCGATGCCGTGCCGCCGCGCCAGCGCGGAGACCACGAAGAGCCCGATCCGCCCGTCCGCCAGCAGGTGCCGGACGCTGATCCGGTCCGGGTCGCCGAGCAGGGAGTTCATCCGGTGCTGCTCGTCCGACGGCATGCCCAGCCCGCGGTCCTCGACCTCGATGGCGATGCCGGCCGTCACGCGCTCGGCGCGCAGCAGGACGTCCGTGTCGGGGGGCGAGAACACCGTGGCGTTCTCGACGAGTTCGGCGAGCAGGTGCACGACGTCCGCGACGGCGTGCCCGCGCACGCTGCCCCCGGCCGGGGGCACCACCTTCACCCGCGTGTACTGCTCGACCTCGGCGACCGAGGAGCGCAGCACCTCGCTGATGTCGATGGGCCGGGTCCACTGGCGGCGGGAGGCCGAGCCGCCCAGCACGGCGAGGTTCTCGGCGTGCCGGCGGATGCGGGTGGCGAGGTGGTCGACGTGGAAGAGCTCCTTGAGCAGGTCCGGGTCCTCGACGATGTCCTCCAGCCCGTCCAGCAGCTGGATCTCGCGGTGGACGAGCGACTGCAGGCGCCGGGCGAGGTTCATGAAGACCTCGACCTTCTGGTCGCTGTCGGAGTGGCCCCCGATCGCGGCGGTGCGCACCAGCGCGGCGTGCGCCTGCTCGCGGGCCTGCCGCAGCTCCTGGCCGAGCAGCCGGAACTCGTCCGCGCCGGCCGGCGCCGGGCCCTCGGGCAGCACCGTGCCCCCGGCCCGCCGGGGCGGCACGCTCTCGCCGCGCTCCAGCCGGTCGAGCACGGTGCGCAGCTCCTGCTGGCCGCGCGCGCTGGAGCGGCGCAGCGCCTCGCAGCGGTCGCGGACCGTGCGGGCGGCGCGGTGGGCCCCGAGCCAGGCGGCGGCCAGGGCGCCGGCGAAGAGCACGGCGCAGCCGGACAGGACGAGCCAGAGCCGACCGTCGGCCGCCGCACCGCCTCCGACCGCACCGGCACCCCCGGCCCCGCCGCCCCCGAGCCGGAGGCCGTCGAGCTGGAGGGTGAACAGGACGGCGGCGGCGCCGATCAGTCCCGCGGCCACGGTGGGCAGGACGGCGGCCCGGACCAGCTGGGGTCGTATCTGCCGGGGGGCGCCGGCCGGGGCCGGGCGCGCGGCGGTGTGGCGCGGGGCGGTTCGGTTCGCGGTGCCGGCGGTGTGCCGGGGGCCGGTGGGGCGGGCGCGCCTGCCACCCTCCCGGCGGTCGGCGCGGGCCGCGGGTTCGCGGAGTCCGGACATCGTCGTCCTCGGTACGTGGGGTCCGGACCCGGGAGGTCCGGCGTTGATCACCGGGAAGCCACGCTAGTCCGGACGGTCCGCCCGCGACCGGCCAGTCGGGGAACTTCACCGGCTTCGCGGGGCTGCTTCCAACTCCGGAAGGAGCGCTCGTACGGCAGCCCGAATGCACGCCGGGGCACGCCGCTGGCGGTCCGGTCCAAGGGGGCGCTCCGGATGTGACGCGCGCCGTCCAACAGCTCCCGCACGCCGTGGGCAGTCACTTTCAAGCCATGGTCGGGCCGAACCGCGGTGTGTAGGTTCCTCACCGCTGACGTGGGCCGACGGCTCGGATCCCGGGCGGCCCGCATTCGTGTTCTGCGGAGTTGGGGGAGGAAAAGGACGTGCGAGTTTCGCGATTCCTGAAGGAGTGGCGTACGCGGCTGCTGGCCGCGGGTGCCGCGCTGACGATGGCCGGCGGGGCCGTCGTACTGGCACCGGGGGTGGCGCAGGCCGCCCCGGCCCGCGGACTGGCCTATGTGTGGGCCAACTCCCCGAACTCGGCGCTGAACGTGCCGTACACGCCGTCCACGCTCTACAGCCGCAACTCGACGGGCGGCACCAACACGGTCGTCCGCACCGGAACCGGCCAGTACACGGTGCGGATGCCCGGACTCGGCCTGGTCGGCGGCACGGTGCACGTGACCGCGTACGGGTCGACCAGCCACACCTGCGGGGTCACCTACTGGGTGCCGGGGGCCGGCGGCCGCCTCGACGTGCACGTCAGCTGCTTCACCCGCACCGGTGCCCGGGTCAACACGACGTTCGACGCGAGCTTCGTCAACACCGCGACGGTGGGCGGCAGTCGGATCGCCTACGTGTGGGCCAACCAGCCCACCAGCGCCTCGTACACGCCCTCGACGTCCTACCAGTTCAACTCGGGCGGGTCGACGAACACCATCACCCGCCAGGGCGCCGGCCAGTACCGGGTGCGCGTGCCGTCCATCGGTGCGGCCGCCGGGCACGTGCAGGTGACCGCCTACGGTGACGTGGCGGCCCGCTGCAAGGTCGTGAACTGGTACCCGTCCGGGTCGACCGAGTACGTCAACGTCCGCTGCCACAACGCGGTCGGCCGGCTCGCGGACAACCGCTTCACGCTGACGTACGTGCGCTCCACCGGCATCCTGCGCACCACGCCGGCCGCGTACGCCTGGGCGAACCGGCCGACGACCGCGGCCTACAACCCGGCCGCCGCGTACGCGTACAACTCCACCGGCTCGGTGATGCGCATCCGCCGCACCGGCACCGGCACCTACCGGTTCGTGCCGCCGAACATGCCGCTGGGCAACGGGCACGTGCAGGTGACGGCGTACGGCTCCGACTCCGCGTACTGCAAGGTCGACTACTGGACCCCGAGCACCGGCGTCCAGATCCGCTGCTTCGCCCCGTCGGGCGCGCTGGTCGACACCTACTACGACGTGGCCTTCCAGCGCTGACCCCGGCCCCGTGCACGACGCTCCTGCCCGGCCCGCGCCCGCGGGCCGGGCAGGACCCGTTCCGGGGCGGCGGGAGCCGTCACGGGGCGTAGAGCCGGGGCGGGTCGACGAGCTCGACCTCGCCGCGGGCGGCCGCGGCGTGCAGGTCGCCGCTGAAGCCCCGGGTGCCGAAGAGGAGGAGGCGGACGTCCCCGGCCGGTGCCCGGGCCGGCTCCGCCGACCGGGCGGCCAGGGCGCGCAGACGCTCGAGGTGGCCCGCGTCCATGGGCGTGCCCCAGCGGGCCAGTCCGAGGGCGAGGGGCGGTCCGGCCGTGTCCCCGGCCGGCCGTACGACGACCTCGGCCGCCGTCGCGTCCGGTGCGCCGGTGGGGCGGTCGGGTTCCCGGGGGTCGGCCGGAGAGCCGTACACCGCCGTGACGGGGCCCTCGGCGCCGAGCAGGGCGGGACCGGCGAAGCGCGCCGCCCACTGCCGGCAGACGTGGCCGAACTGGGGCTCCACGACGTACGCCGTGAAGTCGTCGCGGGCCGCGCGCCACACCGACGCGGCGTCCGCCTGCTCCAGCTCGGTGCGCCGGGGGCGGGCCACGGCGTGCTCGAACGCGAGGAGTTGGTCGGTGATCCGGTGCCGGGTGACGGCCGGCCGCAGCCCGTCCGGCTCGGACCGCAGCACCCCGTGGTCGCGGAGCAGGGTGAGCGCGCGCGAGACGTCGGCGAGCTGCTGTCCGAGGAAGGTCGCCACCTCGCCCTGGGTGGTGCGGCCCGTGGCCAGCGCGGTGAGCACGGAGTGGCAGATCCCCGGGGTCGCCTGTGCGACCTCCTCGTCCACGAGGTGGCGGGCCTCGGCGAACAGCGGGGTCCGCGGGCTGAGCACGGTGCGGCAGACCCAGTCGTCGAAGTCGTCGAGGTCCCGGGGCACGTCCTCGCTCACGTAGTCGTACCGGTAGGCCGGGGTCCCGCCGACCACCGCGTGCACCAGGAGCGCCAGCTCGGGGTCGTCGAGGCCCCACAGGCGCGCCGCGCCGCGGTAGTCCAGCGGCCGCACCTCGAGCCGCAGGCCGGCCAGGGCGTGCAGGTGCGAGCCGACCGTGAACAGCCGGCCCATGACCGGTCCGGTCTCCCCGCTGAGCACCAGGCGCACGCGGTTCGTGCGCGGTGCGACCTCCAGCCGGTGCAGGGCGGCGCGGAGGGCCGCGGGCAGCGTCGGGTTCGACGTCACCAGGGCGGGGAAGGAGTCGACGACCACGAGGTACGGCCGGTCGTCGCCGAGCGCGAAGAGGGCGTCGAGCGCCTGGTCCCAGTCCTGCCAGGCGGGCCCGTCGGACTGCGGATCGGCGTGCCGCTCGTACTCGGTACGGAGCCGCCGCAGCGTCTCCGCCTCGGTGGCCTGCTGCCCGCAGAAGTAGAGGCCCCCGGTGGACCGGGCCATCGCTTCGAGCAGGAGGCTCTTGCCCTGGCGGGGGCGGCCGCGCACCATCCCGAGGCGCGGCGCCGGCGTCGGGTCGTCGGCGAACGCGCCGAGGGCGGCCCATTCGTCGTCCCGGTCGAAGAGCCGGTCCGGCTTCACGTGTTCCGGCGCGGCGGCGTACGCCGCTCGCCCTCTGTGTGCGGTGTTCACGCTGTGCACCTCCGCAGCCTGCGGCCCGTGTCCATTGTCGGCCGCCGGGCCTGCGGACGCGCGGCGGGCACGGGATCCGCGGGTCCGCCGCACCGGGGATGCAGCGGGAACGCGTCGAGGATGCATCAGGCGTGTTCGTCCGGGTATGCGCGCGGTGCCTATAGCCCCGTTGTGGAGGTGGCTGGACATGGCCGCAGGGAAGAAGGCCAAGAACGTCGGCAAGACCGTCAAGGGCAAGACCGAGGAGGTCACGGGCAAGGCCCTGGGCAACGAGAGGATGGAGATGAAGGGCCGCGCCGACCAGATCAAGGGTGACGCGAAGCAGACCGCCCAGAAGGCGAAGGACACGCTGAAGCACTGAACGTGGTCGGACGGACCCCCTACGACGAGGCCGACGGCGATCCGCCGTCGGCCTCGTCGCGCGCCCGGAGGGGGCCCGGGGCGCTGGGGCTCAGCGCCGGCGGCGGGGCGGTTCGTCCTCCTCTTCGGGCGCCTCGTCCTCGTCCTCGTATCCGCCCGCGTCCTCGTCCTCGTCCTCGTCCTCGTCCTCGTAGTCGTCCCCGGCTTCCTCCTCGTCCTCGGCTTCGGGCCCGGCTTCGTCCTCGGCCCGACCGCCTTCCTCCTCGCCCCCGTCCTCGTCGTAGTCCCGCTCGTCCTCGTCCTCGTAGTCGTCCTCGTACCCGGCCTCGTCCTCTCCCCCGGCCCCTTCCTGTTCGTCCTCGGGCCGTGCTTCGTCCTCGGGGAAGTCCTCGTCCTGCCCGGCCTCGTCGCCCTCCGCCCCTTCGGCCTCGGACTCCTCGGCCGCGGCCTGCTCCTCCTCGAGGGCGTCCTCGTGGCTGACGACGACCTCGCCGTCCTGGATCTCCCCGCGCCAGCCGTCGGGCTCCTCGTTGGAGAGGGTGACGAAGCGGCTGAAGTGCTTGAGGTCCAGCCGCATCCGACGGCCCTGGGCGCGCCACAGGTTCCCGGTCCGTTCGAACAGGCCGGACGGGTAGTACTCCACGACCAGCACGATCCGGGTGAGGGCGGGAGCCAGCTCGTGGAAGCTCACGCAGCCGCGGGTGGTGCCCTTGGGGCCGTCGGAGCTCCAGATGATGCGGTCGTCGGGGACCTGCTCCTGGACGGTGGCCTTCCACGTCCGGGTGGACGGGCCGACCTTGACCTTCCAGTCGGTGGTCGTGTCGTCACCCTGCGAGACGCTGCGGACGCCCTTGGCGAAGCTGCTGAAGTCCTCGTACTGGGTCCAGTGGTCGTACGCGGTGCGCAGCGGCACCCCGACGTCGATGAACTCCACGATGTTGATGGCCTTCGTGCCGGCCTTGCGGCTCCGGCCCTTGCCTCCGCCCCCGTCACCGTCCCCTCCCCCGCCTCCGAACAGACCGGAGCCGGCGTCCATGACCTTGTCCTTGATCCCGGAGAAGGTCTGACCGAGGACCGCCTTGGCGGGTGAGTCGCCGCCGAGGATGCGGGTTCCGATCCCGGCCAGCGACCCCCCGTTCTCGGCGACGTCGTAGAGGCCGTCGGTGAGGTCGTCGACCTTGTCGATGGCCCGGTCCGCGAGCTGCCCGGCCTGCGCGGTGAGGTAGCCGCCGACCTCCTCCAGCAGCCGGTCCAGACCCGACTGGCCGTCCTTGGCGCCCTGGGAGTCCTGTTCCCGTTGCTTGGTGGCCATGCTTCACCTCCGCGCGCTCGGCCGGCGAGCGGCCGTCTTCTTCGTGGCGGCCTTCTTCGCCGCGGTCCTGGACGACGAAGGGCTCGACCCGCCGCCGCGCGCCGAAGCGGTCTTCTTCGCCGGGGCCTTCTTCGCCGCGGCCTTCTTGGCGGGGGCCCTGTTGGCGGGGGCCCTCTTGGCGGGGGCCCTCTTGGCAGGGGCCTTCTTGGCGGGGGCCTTCTTCGCCGGAGCCTTCTTCGCGGCGGTCCTGCTCCCCGAGGTGCTGCTCGCGGAGGTGCTGCTCGCGGAGGTCCTGGTCCCGGAGGCCTTCTTCGCGGGGGCCTTCTTCGGTTCCGCCTTCTTCGCGGTCGGACTCTTGGCGGCCCCTCCGCTCGCGGACTTCTCCGCGCCCGCCGTCTTCGTCCCCGTCGCCCTCGTCCCCGCCGTCTTCCTCGCGGCGGTCCGCTTCGCGGCCGGGGTCCGCTGCTTCGGCTCGGACGAGGGTGCCCTGGCGGCCGTGCCGCCCGAGCCCGTGCCCGCCGAACCGCCGCGCGTACCGCTGCCGGCCGAGGTCCGTCTGCGGGAGGCGGGCTTCTCGCCGCCACCGGAGTCCTTCGGCGCCGCCTTGCGGGCCGAGGTGCTGCGCCGCCGTTGCCGGGGTGCCTCTCGCTCGTCCCCGGGCCCGGCCTCTTCCTCGGCCTCCCCGGCGGTCTCCTCGTCCTCCGCGCGGTCGGCCTCGCGCCCGCCCTCCTCCTCGTCCTCGTAGCCGTCCTCGTCCTCGTCCTCGTATCCGTCCCGGTCCCCGTCCCGGTCGTCCCCGTACGCGCCGTCGTCCTCGTTCTCGTCGTACTCGTCGTCGTACGCGGCCTCCTCCTCGTCCTCGTCCTCGTCCTCCGCACGGTCGTCGTTCCCCCCGCTCTCGAGGGCGAGAGTGCGCTCGTGGAGGGTGTCGGCGAGTGAGGCCAGGCGGCGGTCGGCGGCGGCCTTCAGTGCCTTGCGGCCGGCGTCCATCGCCTCACCGGAGAGCTGCTCGCCGAGTTCGGCGACCTGCGGCATCTCGCCGAGCTTCTTCAGTCCCTGTACCGCGAGCTCCTTGGGGTCGAGGCCGAGCCGGCGGCCCGCTGCGTACGTCGCCAGGCTGAGGGCCAGGCGTCCCTTCTTGACCCGCCCCAGTACGTAGCCGCCGAGGACGGCTGCCGCCAGGGCGATCTTGGTGATGTCCTGCATGTGCCTTATCCCTTCACCGGTGCACGTGTGATGCGGGTCGGTCGCCTTTACACGGGGCTGCTCGACCCGGCGCGAGATATGCACATGAATGCCGGAAAAGTTCTTTTGATCCCGAAGTACCCGTTTGGTTCGCAGCCCAGGGGGCAACCGCACCAACCGTCCGGCTCGTGAGGGGAGTGGTCCATGGCCGCGGCAGACCCGAAGCGCCGGCGACGCGCCCTCCCCGAGCAGGGCGACGACGACCAGGACGTCCGCACCGACCGCACCCGGCGCCCGGACGGCCGCGCGCGGCGGCGTGCCACGGGCGCGGCCACGGCCATGCGCCTCGCCGTCGGCCAGCTCGCGGAGCTGCTGGGCCGCAGCCCGGAATCGGTGTCGGCCCTCCGCCCCACCGAGGACGGCTGGGAGGCGCAGGTCGAGGTCGTCGAGCTGGCCCGTATCCCCGACACCACCAGCGTCATGGCCAGTTACAGGGTCACGCTGGACGGGGACGGCGAGCTGGTCTCCTACGAGCGGACGCGACGGTACAGCCGAGGAATGATCGACCGGCCGACCTGACACGTCGGCCTCGTGTGGAGGAATGCGCCCATGACTGTGATGCCGCAAGGCGGGAACACCATCAGCGGCTCGGGCGGCTACCAGGCCGGCCGGAGCGGCACGAGCAGCCTGTACGACGTCCTCGAACTGATCCTCGACCGCGGTCTCGTGATCGACGTCTTCGTCCGCGTCTCGCTGGTGGGCATCGAGATCCTGAAGATCGACGCGCGGATCGTCGTGGCCAGCGTCGACACCTACCTGCGCTTCGCCGAGGCCTGCAACCGGCTCGACCTGGAGGCGGGCGCGAAGCGGCCCGAACAGCTGACCGACCTGGTCGGGGACGTGATGGAGAGCGGGGCGAGCGGCAAGTCCAAGGGCGCCCTGAGCGGAGCCGTGGAGGCCGTGAGGGAGTCCCTGACGAGTGGCTCGAAGGACTCCCGCGAGGAGTCCGAGGCGGCGGAGGAGGACGAGGACGAGGACGAGGCCCGGGAAGAGGTGGAGCCGGTCCGCCGCCGCCGTCGCCCGGCACGCCGGGAGCGGGAGACGGAGAGGGAGTAGACGATGGCTGTGTACGTGTACTCGATCGTGGCCGACGGGCACCCCTGCCGCCTGGACGGGCTGACGGGCGTCGGTTCCGAAACCGGGCCGCTGCGGACCGTCACCGCGGCGGGGCTGCGCGCGGTGGTCAGCGACGTGGACGAGGCGGTCCGGCCCGCCCGGCGGGACCTGACCGCCCACCAGGCCGTCCAGGAACGCCTCCTGGCCGACGGCACGGTCCTGCCGCTCAGGTTCGGGTACACCGCCCCGGACACGGGCGCGGTCGAGGCCGCCCTGGAAGCGGGCGCGGCCTCGTACCTCGACACCCTGGGGCGGCTGCAGGGCTGCGCGGAGTACCACGTCAAGGCCTCCCGCGACGAGGAGTCGCTCCTGCGCGAGATCCTCGACGGCTCCGGCCGGGCACGGCTGCTCAACGACCGCATCCGGGCCGGCGACGCCGATCCGCGCCTGCCCCTGCAGCTCGGGGAGCTCGTCGCGGCGGAGGTGCGCGACAGGCAGGAGGCGCTGGCCGCCGACCTCGTACGGGAGTTGGTCCCGTACGCGCGGGAGCATGCCGTGCATCCTCCGGCCGGGGACGGCGGCGTCCTCGGGGTGTCCCTGTCGCTGCTGGTC
Organism: Streptomyces sp. NPDC093225; assembly: GCF_044753805.1. Taxonomy (NCBI): domain Bacteria; kingdom Bacillati; phylum Actinomycetota; class Actinomycetes; order Kitasatosporales; family Streptomycetaceae; genus Streptomyces; species Streptomyces sp. NPDC093225. Next base: position 56,827 of record NZ_JBIVNX010000023.1, read on the forward strand.
GCCGACGACCGGCAGGCGCGGCTCCGCGAGGCCGAGGCGGACCTGGCCGAGCGGGCCGGTGGCGTGGACCTGCGGCTGATCGGGCCGCTGCCGCCGTACAGCTTCGTGTGACGCCGAGTGGAGCGTGGCGCAGGGTGCGTGACGCGCGCGACGCCGCGACCGGGTGGCAGCGCCGCCGCCCCGGTCCGCGGCCGGAAGGAGAGCCATGGGACTGCTGACGGGACTGCTGGGCGCGCCGCTGGCGCCGGTGCGGGCCGTCGTGTGGGTGGCGCAGCAGGTCGCGGAGCAGGCGGAACGCGAGTTCTACGACCCGGCCCCGGTGTGGGCCGCGCTGGCGGACCTCGACCGGCAGCTCCGGTCCGGAGAGATCGACGACGCCGAGTTCGAGCGCCGGGAGGGGGAGCTCCTCGACCGCCTCGACGAGATCGCGCGGTTCCGGCAGGAACCCGGGGAGCCTGGTGCGTTCGAAGAGGCCCGAGAGAGCACGGAGGCTCCCGAGGCCGCAGAGCTCGAGGAAGCCGGTGAGCCCGAGGAGACCGAGGAGGCCGCTGAGCCCGAGGAGGCTGGTGAGCATGACTGATCCGATGTTCGGCCGTCCGTCGCCCGCCGTGCCGTCCCGTGCCTCGAGCCCGGTGGCCGGCTACGCCCCGAGCTCGTCGGCCAGCCTGGTCGACGTCCTCGAACGGGTCCTGGACAAGGGCATCGTCATCGCCGGCGACATCCGCATCAACCTGCTCGACATCGAGCTGCTGACCATCAAACTGCGGCTCCTGATCGCCTCGGTGGACAAGGCCAAGGAGATGGGCATCGACTGGTGGGAGCACGACCGGGAGCTGTCCCCCGGCCGCTACGACGGGGACCGCGCCGAGGGCTCCGACGGCGGCCGCGCGCGCGGCCGCGAACGGCTGGAGGAGGAGAACAGCCGGCTGCGCGCGGAGGTCGAGGCCTTGCGGCGGTCACGTCCTGCGGTCGGCCCGGCCGAGGACACCGACCAGGGCCTCCCGTGGGAGGACACCGCCCGTGACCGCGCCGGGCCGGGGCGGAGGGCCGCGCCGTGAACCGGGACCGGGCGCCGGGGCCCGAACCGGGACCGGACACCCTCACGTACGTCTATGCCGTGGTCGCACCGGCGTCGGGGCTCGAGCGGGTGACCGCCGGCCTCCGAGGGGTCGGCGACGCGCCCGTGGTGCTGCTGGCCGGTCCGCGCGCCGACGGCGCGACCGTCGATGACGGACCGTCCGCTCCGGTGTTCGTGGGCAGTCGGGTCCCGTGCGACGCGTGGCAGGAGGCCGCCCTGACCACCCGGTTCGAGGACCTCGCCTGGCTCGAGGCCACTGCCCGGGCCCACCACCACGTGGTCCAGGCCCTGGCAGCGCACACCACCGTCCTCCCGCTGCGGCTGGCCACGCTCTACCAGGACGACGAGCGGGCCCTGGCGGCGCTGGACGAACAGCGCGGGACCTTCGCCGCCGGGCTCGCCCGGCTGGCCGGGCACACGGAGTACGGCGTCAAGGTCTACCTCCGGCCGGAGGTCGACGCCCCCGCCCCCGACGCGGTACGTCCCGCCTCCTCGGCCCCCGCCGCTCCCGCCCCCGGCACCGTCGGCCGAGCTTCGGCGACGAGCCCGGGCAAGGCCTACCTGAGGGCGCGCAGGGCCGACCGCCTCGCGCGCGAGGAGCACCGGCGGCAGGCGGGCCTCGCGGCCGAGCGCATCGCGGCCGCGGCGGGCCGGCACGCGGCCGGCGTCGTACGGCACCCCGCCCAGACGGGCCCCCTCACCCGCGCGGAGACCGGCGAGAACGTCCTCAACGAGGCCTACCTCGTCCCCGACGACCGGGCCGCGGAGTTCCGGGCCGCGGTCGGTGCGGCGGGCGGTGACCTGCCGGCCGTCCGCGTCGAGGTCACCGGCCCCTGGGCGCCGTACTCCTTCGCCGCACCCGGTCCGGGTCCCGGACCGGCACCCGATCCGGCGCCCCGGCCGGCGTCCGAGCCCGATCCGAGCAGAGACCGGGACCCGGGGCCATGACGCCCGTCCCGCCCGACGAGCGGCTGCCCGAGCGCCCCGTCGCCCTCGTCGACCTCCTGGACCGCCTCCTGGCCACCGGGGTCGTCATCGTCGGCGACGTCGTGCTCTGCGTCGCGGACATCGACCTGGTCCGCATCTCCCTGCGCGCCCTGGTCACATCGGTGAGCAGCACCATGGAGCCGCACCCCCGACCGGTGGCCGGCCGTGACCGCTGACCGCGGAACGCGCCCGCCTCCCGCCCACCGCGCGGGCGGTGACCCCGCGCCCGGCCGCGCCCGACCCCGCCCGGCCCGACCCGGCCCGGACGACGTGACCGACACGATGGCGACGGCGTTCCGACTCCTGGGCGCCTCCCCCTTCGAGCCCTCCGGTCCGCACGCCGCCGACCCGGCCGCCGACCGGGACCGGGCCGCGTCCCCCGCCCGGCGGGTCCGGACCGACCACGAGACGGTCGGCGAGGACCTGCTCAGACTCGTGCTCACCGTCGTCGAGCTGCTGCGCCAGCTCATCGAGCGCCAGGCCCTGCGGCGCGTCGAGGCCGGCGGCCTCACGGACGAGCAGGAGGAGGAACTCGGCGCCACGCTGCTCGCCCTGCACGAGCACATGACCCGGCTGTGCGCGGAGCACGGCTTCGCCCTCGAGGACCTCAACCTCGACCTCGGCCCGCTCGGCACCCTGCTCCCCCAAGAGGGCGGGTCGGGCGGCTGACCGTACGACGGGCACGACCCGTGCGCACCCCACGAGCCGCGCGGACCCCGTCGGGCCCCCGGACGGTCACGTCCTCAGCGTCGTGCTCGGCGGTACGCCGTACGCCCGCCGGTGGGCGGCGGCGAACCGGCCCATGTGCGTGAAGCCCCAGCGTGTGTCCGCCTCCTTCAACTCCACGTGCGCGTGGTCGAGTCGGACCCTCCGCGCGTACTCCAACGGGGTCGTCCCCAGGTGCCGCCGGAAGGCGTACTGGACCGCACGGGGCGTGACGCAGGCCGCGGCGGCGACGTGGGCGAGGGTGATCTCGTGCCGGGCGTTGCCCTCGTTGAAGGCCTTCGCCCTGCGCAGCGTCTCGGGACCGGCGTCCCGGGTGTCGGCCGCCAGCGGGTCGGTGTCGAGGTCGTTCGGGAACACCGTGAGGGCGGTGGCCGCGAGGAGCGCCCGTCGAGGCAAGACGTCTCCGGTCGCGAGCCGCTCCTGCCCGGTCCCGCTGCGCAGGTCGGCGCGGCCCGCGTACAGGCAGCTGACCGCGAGGGCCGCGGGTCGTCGTCGCCTCCGCCTTCGTCCACGAGGCGGCTACCCCGGCCGGCGGCATCCAGTCGGCGCCGCCCGCGACGTGCGAGTCGTCATCCGGACGCCTCCCTGGCCAGGGCGAGGGCGAGCTGCTGGAGGATCTCCTCGCTGGTCACCGGGGGGTCGTTGTCGTCGTGGGCGTCGGCCAGCGCGTCGAAGGCGAGCAGGAAGCCGGTGACCAGGCCGCTGAGCGGCTCCGAGAGCTGCTCCAGGACCGCGCACCCGGCCTCCTCCGCGGTGGCACCCACGGGGACCTGGAACTGCTTGGGGATGGCCTCCTCCAGGAGGCCGGACACGAACTCCGTGCCGGAGCCCGACCTGGCGGCGGTGAGGGCGGCGATCGCCGTGAGCTCGACCTCGTTCTCATCCATGGGCCTGCTGCTTCCTGTCGTCGGTGGGGTGGGCCGCCGCCAGCGCCGGGGGCTGCGCCCCGGCGGGCCCGGCCGTCGCGGGCCTCCCGGTCTCGGACGCCGCCGTCCCCGCGCTCGCGGGCCCGATCGGGTCCGGGCCGGTCCCGGTGCGCGCGGCGACCACGACCGAGATCGTCTTCCCGCCGCTCCGGATCGCGGTCGTCACCCGCTCCGCGATCCGGTTGATCACGGCCCAACCGAACCTCCCGGGCTCGTCGCTCCGACTCGGCCGCTCCACGGGCTGTTCGGGAGAGTCGTCGGAGACCTCGATCTCGACCGTGGGCGGCCGGCACGTCACGCGCAGGGCGGTGGCCCCGCCCGCGTGCCGCCGTGCGTTGGCGACCAGTTCGGTGACCACGAGGAGCGCGTCCCCGGTGTCCGCTTCCGAGACGCCGCGGGCCGCGAGCACGGTCCGGGTGACGTCCCTGGCCCGCTCGCACGTCAGGCTGTCGCCGACCCGCGGTGCCATGCCGTCGCCTCCCTCCGCGCTGCGCTTCCCTTCGTGGTGTGCCACGCCTCGTAGGCGTCTGTCCTCCCGTGGTCCGCCCGAAACCGGGAGGGCCCCCTCGGCCGGTCCCACCCCGTTCGTACGGTGGACGGAGCGCCCGGCGTGCTTCGTTCGGCGGGCTGCGGATCTGCGGGCCGCCGACGCCCTCGCGCCGGCCACGCCGCCCACCCGTCGGAGTCGGTTCGGCATCCCGCGCATACCCGGGCCGATCGGTGGTAGACGCGCCCTGTTCCCCGTTCGAGAGGGGCCGGAGGTACTCATGATCATCTTGGGCGTGATTCTGTTGATCGTCGGTTTCGTCACCGGGATTTCCTTCCTGTGGACGATCGGCGTGATCCTGGCCGTGATCGGCTTGGTGCTGTGGCTGCTGGGCGCGGTCGGGCACGCGGTGGGAGGCCGTACGCACTACTGGTGAGGCCTACGGCCTGCCGACGAGTCGGGAGCGGGCGCCCCCGGCGGACCGAGAGGTCCCGCCGGGGGCGCCGCGCGCTAGCCACGGGCTCCGGCGCCGATTGCCGGGGGCCGAAGGGGTGTCCGCGACCTTCCGAGGAGGACCCCATGGCCAACGCACCGTTCGAGAGGACCACTCCGACGGCCGCAGGCGGTTCGGACGCGCCGCCCCCGGTCCGGCCCGCCCCGGCACAGGCGGCCCCGCCGCCGGCGGCGCACGCGCCGGCGGCCGCACCGGGCCCACCCGCCTCCGGGCCGACCGCGCCGGCCGTCGTGCCCGAGGCCGCGCGGGAGCGGGTGAACCGCCGGTGGGCCGAGATCCTCCAGGAGACCCGGGTCGCGCAGACGGGCGGCCAGATCCTCTTCGGACTGCTCCTGAGCATCGCCTTCACGGCGCGTTTCCAGACCCTGAGCGGGTTCGAGTACGGGCTCTAGGTCGTCACCGTCGTGCTCGGGGCCTCGTCGACGGCCGCGCTCATCGCCCCGGTGTCCCTCCACCGCTGCCTGCGCGGCCTGCGGCGCAAGCACGAGGTGGTGGAGACCGCCGGCCGCATGATGGCCTGCGGCATCCTGCTGCTGGCCCTGACCATCGCCTGCACGCTGCTGCTCATCCTCGACCTCGTGCTGCCGCACCCCCTCGCGCCGGTCATCGTCGGCGCCGTGATGCTCTGGTTCGCCCTGTGCTGGTACCTGACCCCGCTCCGGCTGCGCCGGAGGGCGAACCACCGCTCCTCCGCTCTGCCTTCCGACTCCACCGCGACCTGAGGCCTGTCGACGCGGACACGGACGGCCCCTGCTCGGCGAGGGCGCTGGTCGGTCCTCGGCCGGGCAGGGGCCTGATCGACGGTTCTAGGTGACGCCCTCGCCCCGTCGGCGGGCGGACCGCTGCTGGGCCCGGGGGCTGGGGCTGAGGGCGTCCCCACCGGGCTCGGCCTTCTCGGCTCCTCGCCCCGCCCGGTCCGCCCCGCGTCCGCCCTCGTCCGCCGTACGCCCGGCGCCCGTGTCCCCCGCCTCGTCGGCGGGCCCGCGACGCCCGCGCTCCGGCACGGGCCCGGCATGGGGCCGCCTGCGCCGGTCCTGCGGGGTGTCCTCGTGGAGGGGCGCACCGCCCGCTCCGCCCTGGGGTACGTCGTCCATCTCACCGCTCCTCTCCCTTGGGGGTCGCGCGCCGGCCGGCGCGCGGGGCCGGGGGGCTCCCGTGCGACCAGCACAGCACGGCGCGGCGCCGTACGCACACGTCGGCGTACGCCACAGCGCATCCTCCCGCCGCGTCTGCCCCGCCGCGCACCGACCAACCCGGCCCGCACGCGCCCGCACGCCCGAGGAGCCCTCCCGGTCCCGCGGACCGACGACGAAGGCGCCCGGCGGCCCCTGCTCCGGCCGGCCGCCGGCCCGCCGGGGCCCGCCCGGGGCATGTCCGGGGCCGCGCCGGGCACCCGCGGGCCGACGGGCACCGGCCGGAGCGACCAGGAGCCACCCGGAGCACCGAGGACAGGAGCGAGCCATGTCCACCGACGCGATCGTGATGCTGAAGGACGACCACAAGCGGATCCGCAGGCTGATCCGGGCCTACCGGTCGGCGGACGGCGGACGGGCCGCCCCGGCCGGCGCCGGGCACACCGCCGCCGACCCGCGTGCCGGGGGCGGGGACGTGGAGGAGTTCCTGCACCTGCTGACCGTCCACACGTTCATCGAGGAGGAGGTCATGTACCCGCGCGTGCGCCGTCTGGTCCCGGAGACCGGGGCCAGCGTGCTGGAGTTCCACGAGGAGCACCACGTGGCGCACGTACTGGCGCGCGAGCTCAGCGGAATGGACCCGAACGACGAGGAGTACGGCGCCAAGCTGCGGGTGCTGATGGCGACCGTCGAACGGCACATGGAGGCGGAGGAGGGCGTGTGGTTCCCGCAGGTGCGCACGGCCGTGGGCCGCAAGGACCTGCAGGCGATCGGCGCCCGCATGGCCGAGGTCCGGGACCTGGCGCCGCAGGAGCCGCACCAGCCGCTGCTGCGCAAGGTCGCCGACGCGCTCACCGCGCCCTGATCCCGCGCCTCGGGTCCCGGGACGGCCTCCGGTCCCGGGACGGCCTCGGGTTCCGGGACAAGGGGTTCGGCCGTACGGAGTTCCGGCACCCGGGTTTCGGCACGCCGGACGCGGCAAGCCGCGGAGCATGGTGCGCATCGGGTACACGATGATGACCGAGCAGTCCGGCCCGCGCGAGCTGGTCGACGACGTGGTGGGCGCGGAGCGGGCGGGCTTCGACTTCTCCGTGATCTCGGACCACTCCTTCCCCTGGCTGGACTCCCAGGGCCACGCCCCCTACGCGTGGAGCGTGCTGGGCGCCGCCGCCCGGGCCACCGACCGGATCCCGCTGATGACGTACGTGACGTGCCCGTCGGTGCGCTACCACCCGGCGGTGGTGGCGCAGAAGGCCGCCACCGTCCAGTTGCTGTCCGGCGGCCGGTTCCGGCTCGGACTGGGCTCCGGCGAGAACCTGAACGAGCACGTCGTCGGGGCCGGTTGGCCCGCCGCCCACGTGCGGCTGGAGATGTTGGAGGAGGCGGTCGGGATCATCCGCGCGCTCTTCGACGGCGGCCTCGTCAGCCACCACGGCCCGCACTTCGACGTCGAGAACGCCCGGCTGTGGGACCTCCCCGACGAGCCGCCGCCCCTCGGGATCGCCGTCTCCGGGGACCGGTCGTGCGCGATCGCGGGCCGGTACGCGGACCTGCTCGTCGCCGTCGAACCGGACCGCCGGCTGGTGGCCGCGTTCGGCGAGCACGGCGGCGCCGGCAAGCCGTGCGTGGGGCAGCTGCCGGTCTGCTACGACCCCGACCGCGAGGCCGCCGTGGCGCGGGCGCACGACCAGTTCCGCTGGGCCCTGGGAGGCTGGGAGGTCAACGCCGAGCTGCCGGGTACGGCGGCCTTCGCCGCGGCGACCCGCCACACCCGCCCCGCCGACGTGGCCGCGGCCATCCCCTGCGGCGCCGACGTGGACGCGGTGGTCGAGGCGGTACGGTCGTACGCCGACGCCGGGTTCACGGAGGTCGCGCTGGTCCAGATCGGCGGCGACCACCAGAAGCCGTTCCTCGACTGGGCAGCCGCCGAACTGCTCCCCGCCCTGCACGGCCTGTAGGCCGAGGCCCGCGGAGCGCGGTCCGGTCTGATCCGCAGGGGCACGCGGGGTGGTCAGGTGCCGAAGAGGCCCAGGGACGCCCACAGGGCCAGTGTCGAGGCGAGCAGTGCGGCCGGGACGGTGAGCAGGCCCAGGACGGTGAACTCCCGCAGCTCGACGCCGTGGTCGTGCTGGTGGGCGATGCGCCGCCACAGGAGGGTGGCCAGGGAGCCGGCGTAGGTGAGGTTGGGGCCGATGTTGACGCCCAGGAGGACGGCCAGGACCGCGCCCGGGCCGGCCGGCGCGGCCAGCGGCACGAGGGCCAGCACGGCCGGCAGGTTGTTGATCAGGTTCGCGAGCAGCGCGGCGAGGGCGGCGGTGCCGAGCAGGGCCGGCAGCGACGTCCCGTCGGGGAGGGCGCTGCCCAGGGCGTCGCCGAGGCCGTTGTCGACGACGGCCCGTACGACGATGCCGAGGGCCAGGACGAAGGCGAGGAAGGGCACGGAGGCGGAGCGCACGATCGCGCGCGGCGTCGTGTGCCGCCGGGCGAGGGCCCGTACGGCCATCACGGCCGCACCGGCGGCCGCGGCCCACGCGGGGTCCGTCCCGGTGGCCGAGGCCACCGCGAAGCCGGCCAGCGTCGCCGCCACGGTCACCAGCGCGAAGAGCGGCAGCTCCGGCGGCTCCTCGGCCCCGGCGGGCGCGGTGGGGGCGTCGAGGTCGCCGGCGAAGAAGCGCCGGAAGACGGCGTACTCGACGGCGAGGGCCGCCAGCCAGGGCAGCGCCATCAGCAGGGCGAAGCGGGTGAAGGTCAGGCCGGTGGCGGCGAAGGCCAGCAGGTTCGTCAGGTTCGACACCGGCAGCAGCAGGGACGCCGTGTTGGAGAGGTGGGCGCTGGCGTACACGTGGGGCTTGGGCCGGGTGCCCATGCGGGCGGCGGTGGCGAAGACGACGGGCGTCAGCAGGACCACGGTGGCGTCCAGGCTCAGCACCGCGGTGATCAGGGAGGCGAGGGCGAAGACCGCGCCGAGCAGACGGCGCGGCCGGTGGTGCGCCCAGCGGGCCATCCAGGTGCCGCAGGCGTGGAAGAGGCCCTCGTCGTCGCAGAGCTTGGCGAGGACGAGCACCGCGGCCAGGAACCCGATGACCGGCCCCAGCCGCGCCGCCTCCTCCCGTACCGCGTCCAGGGGCACGGCGCCCGTGGCGACGACGGCCGCGGCGGCGGGTACCGCGAAGGCGGCCTCCGGCCAGCGGAAGGGACGGACGACGGCGCACACCAGCACCACGGCGAGCGCGGCGACGGACAGGAACTCGGACAGCACGTCCCCGATCATCCATGCCGGCCGTGCGCGGAGGTCAGCCAGGGGGTCCCGCACGCGGAGCTCGCCCAGGGGGTCCCGGTCCCCCTCGCGGGGGCACCCGAGGCGCCCGGGCGGAGGCCGGCACGACCGGCCGCGGCGTTCCGGGCCCGGCCACCCGCGGGCCCGGCCCCTGCCCCGGTGTACCGCACGGGCCGCCGGGTAGCCGCGTGCCATGAGCACGAGACGCCAGGTGGACCGGATCGCTCAGCCCTGGGGAGGACGGACCCCCTACCCGCGGCACGAGCCCCGGCCGACGCGCCGCGGCTGGTCCGCGTCGACCCCCGGCCGACCCCCGGTCGCGCAGCGGGCCGCCGTACCTCCGCCAGATGCGCTGGACCAGCACGATGATCAAGAACTTTTGGTGAGGAGACGACGGCCATGAGCGACACCGGAGCACAGGGCGACGGCGTCTACCAGCCCCAGGAGGGGGCGGAGCCCGCCGAAGCGCAGCCGGACATGGAGAACGCCCTCGGCGAGCCGGACCTCGACGCCGTGCTCGACACGGGCTACTCGCCGCCGGACCGGCCCCTGGCGGCGACCCGCCACGGCACCACCGCCGCGGAGCAGCGGACGGGCGAGTCCCTGGACCAGCGGCTCGCGCAGGAGGAGCCCGATCAGACGGGCGAGCCGGGGGCGACGGAGGACGGGACGGGACGGAGGTCGGAGACCGCCCCGGACGACGACCTGGCCACGGACGCCGAAGCCGTCGGGGACATGGGCCGGGCCGCGGAGGGACCCGACGGGGACCCGGGCGAGGACGCCTCCGGGGAACCGGGCGGCGACGCCTCCACCGCGGGCCGGGCACGGGCCGGCCGGATCGCCCCGGCCGACGAGTCGTTCCCGGCCCGCCACATCTCCGTACTGGCCCACGACACCGGCGTCGACGGCGGCGCCGCCTCGGCCGAGGAGGCCGCCGTCCACGTACTCGAGGACGGCACGCCCGAGGACTGACCCCGACCGGCGCCCGGCGGCCCGCCGTTCAGCGGTCGCCGGCGAGGTCCAGGTCGGGCTCGGTGGGCTCGGCGGTTGCCGCGGGGGCTTCGGCCGGTGCGGGCGCGGGTGCGGGGTGGCGCCAGGGGCTGGCGAGGGGGGCGGCGACGGGACGCCACCAGGGGTCCACGGGCACCTTGCCGGCGGGCTCGAAGGGCTCGCCCGGGCGCGGGGCGGCCACCGCCTGGCCGGCTTCGGCGCCGGCGTCCGCGGACCACTCGCCCGGCTCCGCCCACGCGTGCGGGGCCAGGTTGAAGGTGCCCCAGTGGATCGGGAGCAGGACGCCGTGCGGGCGCCCGCCCTGGAGGTCGAGGTGGGCGCGCATGCCCTCGGCCGGCGTCATGTGGATGTCCGGCCACCACTCGCTGTACGCACCGATCTGGATCATCGTGGCGTCGAAGGGGCCGTGCTCGGCGCCGATGTCCCGGAAGCCGGGGAAGTAGCCGGTGTCGCCGCTGTGGTAGACGCGGTGCTCGGGGCCGGCGACCACCCAGGACGCCCAGAGGGTGTGCTGGGTGTTGCGCAGGCCCCGGCCGCAGAAGTGGCGGGCCGGGGTGGCCGTCAGCGACAACCCGGCGATCTTGGTGGTCTCGTTCCAGTCCAGCTCGCGGATCCGGTCCGCGGACACGCCCCAGTGCTCCAGGTGCGCGCCGACGCCCAGCGGCACGGCGAAGACCGTGTCGGTGGCGGCCAGCGCCTTGATCGTCGGCAGGTCGAGGTGGTCGTAGTGGTCGTGGGAGATCACGACCACGTCCACCGGACCGAGGGCGGCCAGCGGTACGGGCACGGGGTGCAGGCGCTTGGGGCCCGCGAACGGGAACGGGGAGCACCGATCGCCCCAGACCGGGTCGAAGAGCACCCGGCGCCCGTCGATCTCCGTGAGCACGCTCGAGTGGCCCATCCAGGTCAGCCGCAGGCCGGAGGCCGGAGGCCGGGCGATGTCGGCGAGGGTCGTCGGGTGGACCGGGATCGGTGCCTTCGGGGCGCGCCGGACCCGTTCCTCCTTGCGGAAGTAGACCTTGGCGAACTCCAGCATGGAGCCGGAGGGGCCGCGCCGGGCCCCGAGCGGGTTCTGGAAGACGCCGTCGGCGAAGTTCGGCGAGCGGCGGATGCGCTCCATCCGTTCGCCGGACGGATCCGCGCCGAAGGCCTCGGGCCGCAGTGCGCGCAGCCCTGCTCGCAGGGAACGTGAGCCGGACAAGGCGCCTCCTGGGACGGTGGGTGCTGGTGAGAGCGGGTGGACGGGGTGTCTCTGCCCTTCCCAACGCGGGACCCGGCCGAAGGATTCCAGCCGCCGGGAATCCGGTCGTCCGGTTCACCGTGGCCGTTCCCCCCGGCCGGGGCGGTCATGCCGGCCGCCCCGGGCGGCCCGGCACGTTCGCCCGGTCGGAACAGCACGTTTGGCCCGGTCGGGTGGTCGCCCCACCCGGTCCGCACGGACACCGAACCCCACCGGGGCCGGCACCCGACCCCACCGGGGCCGGAACCGAACCCCACGGGACCGACCCCGCTACAGCGGCAGCAGATCCGGGCGCTTGGGCTCCACGTTGTCGCCCGAGGACTCGCCGCGCAGTCGGCGCCCGATCCACGGCACCAGGTGCTCGCGCGCCCACTGGATGTTGTCGCGGGTGACCTCGGCGGAGCCGCGCGGCTGCTCCGGCGGCCAGGGCTGGTCGGGGTCGGCCGGTACGTCCAGCCCGAGGACCTGGGCGGCCCGCAGCGCGACCCGGGTGTGGCCCTCCGGGGACAAGTGGAGCCGGTCGTGGTCCCACGCGCGCCGGTCCTGGACGGACTTGAGCGACCACAGGTCGAGGACCGGGCAGTCGTAACGGTCGGCGATGGCACGGACGTGCGCGGTGTACGTGGCGACCTTGCCGCGCAGGTGGCGCAGGACCGGTACGCCGCGGGTGTCGAAGCCCGTGGTGATCATCACGGTCGGGACGGCGCCCACGAGGTCGGCCACGGCCGCCTCGAAGCGCTCGGCGACCGCGTCGGGGTCGCTGCCCGGCCGGATGATGTCGTTGCCGCCCGCACAGAAGGTGACGAGCTCGGGGGCGAGCCCCTTGGCCCGCGGAAGCTGCTCGGCCACGATCTGGTCGAGGAGCCGGCCGCGGACGGCGAGGTTGGCGTACCGGAACTCGTGCTCGGGGAGCCGGTCGGCCAGGAGTACGGCCAGCCGGTCGGCCCAGCCGACGAAGGCGCCGTCGGGGCCGGGGTCGCCGACGCCCTCGGTGAAGCTGTCGCCGATCGCCGCGTAGGAGCCGATGGGAGGAAGAGGAGTTACGGGTGCCTGATCTGCTGATGGTGTCGAATCGCCTGCCACGGAACGACATCCTTCACCGAAGGATGTGACCTACGCGACCGTAAGGAGGGGTTGACGCAGGGTGATATGGACCACCCGGTCAGTTTGGCCGGAAAGCGTCGCCCGCGACCGGACCCGCCCTCCGGACCGAGCGGCGGCGCCGGCACCCCTCCTCGGTGCCGACCCCGCCGCTCGCCCCCTCCCCGGAACGCGCCTCAGACGTTGACGCCCTTGGCCCTCAGGTAGGCCAGCGGGTCGACGTCCTGGCCGTAGCTGGGACCGGTGCGGATCTCGAAGTGCAGGTGCGGGCCGGTGGAGTTGCCCGTCGAACCCGAGAGGCCGACGACCTCGCCCACGCGCACGGTCTGGCCGGCCGAGACGCTGAGCGACGACAGGTGGCCGTACTGCGAGTAGCGGCCGTCGGCGTGCCGGATGATCACCTCGTTGCCGTAGGCGCCCGCCCAGCCGGCGGAGACCACGGTGCCCGCGCCCACGGCGTGGACGGAGGTGCCGGTGCCGACCGCGAAGTCGATGCCGGTGTGGTAGCCGCTGGACCACATGCTGCCGCCCAGGTGGTACGGGGTGGTGATGGCGGCGCTGACCGGGACGACGAAGCTCGGGGCGGATGCGACGGCGGCCGCGGCTGCGGCGGACGCCGGCGCGGCGGCCGGGCGGGCGGCGGAGCGGCTGGCGGTCTGCGGGGCGGCGGACCGCTGCGCGGCAGCCGGGGCCTTCTTCGGAGCGGCCTGGGCCCCGGTCTTCGACCCGGTACCGGCCTTCGGCGCGGTACCGGCCCCGTGCCCGGCGGGAGACTCCGGTGCAGCGCCCCGGCCGGCCAGGCTGAGCTCCAGACCGGGGTGGATCAGGGACGGGTCGGCGCCGACGGCCCGGCGGTTGTCGGCGTACAGCTTCTGCCAGCCACCCGCCACGTGGTGCTCCGCGGCGATCTCCGAGAGGCAGTCGCCGGGCACGACGGTGTACGTGGACCGGGCCGCGGCCGGAGCCGGAGCCGCAACCGCAGCCGTCACAGCCGCGGGAGCGACGGCCGGAGCAGCGGCGGGAGCAGCGGCCGGAGCCGCGGCGTGGGCGCCCGCGGCGCCGATCAGGGGCAGCGCGAGGGCGGCGCCGCCGGTGCCGGCGGCGGCGAAGCCCCGGGCGAGCGGGCTGGACTTCGGTCGGCGGTGCTTACCCTTTCCGGGCATGGCGAATTCCTCTCCGGCGCCTGCGAGGTGAGCTGTCGGGTTCGGGCTGGAGGTGCCCGGCCGCGTGTGATCGCGACTTCACCCCGAGCCGTCCGGAAGAAGATCCGGAAGCCCGGACGGAGATCCGGAACTCCGGAGAAAGATCCGGAAACGGCGGTGTAACTGGTTCCCCCGCTCCTGCCGGACGAGTGATCGGGTGCGGTCCATCGGGCGGCGGCAGGATTTGGCGTTCCGCCCGGATCGATCGCGACCGTAATCGAGCACCTCGGAGCGGAACAAGCTTCGAATTCCCGAGCGGATTCCCTCCGGTGAATGATCGCCGGAATTCCGGTCACACTCCGTCTATTGCGCAGTCTTAACGGGCCTGCACAGAACGGAATTCAGGCTTCCATACCGGCCACAGACGGTCACCGTATGATCCTGCTCACGAGAGGGGCTCCATCTGCCGCCACATTGCGGTAACTTGACGCCAAGTAGTGCAATTCGGACATCACTCGAGCCGCAAGGAGTCCCTTGTGACCCAGCAGATACCCCAGGCGCCCACGGGCGAGCCGGAGCTGACCGGAGTGCGCAACTTCCGCGACGTGGGCGGCCTTCCGACCGTCGACGGACGACACGTACGTACAGGACTTCTGTACCGAAGCGGACATCTCGCTCATGCCACTGAAAACGATGCGGAATATCTCGCATCACTCGGACTCCACACCATCTTCGATTTCCGCAACGAAGAGGACACCCTCATCGAGGGCCGGGACGTCGAACTCCCCGGCGTCCGCCACGTCAGCATCCCGCTCTCCGACGTCGGCGACGGGAAGGAGTTCTGGGCCACGGTCCGCTCCGAGGACGTGGTCCGGCTGCGCACCGAACTCGGCGACGGCAAGGGCGAGGCCGGGATGGTCGCCTGGTACCGCAGACTCGTGCGCACCCGGACCGCCGAGCACGGCCGCATCGTCCACGCCCTCGCCGAGGACAACGTGCCGGCGCTCATGCACTGCGCGGCCGGCAAGGACCGGGCCGGCCTGTCGATGGCGGTGACCCTGCTCGCCCTCGGCGTGGAACGCGACGCGATCCTGGCGGACTACCTCGAGTCGAACGCCCCGCACCGCCGCTACGTGGTCCGCCCGCGCCCCGGCGTCCCGGCCCGCTCCCCCGAGGTCACGCGGCTGCTGAGCCCCCTGTTCGACGCCCGGGTCGAGTACCTCGAGGGCGCGTTCGGGGCCATCCAGGAGACCTGGGGCGGCGTCGAGGGCTACCTGGCCGAGGGCCTCGGCCTCACCCACGACACCCGCGAGCGGCTGCGCGCCCGCCTGCTGGTCTGAGCGCACCGCGGCCCGCGGCCGCGCCGGGGAGGCGGGTCACCCGCCCTCCCCGGCGTGCTCACCCGGCCGCCGACTCCCCCGCGCGCCCACCCGGCCACTTCCCCGCCCCCCCTCACCGCCCGCCGTTGACCGCCTGCTTCACCAGCATCCGCCCGAACTCCCACATCAGCCCGCCCCCACCGTGCGCCTCGTCCATCACCGCACGGAAGGCGGTCACGAACCGGTCCACGTCCGCCTCGTCGATGACCAGCGGCGGGATCAGCTTGATGACCTCCAGGTGGTCGCCCGAGACCTGGGTCAGGATCCGGTGCTTCTGCAGCAGCGGCGCCACGACCATCTGCGCGAAGAGCCCCTTGCGCGCCGCCTGGAGCATCGTCCACCGGCTGCGCAGCCCCAGCGACGAGGGCCGCCCGAACTCGATGCCGATCATCAGCCCCCGCCCGCGCACCTCGTGCAGCAGCTCGTACGTGTCGACGAGCGCGGCCAGCTTCCCGCGCAGCAGGTCGCCCGTCGCGCGGGCCCGGGCGACGATCCCCTCGTCCTCCATCACCGACAGCACCGCGAGCCCGGCCGCCATGGCCTGCGCGTTGGATCCGAAGCTGGCCGAGTGGACGAGGACCCGGTCCATGGACGAGTAGACCTTCTTGAAGATCCAGTCCTTGCCGAGGGTGGCGCCCACCGGGACGTACCCGCCCGACAGGGCCTTGGCCACGCACACCAGGTCCGGCTCGACGCCCGGCTCGTGCTGGTAGGCGTAGAAGTCACCGGTCCGTCCGAGTCCGGTCTGCACCTCGTCGGCGATCAGCAGCGCCTTGTGCCGGTGCAGCAGCTCCTGGGCCCCGCGCAGGTAGCCGGGCGGCGCGGGGTGGACGCCCTTGCCCTGGATCGGCTCGACGATCAGCGCGGCCACGTCGCCGTGCCGCAGCTCGCGCTCCAGCGCGCCGAGGTCGCCCAGCGGCACCGCCGTGTCGGGCAGCAGCGGGGCGAAGCCGTCGCGGAAGCCGCTCTCGCCGTTGACGGAGAGGGAGCCCGTGGTCAGCCCGTGGAAGGCGTGCGAGCAGTACAGGATCCGCGGCCGGCCGGTGGCGTAGCGGGCGAACTTCAGGGCGGTCTCGACCGCCTCGGTGCCGCTGTTGCCGAAGAAGACCCGGTCGAGGTGGGGGCTGTACGCCAGCAGCCGCTCGGCCAGCAGGCCGGGCAGCGGCTGGCAGTCGAACCGGGTGAGGTCGGCCAGCGAGGCGTCGAGGACGTCGTGCAGGGCCTTGCGCACGACGGGGTGGTGCCGGCCGAGGCCCATCACGCCGAAGCCGGCGAGCATGTCGAGGTGGTCGTTGCCGTCGTCGTCCCAGAAGTGGGCGCCCTCGGCCCGCTCGTAGACCTTGTCGAAGCCGATGGTGTGCAGCATCCGGGGCAGCTGGTGGTTCAGGTACCGGGCGTGCAGCTCGTACCGCTCCGCCCCGCGTTCGGCGAGCAGCCGGCCGAGGTCGAAGCCCTTGCCGGCGCCCGTCGGGCCCTTGCCTGCCCCCGTCGGGCCCGTTCCGACTCCCGGTCCCGGTGCGGCGGCCGGGCCGTGCGGCGTCCCGGTGGGGTCCTGCGTCATGCGCTCCGCTCCTTGTCGTACGCCGTGCCCGACCTGTTGCCGATGCGTTCCAGTGCCTCCGCGATGCGGCCCGCGACCTCGACGGGGGTCAGCCCGAGGTCGGCCAGCACCTCCCCGCGCTTGGCGTGCGCGAGGAACCGCTCCGGGATGCCGTACACGCGCAGCGGTACGTCGACCTCCGCGTCCCGCAGCAGCCGGTCGGCCGCCCAGCCCACGCCCCCGGTGCGGATGCCGTCCTCCACCACCGCGACCATGCGGTGCCGGGCGGCCAACGGGACGAGGGCCGCGTCGAGGGGCTTGACCCAGCGCGGGTCGACGACGGTGCAGCCGATGCCCCGGGCGGCGAGCAGCTCGGCGGCGCCGAGGCAGACCCGGGCCATCGCCCCGGCCGAGACGATCAGCACGTCCTCTCCCGGGGCGGCTCCTCCGGGGCCGTACTCCCCCGGGGCCGGGGCGGCCCCTTCCGGGCCGCGCTCTCCGAGGGTGCCGTCGCGGAGGTCCGCCGGGCGGGCGAGCACGTCCATGCCCCCGGCCCGGTCGACCGCGGCCACGGGCGCGCCCACGGCCTCCTTCGGGAACCGCACCACGGTCGGCGCGTCGGCCACGTCGAGGGCCTCGCGCAGCTGGGCGCGCAGCTGGTCCGCGTCGCGGGGGGCGGCGATCCGCAGACCGGGCACGACCTGGAGGATCGACATGTCCCACATGCCGTTGTGGGAGGGTCCGTCGGTGCCGGTGACGCCGGCGCGGTCCAGGACGAAGGTCACGCCGCACCCGTGCAGCGCGACGTCCATCAGGACCTGGTCGAAGGCGCGGTTGAGGAACGTCGCGTACACGGCGACGACCGGGTGCAGGCCGCCGGCCGCGAGCCCCGCGGCCGACGTGGCCGCGTGCTGCTCGGCGATGCCCACGTCCCAGACCCGGTCCGGGTAGCGGGCGGCGAACTCGGTGAACCCGACCGGGTTCAGCATGGCGGCGGTCACCGCGACCACGTCGGGCCGCTCGGCGCCGATCCGGGCGAGTTCGCTGCCGAAGACCGAGGTCCAGGAGGGGCCCGGACGTTCCAGGGGCTCTCCGGTGCGCGGGTCGATGACGCCGACGGTGTGGAAGCGGTCGGCCTCGTCGGCCAGGGCCGGAGGGCAGCCGCGTCCCTTCTCGGTGAGGCAGTGCACGAGGACCGGGCCCTGGAAGCGCTTGGCGGTGTGCAGGGCCTCCTCGAGGGCGGCGGTGTCGTGGCCGTCGACGGGGCCCAGGTACTTCAGGCCCAGGTCCTCGAGCATGCCCTGTGGGGCGAAGGTGTCCTTGAAGCCCTTCTTGGCGCCGTGGAGGCTGCCGTAGAGCGGCCTGCCCACGACGGGGGTGCGCTCCAGCAGGTCCCGCCCGCGGGCGAGGAACCGCTCGTAGCCCTCACTGGTGCGCAGGGAGGCGAGGTGGTGGGCGAGGCCGCCGATGGTGGGGCTGTAGGAGCGCTCGTTGTCGTTGACCACGATGACGAGGGGGCGGTCCCGGGCGGCGGCGATGTTGTTGAGGGCCTCCCAGGCCATGCCCCCGGTGAGGGCGCCGTCGCCGACGACGGCGACGACGTGACCGCGGCCGCCGCGCAGCTCTCGTGCCTTGACGAGGCCGTCGGCCCAGCCGAGGGCGGTGGAGGCGTGGGAGTTCTCGATGACGTCGTGCTCGGATTCCTCGCGGGACGGATATCCCGAGAGGCCGCCCTTGCCCCGGAGCTTCGAGAAGTCCTGGCGGCCGGTGACGAGTTTGTGTACGTAACTCTGGTGTCCGGTGTCCCAGAGAATGCGGTCGACGGGCGAGTCGAACACCCGGTGCAGTGCGATGGTGAGTTCCACCACGCCGAGATTGGGTCCGAGGTGCCCGCCGGTTCTGGAGACGGCCTGGATCAGGAATTCCCGGATCTCCGCCGCGAGTTCGCCGAGGCGTTCCTCGGGAACCGCCTTGAGATCGTGCGGTCCCCGGATCCCTTCGAGAATCGACATGCTGGGTCCCCCTGTCCGGTTGCGGGAATCCGGTGCTGAACTGTGCTGGGGCTGGAGCTGGAGCTGGAACGAAGACGAGGACGAGGACCGGGGCTGGCGGCCCGGCCGCGGACGGCCGGGGGCCGGGCGGCGTCCGGGCCGGGGCCGGTCGGTCCGGGCCGCACGGCCGTCAGTCGCGGTTGCCCGAGACGGTCTCGCGCATGGCGCGCAGGGACTCCTTCAGGGAGCCCATGGTGGCGAGGACGGCGGTGGGCTCGTAGCCGCAGTGCGCCATGCAGTTGGCGCAGCGGGGGTCCTTGCCGCGGCCGTACTTGTCCCAGTCGGTGTCCTCGATGAGCTCGCGGTACGTGGGGACGTAGCCGTCGCTCATGAGGTAGCAGGGTCGCTGCCAGCCGAAGAGGGAGTAGTTGGGGATCGCCCAGGCGGTGCAGGGGAAGTCGGCCTTGCCCTCGAGGAAGTCGAGGAAGAGCGGCGAGTGGTTGAGCCGCCAGCGCGCGCGGTTGCCGCCGGCGAAGGCCTTCTTGAAGAGCTCGCGGGTCTGCTCCACGCCGAGGAAGTGCTCCTGGTCGGGGGCCTTCTCGTACGCGTAGGCGGGCGAGATCATCATCTCGTCGACCCGGAGGTCGTCGTTGAGGTAGTTGAGCACCTCGATGACGGTCTGGGGGGTGTCGGTGTTGAAGAAGGTCGAGTTCGTGGTGACCCGGAAGCCGCGCCGCTTGGCTTCCTTGATGGCCGCCACCGCCTCGTCGAAGACGCCTTCCTTGGCCACGGACTCGTCGTGGCGCTCGCGGAGCCCGTCGATGTGGACGGCGAACGCGAAGTAGGGGGACGGGGTGAAGTCCTCGATCTTCTTGCGCAGCAGCATCGCGTTCGTGCAGAGGAAGACGTACTTCCGCCGGGCCACCAGCTGGCGGACGATCTCGTGGATCTGCGGGTGCATCAGGGGCTCGCCGCCGGCGATGGAGACCATCGGGGCGCCGGACTCCAGGACGGCGCCCACCGCCTGGGCGACCGGCATGCGCTGCTTCAGCACTCCTGCCGGGTGTTGGATCTTGCCGCAGCCCTCGCATTTCAGGTTGCAGGCGAAGAGCGGCTCCAGCTCCACGATGAGCGGGAACTTCTCGCGCTTGCGGAGCTTCTGTTCGAAGAGATAGGTCCCGACCCTGATGGACTGTCGCAGCGGCATGGCCATCTGGCTCACCTCCTGGGGAGCAGCAAAGAACGGTGCCAGTCGTGAAATGCGGGAAGGACGGCACGAAGGACGCGGAAGGCCGATATTCCACCGCGTACCGTGCCGATTCGGACGAGCTCATGCTCCGGAGCGTCCACGATCACCCGGACGGCCGCAACCGGACGGGGTCCGCCCGGGTAAGGGGACCGCGGCGCGCCGGCCGGGGGCGGGCCGGTGCCGGCCCCGGGGCCCGGGACGGTGTGGACCGCGGTCCACAGCGTGGCGGCCGACTCCATGTCGACGGCGACGGCCCCGGTCGCGCGCAGCTCCGCCCGCTCGGTGCCGCGTACCACGTGGTCGGAGCCGGTCAGCAGGCCCGTGTGCACGGTCCGGCCCGGGACGGCCCGGCCGAGGGCGGCGGTCAGCTCCGCGGTGCCGGCGCAGACCACGGTGCCCCGCGGATCGCGGGCCTCCGTGGCGACCACGAGGTCCCCGGGGTTCATGCCGGGCAGCAGCCCGGCGCAGAACCCGGTGGCCACCACGGCCGCCCCGGCCGTGGTGGGCTCCGCGAGCGCCCTGCCCACCGCCCGTTCGGCGGCGCGCGGGCCCATCCCGGTGCGCAGGACGGTCACGGGGCCGTACGGGGCCGCCCGCCCGCCCGCGCGCAGCGCCAGCCGCTCGATGCCGAGCGCGCAGGCGACGAGCAGGGGTGCCCCCTCCGGGTCCGGGCCGGGGGCGGGTGCCATCACCGCACCTCCGCGCCCGGGGCGAGCGGGTCGCCGCCCAGGTAGCGGCCCAGGGCGGTGAGCGGGAAGACCTGCCGGTAGAGGTGGTAGTTGATCGAGAAGTCCCAGGGGAAACCGGTCCCGGTGAAGTGCGGCTCGTCCCAGGAACCGTCCTCGCGCTGGGCTGCGGCCAGCCAGGCGACGCCGCGTTCGACGGCCTTGGACTCCCGCTCCCCCGCCGCCAGCAGGGCGAGCAGCGCCCAGCCGGTCTGGGAGGCGGTGGACTCGCCGCGGCCGGCCCAGGCCGGGTCCTGGTAGGAGCGCTGGTCCTCGCCCCAGCCGCCGTCCTCGTTCTGCACGGACTCCAGCCAGCCGACCGCGCGCCGGACGGCCGGGTGGGAGGGGGCGATCCCGGCGGCGGTCAGGGCGGGCACCACCGACCCGGTCCCGTACACGTAGTTGGTGCCCCAGCGGCCGAACCAGGCGCCGCTGGGCTCCTGTTCGGCCAGCAGCCAGTCGACCCCGCGCCGGGTGCGCGGGTGCTGGCCGCGGCCCTCGGCGGCGAGCATCTCCACGACGTGGGCGGTGACGTCGGCCGAAGGCGGGTCGATGACCTCGCCGAAGTCGCAGAACGGCAGCCGGTTGGGGAAGGGGCTGGTGTTGTCGGCGTCGAAGGCGCCCCAGGCGCCGTTCTTCGACTGCATGCCGAGGGTCCAGCTCAGGCCGCGCTTGATCGCGGCCTCGACGCGGGCGGGCTGCGGGTGCTTGATGCGGCGCAGCGCGAGCACGACCTCGGCGGTGTCGTCGATGTCGGGGTAGGTGTCGTTGTGGAACTCGAAGGCCCAGCCGCCGGGGGCGAGTCCGGGGCGGCGCACCGCCCAGTCGCCGGTGCGGTCGATCTCCTCGGCGAGCATCCAGTCGGCGGCCTGGACCAGCGCCGGGTGGTCGGCCGGGAGGCCGGCGTCGGCCAGGGCGATGGCGGCCAGGCAGGTGTCCCAGACGGGCGACTGGCAGGCCTCGATCATGCGGGCGCCGTCCTCGCGCCAGACGGCGAACCGGTCCAGCGACTCCAGACCGGCTTTCATGACCGGGTGCCCGAGCTGGTAGCCGAGCAGGTGGAGGGCGATCAGGGAGTAGACGGCGGGGGGTTGGATGCCACCCCAGCAGCCGTCGTTCTCCTGGCGTTCGACGATCCAGCGGGCGGCGTGCTCCATGGCGGCCTTGCGCAGCCGGCGGGGGGCGACCCTGTGGTAGACGTGCAGCACCTTGTCGAGGCGTTGGAAGACGCCTTCCCAGGTGGTGGCGGGGGCGAGCGGCCGGGCCGGGTTGGGGTCGCGGGCGTCGGTGTGGAGCTCGTCGAGGGAGAAGGGCGCGGGGCGTACGGGGCGCTTGGCGGAGACCACGGTCAGCGGCACGATCGTCTGGCGGGCCCAGCAGCCGAAGTCGTAGATGTTCAGCGGCACCCAGGGGGGCAGGAAGACCAGCTCGGGCGGTACTTGGGGCAGGTCCTCCCAGCGCCACCAGCCGAACAGGGCGAGCCAGATGCGGGTGAAGACCCGGGCCCCCGCGAGGCCGCCGGCGGACCGGATCCAGGCGGAGGCCTTCGCCATGTGGGGGGCGTCGGGGGCGTCCCCGGCCAGCCGGAGGGCCACGTACGCCTCGACGGTGGCGGAGAGGTCGGGAGGCCCGCCGTGGAAGGTGGCCCACGTGCCGTCCGGACCCTGTTCACCGCGGATGAACAGGGCGGCGGCCCGGGTGGTCCGCTCGTCGCGGATGCCGAGGAACTGGCGCAGCAGCAGGTCTTCGGCGTCCATGGTGACGTTGGTCTGCAGGTCGCCCTTCCACCACCCGGCCGGGTCCTGCCGGGCGAGCAGGTGGGCGGTGGCGCGCGCCACCGCCGCCCGCGCCGCCTCCTCGGGTGGCCCGGCCGGATCCGCTCCGGCGGGCGCGCCGCCCGCCTTCGTCCCGGTCCCACTGCCCGATTCGGCGCCCGGGGCCCCTGCTCCGGCGCTTCCGTCGGTCGTCGCTGTCATGGCTTCCCCTTCGTGCAGTTTCGCGGTGTGCTCTGCTGTGCTGGGGTCCGCCGTCGGCCGGCGCCGTCTCCTGACGAACGGTCAGGTGGGGGCGGTGCCGGCCGGCGACTCGCGAGTCAACTCCCGATGGTGATCATCTCTTGCGGACGACGACGAAGTCCGCCAGCGCCACGAGCTGATCGCGGATCTTCTGCGGCATGTCGACCTCGTCCAGGGCCTGGACGGCGATGGCGTGCTGGCGCCGCGCCTCCTCCTCGGTCCAGCGGCGGCCGCCGGCCTCCTCGATGAGGGCGGCGCGGGTGGCGAACTCCTCCTCGGAGAAGGACTCGAACTCGGTGCTCTTGGCATCGGCGGCGAGCAGCTCGCCGAGCCGCTCCGAGGCCGCCCCGCCGGCGGCCAGCGCGGCGACCACGGGCAGGGACTTCTTGCGCTGGCGCAGGTCGGACCAGGTCTGCTTGCCGGTGGCCTCCGGGTCGCCCCAGATGCCGAGCAGGTCGTCCACCGCCTGGAAGGCCAGGCCCAGGTGGTAGCCGTACTCCTCCAGCTT
This sequence comes from Streptomyces sp. NPDC093225, assembly GCF_044753805.1. Lineage (NCBI taxonomy): Bacteria > Bacillati > Actinomycetota > Actinomycetes > Kitasatosporales > Streptomycetaceae > Streptomyces > Streptomyces sp. NPDC093225. Next base: position 79,856 of record NZ_JBIVNX010000023.1, read on the forward strand.
GTCGGCGGTGCGGTCGTCGGCCCCGCCGAGCACGGCGCCGATGGAGACGGCGCAGGCCAGCAGCGCGCCCGTCTTGTTGCCCTCCATCTCCAGGCACTCCTCGACGCTGACGCGCTCGCGGTGCTCGTAGGAGATGTCCTGCGCCTGGCCGTCGATGAGCTTGCGGGTGGCGGTGGTCAGACGGCGGGTGGCGCGGCCGGCCTCGACGGTGCCGAGCTCCAGCAGCAGCTCGTTGGCGAGCGCGAAGAGGGCGTCGCCGACCAGGATCGCCTGGGCCGGACCGTGCACCTTCCAGACGGTGTCGCGGTGCCGGCGCTGCTCGTCGCCGTCCATCAGGTCGTCGTGCAGGAGCGAGAAGTTGTGCACGAGCTCGACGGCGACGGCGCCGGGGATGCCGACCTCCGCCGGCACCCCGGCGGCCTCGGCGGAGAGCAGGGCCAGGGCGGGCCGGACGGCCTTGCCGCTGTCGCCGGCCGCGGGGCGGCCCTCGGCGTCGATCCAGCCGAAGTGGTAGGCGGCGACGGTGTCCATGGGCGGCGCGAGCCGGTCCACGGCGGCGCGCAGCACCGGCGTGGACAGCTCGCGGCCGCGCTCGAGGAGCGCGAGCGTGTCCGCGACCTCCGCCTTCCGCGCGCCGGCATCCTCGACAGCCGGGTTCCCCGGGTTCACTGGCTCTCCTCTTGTTCCTGTACGAGACGTACGTGCAGTGCTGATCGTCGTCATGCCGCGCTCCTGCTGGGGGTCCCCCCGACACAGCCCGGGGGAGGATGTTCATGGTGGCGGCCGAGTGCGGCGAGCGCGTGGTGCGCCGCGCCGATTCCGCTGCGGACGGCGCCCTCCATGGTCGCGGGCCAGCCGGTGGCGGTCCACGCGCCGGCCAGGTAGAGGCCGTGGGCGTGGGTACGGGTGCCGGGCCGCAGCCGTCCGACGCCGGGGGCCGGGTCGAAGGTGGCGGTCCGCTCGCGGGTGACGAAGAAGTCGCGGACCTTCGCGCCGCGGGCGGCGGGCAGCAGCCGCTCCAGTTCGGGCAGGTACTTCTCGCGCAGGACGGCGACGGGCTCGTCGATGTCGTCCTGCGCGGCCGACTGGGACAGCGCCAGGTACTGGCCGCCGTCGGTGAGTCCGGAGGCGTCGGTGCGGTCGAAGACCCACTGGACGGGGGTGCCCAGGGCCGCGAAGAACGGCTGGCGGAGCACCTTGCGGTCGTAGACGACGTGCACGTTGAGGATGGGGGCGGTGCCGATGTCGAGGAGGGTGTCGGCGTCGTCGAGGGCGCCCGCCGGGAGCAGGGCGTGGGCCTCGCGCTGCGGTACGGCGAGCACGACGGTGCCCGCGTCGTGGTGGCCGGTGTCGGTGGTGATCCGCCAGGCGCCTTCGGCGGTGCGGGTGAGGGAGCCGGCGCGGGCGCGCAGTTCGGTGCGGACCCCGGCGTCGTCGAGGGCCTTGCGGGCGAGGGTGTCGTGCAGGTCGCCCAGCGGTACCCGGGCCCAGCCGATGTCGGCGGCGCCGGGCTCGGTGAGCAGGGCCGTCTTGAAGACCATGACGGCCAGGGCCAGGGAGGACCGGTCGGCGGTGGCGTTGAGGGTGGCGATGCCGATGAGGTCCCACAGGGCCTCGATGCTGCGCGCGGACTGGCCGTACCGGCCGAGCCAGGTGGCGAAGTCGACGCCGTCGAGGGCCGGGTCGGCGGGGTCGAGGGAGCGCAGGGCGAGCGCGGCGCGGCCGACGGCGGCCCGCTCCTTCAGGCTCAGGTGCGGGTACGCGGCCAGGGAGCTGCCCAGGTGCAGGGGCACGGGCAGCGCGGTGCGGCGCAGTCGGCCGAGCCGGGGGCCCTTGGCGTGGGCCACGTCGAGGACGGGCACGTCGAGCCGGTCCTGCAGGGGGGCCAGCGCGGCGCCCTGGATCCGGTCGAGGAACCAGCGGTAGGCGGTGCAGCAGCGCAGGTAGACGTGCTGGCCGTTGTCGACGGTGAGTTCGCCGCGCTTGAAGGAGAAGGCGAGCCCGCCGAGCCGGGGGCGGCCTTCGAGGAGGGTGACCTCCAGTCCCGCGTCGGCGAGTTCGAGGGCGGCGGTGACGCCGGCGAGGCCGCCGCCCACGACGACGGCGCGCCGGTCGTGGGCGGGGGCGCCGGAACCTGTCGCTCCGGTGCCCGCCGCGGCGCCGTGGCCGGTCATGCGCCCTCCCCCGGGTGCGTCAGTCCCGCTCGCGCGGTGTCCGAGGCGAGAGACGCCGTGGGAGACGCCCCGGTTGCCCGGTGGCAGCGCGGGGCGACGTGTTCGTGCTGGTGCCGCATCCTCAGGCCCGCCTCCTCGTGCTCTGGCGTGAGATGGTCCGCGCGTCGAGGCCCGACAGGCCGCGCACGGCGACGTACGCCTTCTCGTGCGCGGGCAGCGAGACCCGGCCGCGCAGCACCGCCTCGGGCTCGCGCTCGATGCGGTCGAGCAGGCGGCGGTAGATGCCGGCCATGGCGGCCACGCAGGCGCCGCTGCGCCGGTCGAGCATGGGCAGCAGCCGGTAGCCCTCGGCGAACAGGGCGCGGGCGCGCCGGACTTCGTGGTGGACCAGGCCGGCGAAGTCGGAGCCGGCGGGGGCCCGGCCGGAGCCGAAGCCGTCCTCGCAGCCGAACTTGGCGAGGTCCTCGGCGGGCAGGTAGGTGCGGCCGTTCCCGGCGTCCTCGGACACGTCCCGGAGGATGTTGGTGAGTTGGAGGGCCAGGCCGAGCGTGTCGGCGTACTCGGGGGCGCGCGCGGCCTCGGGCGCGCCGGGGGTGGTGCCGAACACGCCGAGGGAGAGCCGGCCGATGGCACCGGCGACGCACCGGCAGTAGACCTTGAGGTCGTCCCAGGTCTCGTACGTGGCGCCGCGGACGTCCATGAGCACGCCGTCGATGAGCTCGTCGAGCCCGCCCAGCGGGATCGGGAAGCGGCGGGCTGCGTCGGCCAGCGCCACGGCCACCGGGTCGGTGTCGTCCTCGGCCACGTCGCCCCCGCGGATGCGGGCGAGCAGGGCCCGGGTCTCCTCCAGGCGGGTGTGCTTGGCCTCGGGCGCGAGCGTGCCGTCGCCGATGTCGTCGACGCGCCGGGAGAAGGCGTACAGGGCCGACATGGCCTGGCGCTTGTCGGTGGGCAGCAGCCGGATGCCGTAGGCGAAGTTCCGGGCCTGCGTGCCGGTGACGGCCTCGCAGTAGCTGTATGCGGCGACCACCGGTGCCGATGGTGCGGACGTGGACGAAGTGCGCTCCACGGTCGGGCTCACCCCTCTCTCGGCGCAGTGCGCAGGACGGCGCCCACCTCGCGGAGCAGGCGGGGCTTCGCTGCCTTGGGTGGGCTGGACAGCACATCGAACCCCGCCGCGGCGACGGCACCCAGCGCCGCGCGCCCCCCGCCGACGAATCCGGCCAGCAGCAGCCGGAGCCTGCCCCGGACGCTACCCACGAGCGGGGTGCCTTCATTCAGCAGGTCGCGGGCCCGTTCCGCCTCGAACGCGACGAGGGAGCGCACGGACGCGCCGGCGCGCGGGGCGGCGAGGTCGCTCTCCGACACGCGGAACCGCTCCATGTCCTCGGTGGGCAGGTAGATGCGGTCGCGGCCGAGGTCCTCGGCCACGTCCTGGAGGTGTTCGACGATCTGCAGGGCGGTGCAGATGTCGTCGGAGCGGCGGACGCGCTCGGGGGTGCTGGTCCCGGTGAGGGAGAGCACCAGGCGCCCGACGGGGTTGGCGGACAGCTCGCAGTAGGCGAGGAGCTCCTCGTACGTGGCGTAGCGGCTCTTGGTCTGGTCCTGCCGGTTGGCCTCGACGAGGCCGAGGAAGGGTTCGGGGGTGAGGCGGTGCCGGTCGACGACGGGCTGGAGGTCCCGCAGCAGGGGGTGGCGGGGGACGCCGTCGAAGACGCGCCGCAGGTCGGCCTCGAAGGCGTCGAGGAGGGCGAGGCGGTCGTCGGCGCGCTCGGGGGCGACGCCGAGGTACGCGGCGTCGCGGCCGCCGGGAGCGAGGTCGCCGTCGCCGATGTCGTCGACGAGGCGCGCGTAGCCGTAGACGGCCATGAGGCCCTCGCGCCAGGCGCGGGGGACGAAGAACGGCGCCACGGGGAAGTTCTCGTCGGCGGCCTTGCCGAGGGTGGCGCGTGCGTGGGCGTCGGAGGTACCGAGGGAGCCGCGCGTGGGGGCGTCGGGCCGGATGCCGGACCCGGCGGTCACCGCCCGCCGCCCGCGGCGGGGACGGCTCGCGCGCCCGGGGGCCGGAGAATTCCCGTAGCCATTGCCGTCACATCTCCCGTTCTACACTGCCGCCCAATACATCCTATTTCGGACACGCCGCCGGTCCGTCCGGCGAAGGGGGCGCCTCACATGCGGGGAAAGTGCCCCACTTGCGGCGAATCAGCACTGCTACAGCTTACGTTGTACAACGCATTCCGGCCCGCCCGGGTGTCCGCCCCGTGACCGAATGTCGCGGGAACGGACGTTCCCGTGCGTCGGCCCCCGCCGCGGAATGCGGCAGGGGCCGGGGCGTATGCGGGAAACCGGGATGCCGCTAGCGGCCGGTCTCCTTCTCGTAGGCGGCCACGACCTCCTCGGTGGGGCCGTCCATCAGCAGCTCGCCGCGCTCCAGCCACAGCACGCGGGTGCAGGTGTCACGGATCGACTTGTTGCTGTGGCTGACCAGGAAGACCGTGCCGGCCTCCTTGCGCAGTTCGCGGATCCGCTCCTCGGAGCGGATCTGGAACTTGCGGTCACCGGTGGCCAGCGCCTCGTCGATCATCAGGACGTCGTGGTCCTTTGCGGCGGCGATCGAGAAGCGCAGGCGTGCGGCCATGCCGGAGGAATAGGTGCGCATCGGCAGGGAAATGAAATCGCCCTTCTCGTTGATGCCCGAGAAGTCGACGATGCCCTCGTACCGCTGCTTGATCTGCTCGCGGGACATGCCCATGGCCAGGCCGCCGAGCATGACGTTCCGCTCGCCCGTGAGGTCGTTCATCAGGGCCGCGTTCACACCCAGCAGCGAGGGCTGGCCGTCGGTGTAGACCTTGCCGGACTCGCACGGCAGCAGGCCGGCGATGGCCCGCAGCAGCGTGGACTTGCCGGAGCCGTTGGAGCCGATGAGGCCGATCGCCTCGCCGCGGTAGGCGGTGAAGGAGACGCCGCGCACCGCGTGGACCTTGCGGACGCCGCGGGAGGCCTCGCCCTTCTTGCCGCGCATGATCTTGCTGAGCGCCGCGGTGGCGCTGCCCCTGCCGCCGCCGCCCGTGTTGACGCGGTAGACGATGTGGACGTTGTCCGCGATGACCGTGGGTACGGCCGCCTGGTTGTTGTCAGCCACGGCCGTAACGCTCCTCAGCCTTCCAGAAGTACACGAAGCCGCCGAGGCCCACCAGCACCGCCCAGCCGACGGCGAAGGCCCAGACGTGCGGGGGCAGGTTCGAGGACCCGTAGTCGTCGATCAGCGCGAACCGCACGAGGTCCATGTAGATCGCCGCCGGGTTCCACTGGAGCACGTCGGCGATCCACTGCGGCTTGTCCTCCAGCATCACGGTGATGGAGAACATCACGCCGGAGGCGTACATCCACGTCCGCATGATGAAGGGCATCAGCTGCGCGAGGTCGGGCGTCTTGGCCCCCATCCGCGCCATGACCATGGCCAGTCCGGTGTTGAAGACGAACTGCAGGAACAGCACCGGGACCACCAGCAGCCACGACGCCGACGGATAGTTCCCGAACGCGATGGCGACCGCGAAGACCACGATCATCGAGTACAGCAGCTGCTGGAGCTGCTGGAGCGAGAACGAGATCGGCAGCGAGGCGCGCGGGAAGTGCAGCGCGCGCACCAGGCCGAGGTTGCCGGAGATCGCCCGGACTCCCGCCATCACCGAGGACTGGGTGAAGGTGAAGACGAAGATGCCCATCACGAGGAAGGGGATGTAGACGCCCTTCTCCATGCCGCGGCCCGCGTCCAGGATCAGCCCGAAGATCAGGTAGTAGACCAGGGCGTTGAGCAGCGGAGTGGCCACCTGCCAGATCTGGCCCAGCTTCGCCTGGCTGTACTGGGCCACCAGCTTCGCCGAGGAGAACGCCAGGATGAAGTGGCGACGGCCCCACAGCTCGCGGATGTACTGGCCGAGCCCCGGTCGGGCACCGCTGACGGACAGGCCGTACTTGGCGGCGAGTTCCCCCGCACTCAGCCCTGCGTCCGGAGACGGCGGCGTGCTCGTGGCGAGAGCGCCGTCATGGGTTGTGTCACTCACAAGTTGAAACTTTCGTCTTCAAGATGCGCGGCCGGTCGGACGTGGGGCGGATCGGCGGTGCGGTGCCCGCCCGGTCCAGGGAGTACGCCCATGCTCCCAGAACCGAGCTTGTCAGATGACGGGAGGTCGGCCCAGCCGGGTCAGCCGCCACACGGTGCGCCACTTCATGGGGCGACGCGGGCCGCAGTCGGCGGTCCAGCCCTCGCGGAAGCCGGCGAACCAGGCCTTGAGGGCGTCGGCGGAGGGGCGGCGGACCAGCGTGAGCAGGGTCCACACCCCGACGTACACCGGCACCAGGAGGGCCGGCAGGTTGCGCCGGGCCAGCCAGACCCGGTTGCGGGCCACGTTGTGGTGGTACGTCGCGTGCCGGGAGGGCGCGGTGGTGGGGTGGTACAGGACCATGTCGGCCCGGTAGTCGATGCACCAGCCCGCGTCGAGCGCCCGCCACGCCAGGTCGGTCTCCTCGTGGGCGTAGAAGAACGCGTCCGGCAGGCCGCCGACCTGCTGGAAGACCGACGTGCGGACGGCGTTCGCGCCGCCGAGGAAGGTGGTGACGCGGGAGGAGCGCATCGGGTCGGAGGCCCGCAGGCGCGGCACGTGCCGGCGCTGGGTGACCCCGGTGTCCGGGTCGGCGATGCGGAAGCTGATGATGCCCAGCTCCGGGTCCTCCGCGAAGGCCTGGCGGCACAGCTCGGCGGTGTCGGTGCGGGGCAGCAGCCCGTCGTCGTCCAGGAACAGCAGGACGTCCACGTCACGGCCGCCGGGGCCGAAGGCCTCGATGCCCGCGTTCCGGCCGCCCGGGATGCCCAGGTTCTCCGGCAGGTCGACGGTGCGTACGCCCGCGGGGACCTGGCCGGTGACCCGTACGCCCTGCCCCACGACGACCACCTCGACCGGGTCGCCCTCCTGGCGGGCGACCGAGTCGATCAGGGCCTTGAGGTCGTCGGGGCGGTTGCCCATGGTGATGATCACCGCACCGACGCGGAGCCCGGCCGTCACCGCAGCCTGCTGGAGGCGAGGACGGACACCAGGTGCAGCACCGTCTGCAGCATCGCGATGCCGGCCAGTACGGCGACCCCGAGGCGCGTGAAGAACAGGTCGCCCTGGACCTGGTCGATCACGGCCAGGACCAGGATGAGCAGCGACGCCTCGATGCCGAGGATCAGCCGGTGGAACTTCAGCGCGGCGGCGGCCCGGCGGGCCAGCGCCATGCCGGAGGACCGCGGCTCGGCGGCGGACTCCTTGACCACCGGCAGCCCCGCCTGGTGGCGGGCGACGCCGACCAGGTCGGTCTCGGCCTTGATCAGGATGGCGCCGAGCGCGGCGAGGGTGCCCAGGAAGGCCCACAGCCAGTCGACCGCGCCGCCGCCCCACAGGTCGGCGGCGCGCAGGCCGAAGCCGACCAGCACGGCGGCGTCGCACAGGTACGCACCGACGCGGTCGAGGTACACGCCCGCGAGCGAGTACTGCTTCTTCCAGCGGGCGACCTCGCCGTCGACGCAGTCGAGCAGCAGGTACAGCTGGACCGCGACCACGCCGAGGACGGCGCCCCAGATGCCCGGCACCAGCAGGGCCGGGGCCGCGAGCACGCCGCAGAGCGTCATCACGTAGGTCAGCTGGTTCGGCGTGACCTTGGTGGTGACCAGGCGGCGGGTGATGCGCAGGGAGATCTCGCGCATGTACAGGCGGCCGCCCCAGTGCTCTCCGCTGCGCCGGTCCTTCACGCCCGGGGGGTGAACGACGGGGCGGAGCTCAGCTACTGATGGTCTTGGCATAGTCGGCGTATGCGTCCCTGATCTCGGCTGCGGACAGGTTGAGGTGCTCCAGGATCGTGAAGCGTCCCGGGCGGGTCTGGGGGGCGTACTCGACGGCCGCGACGAACTCCTCCACGCTGAAGCCGATCTCCTCGGGCAGCACGGGCAGGCCGTGCTTGCGCAGGACGTCGGCGAAGAGCCCGGACTGCTCGCGGGCCCCGCGCAGGTGCATCGCGAAGGCGGCGCCGAGGCCGACCTGCTCGCCGTGGAGCGCGGAGCGCTTGGGGTAGAGCAGGTCGAAGGCGTGGCTGATCTCGTGGCAGGCGCCCGAGGCCGGCCGCGAGTCGCCGCTGATCGACATGGCGATGCCGGTGAGGACGAGCGACTCGGCGAGGACCGTCAGGAACTCGTCGTCCCCGCAGCCGCCGGGGTGGCGGAGCACCGCCTCGCCACCGGTGCGGGCCATGGCTGCCGCGAGCCCGTCGACGGCCTCGCCGGTGACCTCGTGGGAGAGCTCCCAGTCGGCGATGGACGAGATGTTCGACAGCGCGTCGCCGATGCCGGACCGGACGAACCGGATCGGCGCCTCCTTGATCACGTCGAGGTCGACGACCATCGCGATCGGGGTGGGGACCCCGTAGGAGCCGCGTCCGTTGTCGTTGTCGAGCGTCGAGACCGGCGAGCAGAGCCCGTCGTGGGCGAGGTTGGTGGCCACGGCCACCATGGGCAGGCCGACCCGCGCCGCGGCGTACTTCGCCACGTCGATGATCTTGCCGCCGCCCAGTCCCACCACCGCGTCGTACCGACGGCCCTTTATGCCGTCGGCCAGCTTCACGGCGGAGTCGATGGTGCCGTCGACGACCGGGTACCAGTCGGCGTGCGGCAGCACGGGCTCCAGCTTGGCGCGCAGCGCCTGACCGGAGCCCCCGCTGATCGCGATCGCCAGCTTGCCGGACGCGGAGATCCGCTGGTCGGCCAGGAGGCCGGCCAGGTCGTCCATGGCACCGCGGCTGATGTCGACGACGAGCGGCGACGGGATCAGCCTCGTCAGTACTGGCATGCGATCTTCCGGCCCTTGGCGAGGTCGTCGTGGTTGTCGATCTCGACCCACTGGACGTCGCCGATGGGGGCCACGTCGATCGTGAAGCCGCCGTCGACCAGGTGCTGGTAGCCGTCCTCGTAGTAGAGGTCGGGGTCGCGCTCGAAGGTGGCCTTCAGCGCGTCGGCCAGGGCCTCGGCGGCCTCGGGCTCGATGAGGGTGACGCCGATGTACTCGCCGGTCGCGGAGGCCGGGTCCATCAGCTTCGTGATCTTCCGGACGCCCTGGCCGTCGGCCGTGATGACCTTCATCTCCTCGTCGGCCAGGTTCTTGACCGTGTCGAGGGCGAGGATGATCTTCTGGCCGTTGCCGCGGGCGGCGAGCAGGGTCTTCTCGACGGAGACCGGGTGGACGGTGTCGCCGTTGGCGAGGATCACGCCCCGCTTCAGGACGTCACGCGCGCACCACAGGGAGTAGGCGTTGTTCCACTCCTCGGCCTTGTCGTTGTCGATCAGGGTGATCGACAGGCCGTACTTGGCCTCCAGCGCGGCCTTGCGCTCGTACACGGCCTCCTTGCGGTAGCCGACGACGATCGCGACCTCGGTGAGGCCGACCTCGGCGAAGTTGCCCAGGGTCAGGTCGAGGACCGTGAGGCTCTCCTCCTGGCCCTCGGGGCCGACGGGCACGAGGGCCTTGGGGAGGGTGTCGGTGTAGGGACGCAGACGGCGTCCGGCACCGGCAGCGAGTACAAGGCCGATCATGCGGGTTCTCCTTCGTCGTGTACGGCGGGTGCTCCTGCGGAGACCCAGAAGCGGATGCTCTCCGCGAGCACCACCAGTGCCACGAACACGGCCAGGGCCGTGAGCGCGACGGGGAAGTCGGTGCGCGCGAGGGCGGTGGCGAGGGCCACGGTCAGCAGGACCCGGCCCTCGTGGCCGCCGATCGTCCGCACCAGCCAGTGCGGGGGCGCGCCGGCGTTGCCGCGGATGCGGTACACCGTGTCGTAGTGATGGTAGGCGACCGCCGCCACCAGCCCGTAAGCCGCGGGAAGGGCCCCGTTCACGTCCGCCTTGGCGGCCAGCACGAGGACGGTCCCGTATTCGGCGGCCCGGAAGAGGGGCGGGATCAGCCAGTCGAGGGCGCCCTTGAGGGGGTGGGCGACGGCCTGGCCCGCCGCCACCGCGTAGAGCAGGGCGACGCCGATCAGGGCGGGGGCCCCGTACGGGAACGCCAGGGCGCAGGCGACGAGTGCGACCGCGGCGACCGTCGCGACGAACACCGAGGTCGCGGCGGGCTTGCCGGCCTTCAGCAGCCGTCGCGGGAACTCGGCCAGCGGACCGGAGTCGGTCAGGTCGTACAGCGCCTGGGCGGCCCGGTCGGTCCGCGTCGCCTTGCGGGTCACGGAGCGCAGCACGCGGCCGGCGGTGGTGTAGAGGGCGCCGAACGCGCAGCCCGCCAGCAGGGCGTAGAAGGTGATGCGCGGGGTGGTGGTCGCGGTGAGCACCGCGATCATGGCCCAGCGCTCGCCGATCGGCAGGACGATCATGCGGCGGGCCCAGACGGTCCAGCCGACGCTGTCGAGCCGGTCGGAGAGGGCCGCGGTGGGGCTGGTGTTGGCCGTCGCGTCGTGGTTGGCCTCGTTGAAGGAGAAGTCGACCACGTGCCGGCAGGTCATGAGGATCATGGCGCCCAGCGCCAGTCCCCACACGTCGTCCCCGTTGCGGGCGGCGCCGAGCGCGAGGCCGGCGTAGAAGGCGTACTCCTTGGCCCGGTCGAAGGTGGCGTCGAGCCAGGCGCCGAGGGTGGAGTACTGCAGGGAGTAGCGGGCCAGCTGGCCGTCGGTGCAGTCGAGCACGAAGGAGACCAGCAGCAGCACGCCGGCCGTGACGTAGCCCCAGCGCTCGCCGGTGGCCGCGCAGCCGGCCGCCACGAGGGCGGTGAGCAGCGAGGCGGTGGTGACCTGGTTGGGGGTCAGTCCGCGGTCGGAGCACCAGCGCGCGATGTAGCGCGAGTACGGGCTGATGAAGAAGGTGGTGAAGAACCCGTCGCGGGACTTCACGGCCGAGCGCAGCCGTACGGCGTCCTCGTCCACCTCGGCCACGGCCGCGGCGGCGGCTTCGTGCTGGACGCGGGTCTCGGGGACCGCGGCGACCAGGGTGCCGAGCTCGGGGTTGTGGACGGCCGTGCCGTCCGACTCGATGGCGCAGGCCAGCTCGTCGGGGAGGATGTGCGCGGGGGCGGTGGCGCGGGCCAGCGCCCGGTCCAGGCCGGGCCGGGCGGCCGGCTGGACGCCGAGCGCGCCGGGGACGGCGGCGGCGTCGAAGCGCGGGTCGGTCAGGGCCAGGCGCAGTGCGTGCCGGTGGCCGGTGAAGCGGGCGTCGACCACGGCGACCCGCTCACCCGTGGGGACGGCTGCCAGCAGGGCCCCGACCTCATGGGGGACGGCCGCGATCCGTACGTCGAAGCCGAGGGCGCGCAGGTCGCCCTCGAGCGGCGATCCGGATACCGGCGGGCCGGTGAGGATGGCGGTCGACAGACGAACTCACTCCTTGGGACGGGCGCCCCAGGGGGCGGGCTGCACGTCGGCAGAGGCTATCGGATGACGGGAAGCGGGCGTTCACCACCCGTTTACGGTCCGATCAGCAGATGATCGCGGGCGAATGCGCCCAGCGGCCCTGCCCGGCGTGATCATCATGGTCGATGGGCCGTCCTGGCGACAAACCGCCGGGGGAAGGGGGTGGTGTTAACCTCCCCACAATCCGGAGGTAGAGGCTCCGGTGCGTGGTCGCGGGGTGACGGTGGGCGGTCCCCGGACCGCGCGGCCCGGGTCGCGGACCTCCCGCGCACGCACCCGTGGCGTCAAGCCCGCGTACGCGGGCTCGCCTGTCCGGATGGTTTCGCCCGGACCGTCCCCCCTTGGTATTCCCTTACACGATCAAGGCGTACCAACCGCACGGATCGCCGAAAGCCGGGACAAGCCGTTCTTGTACGGCAGACTGAGGACCGTAGACCGAAGCGAAGGATGGTTATGCCGATCACCTCAGCCACCGCCGCCGCGAACGGCGCGTCCCACGGCACCGGTGCCGCCCCGATCATGCTCGAACTGGTCGACGAGTCGGGCAACACCATCGGCACCGCGGAGAAGCTCTCCGCCCACCAGGCGCCGGGGCAGCTGCACCGGGCGTTCTCCGTGTTCCTCTTCGACGAGGCCGGCCGGCTGCTGCTCCAGCAGCGGGCGCTGGGCAAGTACCACTCCCCCGGCGTCTGGTCGAACACGTGCTGCGGGCACCCGTACCCCGGCGAGTCCCCGTTCGCCGCGGCCGCCCGGCGCACGTACGAGGAGCTCGGCCTGTCGCCGTCGCTGCTGGCCGAGGCGGGGACGGTCCGCTACAACCACCCGGACCCGGCCTCGGGCCTGGTCGAGCAGGAGTACAACCACCTGTTCGTGGGGCTGGCGCAGGCGGAGCTGCGGCCGGACCCGGAGGAGATCGCCGACACCGCCTTCGTGACGGCGGAGGAACTGGCCGAGCGGCACGCGAAGGACACCTTCTCGGCCTGGTTCATGACCGTGCTGGACGCGGCGCGGCCGGCGATCCGCGAGCTGACCGGGGAGTCGGCCGGCTGGTGAGCCCCGTCAGCCTGCGGTGAGTGGCAGGGCCGCCCAGATGACCTTGCCGCCGCCCGCGGTGTGCTCCACGTCGCAGACGCCGCCCGCCAGCGCCGTCATCTCGCGCACCAGCAGGAGCCCGCGCCCGTTGGTCTGGCCGAAGTCGGCCTCCAGCGCCTTGGGGCGGTAGGGGTGGTTGTCCTCGACGGCCACCCGCACCCACTCCGGGCCGATCGCCACTTCCACCGCGACCTCGGGCGAGAGCAGGCGGGCGTGCCGGACCGAGTTCGTCACCAGCTCGGACACGATCAGCAGGAGCGAGTAGACGAGGTCCTGGCGGTCTGTGCCGGGCACGTGCGCCAGCTGGCGCGCGAGCAGGTCGCGGACCGCGTGGCGGGCCTGCGGAACGGATTCTTCAGTCGCGGGTGCGCTGAAGCGCCACACGCCGTCGTAGCGGGGCTGCTGCGGGATGCGCGGCGGGTACGCGGGGGCCTGGTGGTTTGGGGGCTCTGTCGAGGGCGATGCGTCCATGTCCGGGCCCCCGTCTTCACGCTCGATCGTCTCCACGGTCCAAGGGTGGTGAAGGAAAGGGGCCGGCCCGGGGCGCTGACCAGAAGTCAGCGCCAAACGGACACTTTTTGACCGCTGGCTTATGACAGCGTCAGTTGTTCGACCGGTCCTGATCTTCCCCGGCGGGCCTCGCGCGCCGGGTCAGCTCCCGTTCCCACCCTGCTCCCCTGCCATGGCGACGGCCCGCCGCGCCCCCAGGCCCAGCACGAGCAGCGCCAGCCCGTCGAAGAGCAGGGCGAGCGAGAAGAACGTGCCGATGACGTACAGGCTGTTCGAGGGCCAGCCCGCCAGGACGAGCAGCCCCAGCAGGATCCCGAACGCACCCTGCACGAGGGTCAGCCCGAACTGCGGCCCGCGCACCACGACGGCGCCCACCAGCCGGAACACCCCGCCGGTGAGGAACAGCAGCGCCGCGAACATCGTCAGCGCCTCGGCCGTGGCCTCGGGGCGGCGCAGCATCACGAACCCGGCCGCGAGGTTGATGGCGGCGACGACCACGGCCAGCCAGAAGAACGGGCTCCTGCGGGACTGCAGCGCCTGGACGAGCCCCACCACGCCGCCGATCAGCAGCAGCCAACCGAACAGCCACATCGAGGTCAGGGCCGCGAAGGCGGCGTAGAACAGACCCACCACGCCGGCCACCACCAGGACCGCGCCCAGCAGGGCCAGCAGCCCGAAGCGCCGCCTCACCTTGCGGCCGCGGCGGACCGACTCGCGGTCGGCGTCCTCCCAGGCCCGCCGGACCTGCTCCCCGTCCTCCGGGATCCGGTCCTCGGACGCGGGCTCGCCGCCGGCGTCGGCACGGTCAGGGCCCATGAGCGCAACCTCCCAGCGCCCCCCTGCCGTGCTTCTCCCCGCGATGGCCGCGGCACACGAGACGGACCGGAACCCCCACCGGACGATCAGCCAAACTCCCCCGATCATAGGATCGGGGGCGCGGGATAGCATCCGGCGCATGGAGCGCCAGGACGCACAGCACCTTGCGGGGGACGCCGCGGCGGGCGGGCTTCGGCTCACCGTCGCCGAGGGCGTGGCCACCGTCGTCATCGACCACCCGGCCAAGCGCAACGCCATGACGGCCGCGATGTGGCGACGGCTGCCCGCCCTCCTCGACGACGCCGCCGCGGACCCCGCGGTCCGCGCCCTCGTCCTGACCGGCGCGGGCACCACCTTCTGCGCCGGCGCGGACATCTCCTCGCTGCGCGGCGCCGCCCCGGGCACGGCCGACCTCGACGCACAGACCCTGGCGGTACGGGCCGAGGAGGCGCTGGCCGCCTTCCCGAAGCCGACCCTGGCGGCCGTGCGCGGGTACTGCGTCGGCGGCGGCTGCCAGCTGGCCGCCGCGTGCGACCTGCGGTTCGCGGAGGAGGGCGCCTCGTTCGGCATCACCCCGGCCAAGCTCGGCATCGTCTACCCGGCCGACACCACCCGGCGGCTGGTCGCCCTGGTGGGCCCGGCCACGGCCAAGTACCTCCTCTTCTCGGGCGAGTTGATCGACACCGAGCGGGCACTGCGCACCGGGCTGGTGGACGAGGTGCTGCCGGCCGGCCAGCTCGACAAGCGGGTGGCGGAGTTCACGCGCGTCCTGGCCTCCCGCTCCCAGCTGACCCAGGCCGCCGCGAAGGAGTACGCCGACGGCCGGACCGGCCGCGAGCAGCACTGGGCGGAGCAGGCGCGCGGCAGCGGCGACACCGCGGAGGGCGTCGCCGCCTTCCTGGAACGCCGGCCCCCGCGGTTCACCTGGACCGTCTGACCTCCGTACGGACGACCTCACGAAGCCCCGGGCCGGGCGAGACCCCGCTCCCGCCCACCTTCAAGAGAGCCCGGCACCCACCCCCATCCAAAACCCGGGGCGCCACCTCACGGGAGTCGGCCGTCCCGTGGTGTGTGGGGAAGCCTCTTGAGGCGTCGTGGCAGGCTGGTCCGGAGGCAGGCCCGGGCCTGGGGTGGCCGAAGGCCAGGGGCGGAGCCCCCTTGCCCCAGGGGTGGGCCTGCCGCAGGGCCTGCAGGCCATGACGCCTCAAGAGGCGAGGGGACCCACACACCACGGGACGGCCCCACGAAGCGAGAGCCCACCCCGACACCGAGGCGGCCTCGCAGCCCTCCCGCCCCCACCCCTCAGCGACCACCACCCCCACCCTCAGCGACCACCACCGGTCATTGCAGGATGAACCGGCTCTTGGCCCGCCACTCCTCCACCAGGTCCGCCGGCGCCTTCTCCGGCGAGCCCGCGTCGTAGGGCGGCTGCGGGTCGTACTCGGTGAGCAGCTGTACGGCCTGGGCGGCGCGCTCCCCCGCGATCCGCCCGACCAGCGTCAGGCCCATGTCGATGCCGGACGAGACGCCGGCGGCGGTGACGTACTTGCCGTCGGTCACCACCCGCTCCCCCGTCGGCGCGGCTCCGTACGTCCGGAGCGCCTCCAGCGCGAGCCAGTGCGAGGTGGCTCGGCGACCCTCCAGCAGCCCGGCGGCGGCCAGCAGCAGCGAGCCGGTGCACACGGACGTGGTCCAGGTGCTGGTGGCGTCCGCGGAACGCAGCCAGTCGAGCAGGACGGGGTTGTCCATCTGCGCGGTCTGGCCCGGACCGCCGGGCACGATGACGATGTCCGGGGCGGGCACCTCGGCGAAGGTGCGCTCGGCGACGAGCGCGAGCGAGCCCGAGTCGTTGCGGACCGGTCCGGTCCGCTCGGCGACGAAGACGGTCTCGGCGCCGGGCAGGCGGCCCAGGGTGTCGTACGGGCCGACGGCGTCGAGGGCGGTGAAGCGGTCGTACAGCACGATGGCGATCTGCACGGGGTCTCCTTAACTGGAACGTACGAACAGAAGCTGAGACAAAGCCCGAGCCGAACGGGCGGGCCGCGCCAGGACGAACCACGAGCCGAACGAGCACCCCAGCAGGCCGGACGGACCCACCGGGCCCGACCGGACCAGCTCAGGCGCGAACGCGAACGCCAGCGCGCGACCCCGCCCCGCCCGCCGCCCCCGCCCCCACCCCCGGGGCGAACCGCCGCCGGTACTCCACCGGCGACTGCCCGAGGGTCTTGACGAAGGCGCGGCGCAGGGCTTCGGGGGTCCCGTACCCGCAGGCGCGGGAGATCTGGGCGACACCGTCGGCACTGTCCTCCAGCAGGCGACGGGCGTGTTCCACGCGCACCCGCTCGACGTACCGGCCGGGCGTCACCCCGGTCTCGGCCTGGAAGGCGCGGGCGAAATGGCGGGGGGAGAGCCGGGCGCGGGCGGCGAGCGCCTCCACGGTCAGGTCTGCGTCCGGGTGCTCGCTGATCCACTGCTGCACCTCGCGCAGCGGTTCGCGCTGCGCGGTCTGGGCGGCCAACTGGGCACTGAACTGCGCCTGGTTGCCGGGTCTGCGCAGGTAGACGACCAGGTGTCGGGCGATCAACTGGGCCGTGTCACGCCCCAGGTCCTCCTCGACCAGCGCGAGGGCGAGGTCGATGCCGGCGGTGACGCCGGCCGAGGTGGCGAGGTTCCCGTCGCGCACGTAGATCGGGTCCGGGTCCACCTCGACGGCGGGGTACGCACGGGCGAGTTGCTCGCACACCACCCAGTGCGAGGTGACGCGACGGCCGTCGAGCAGCCCGGCCTCGGCCAGCAGCAGGGCGCCGCTGCACACCGAGACCAGGCGGCCGGCGCGCGGCCCGCGCTCGCGGAGCCACTCGGTGAGGCGGGGGTCGATCCGGCGGGAGCCGTCGCCGCCGGGGACGATCAGGACGTCCGCGTCGGGCTCGTCGACCAGGCGGCCGTCCGGGACGAGGGTCAGCCCGCTCGACGTCCGTACGGGCGCTCCGTCGAGCGAGGCCGTGCGGATGGCGTACCCGTCGCCGGGGTGCGCCTGCTCGGCCCCGGCGAAGACCTCGACGGGCCCGGTGACGTCCAGGCTCTGTACGGCGTCGTAGAGGACGACCAGCACGTTTCGCTGCGGCATGCCCCCATCGTCCCCACCCCCGTCGATGGCCGCAATGACGCCCTTCCCACCTTTCCTGCCACCCAGTCACCCAGCAGCAAGCAGCAGCGGCCGACCCTCCCTCATCAGGCGCCCCCACGACCCACCCACCTCACCCCGCCCCCCCTTACCGCCGTACCGACCAGTCGGTAACCTCTCCCTCATGACGACGACGTCCACGGGCGCTGCGCGGCGCTGTCACCACGCCGCGATCAACCCCTTCCACTCGACGCTCTACTTCTCCCCCGAGCTCGCCGAGGAGCTGGCCTCCCTCGGGTTCGAGGACCGCAACGCCGCGTACCTCGTCGGCCGGGCCGCGCCGCTGGGCGCGGTCGGACCGGGCGCCGTGGCTGCGGCGTTCTACAGCTTCAGCCACGAGATGATCGCCCGGCACCTGCCCGCCGCCTGGTCCGTGGCCTCCCCCGAGGACGTGCTGGCCGCCCGGCTGCGCGCGGCCGACGCGCTGCTGCGCCGGCTGCTGGGCCCGGAGGTCATCGCCTCGGCGGAGCTCGCCGAGGCCGCCGAGCTGGCGCTGCGCGCGACCGAGGCCTGCCGCCCGCACTCCCGGGCCCTGTACGCCGCCAACGCCGACCTCCCGGTCCCGCACGAGCCGCACCTCGCGTACTGGCACGCCACCACCCTGCTGCGCGAGTACCGCGGCGACGGCCACCTCGCCGCCCTCCTCACCCTGGGGCTCGACCCCGTGGAGGCCCTGGTCAGCCACCGCGCGACCGGCAAGGGCATGAGCACGCGCTGGCTGCTCCTCACGCGCGGCTGGTCCGAGGCCGACCTCGACGCCGCCGCGGAACGGCTGCGCGGGCGCGGACTTCTCGACGCCGGGGGCGAGTTGACGGAGGACGGCGTCCGGATGCGCGCGGAGCTGGAGGAGATCACCGACCGCCTCGACCTGGCCCCGTACGCCCACCTCGGCGAGGCCGGCGTCGTGCGGCTGACGGAACTCGGCCAGGGCTTCGTCATGACCATGTTCGCCGCGGGCGCCTTCCCGAAGGACCTGCTCGGCAAGTCCTGAGCCGGGCCGGGACCCCGCCCTTCCGCGGACGGTGCCGGGCCGCGCGGCCCGGGCCGCGGAAGGGCGGGGTCCCGGCATCCGACCACGTCCCGAACCGCGTACCGGACCCCATACCGGACCGCGTCCCGGACCGCGCGTCGAGCCGGGGTTCCGCGTCCCCCCGGCGTCACCTGCCACAATGCTCCTTACCAAGCTCAGCGAGCAGAGCGAGAAGGCGGTAGGGAAACGTGACGGCAGCGAGCCGGCCCGGCCAGCAGTCCGGCCAGTCCATCGAAGGCAGGATCGCCGAGGAGCTCGGCGTCAAGGAGCGGCAGGTCAAGGCGGCCGTCGAGCTGCTGGACGGGGGCTCGACGGTCCCGTTCATCGCGCGCTACCGCAAGGAAGCGACCGAGATGCTCGACGACACGCAGCTGCGCACCCTGGAGGAGCGCCTGCGGTACCTGCGCGAGCTGGAGGAGCGGCGTACCGCGATCCTGGACTCCGTACGGGAGCAGGGGAAGCTGGACGCCGAGCTGGAGGCGCGGATCCTCGCCGCCGACACCAAGGCGCGGCTGGAGGACATCTACCTGCCCTTCAAGCCCAAGCGGCGCACCAAGGCGCAGATCGCGCGCGAGGCCGGCCTGGAGCCGCTGGCGGAGAGCCTGCTGGCCGACCCGTCGGTCGAACCGGCCGCCGCTGCGGCCGCGTTCGTGTCCGCGGACAAGGGCGTCGCGGACGCGGCGGCCGCGCTGGAGGGCGCCCGGGCGATCCTCACCGAGCGGTTCGCCGAGGACGCCGACCTGATCGGCGAGCTGCGCGAGCGCATGTGGACCCGGGGGCGGCTGTCCGCGCGGGTGCGCGACGGCAAGGAGGAGGCGGGCGCGAAGTTCGCCGACTACTTCGACTTCGCCGAGCCGTTCACGGCCCTGCCCTCGCACCGCGTGCTCGCCATGCTGCGCGGTGAGAAGGAGGACGTGCTCGACCTCACCCTGGAGCCGGAGGAGCCGAGCGAGGTGCCGGGTCCGTCCTCGTACGAGGGCGTGGTCGCGCACCGCTTCGGGATCGCCGACCGGGGCCGGCCGGGTGACAAGTGGCTGACGGACACGGTCCGCTGGGCCTGGCGCACCAAGATCCTCGTGCACCTGGGCATCGACCTGCGGATGCGGCTGCGGCAGGCGGCGGAGGACGAGGCCGTGAAGGTCTTCGCGGCGAACCTGCGCGACCTCCTCCTGGCCGCGCCCGCCGGTACCCGCGCCACGCTGGGCCTGGACCCCGGCTACCGCACGGGCGTGAAGGTGGCCGTGGTCGACGCGACCGGCAAGGTGGTGGCCACGGACACGGTCTACCCGCACGTGCCGGCGAACCGCTGGGACGAAGCGCTGGCCAAGCTGGCGCGGCTCGCCGGGGAGCACGCGGTCGACCTGGTCGCGATCGGCAACGGCACGGCCTCCCGCGAGACCGACAAGCTGGCCGCCGAACTGTGCGCGAAGCACCCCGAGTTGAAGCTGACCAAGGTGATGGTCTCGGAGGCGGGCGCCTCCGTGTACTCGGCCTCGGCCTTCGCCTCCCAGGAACTGCCCGGCATGGACGTGTCGTTGCGCGGCGCGGTCTCGATCGCACGGCGCCTGCAGGACCCGCTGGCCGAGCTCGTCAAGATCGACCCGAAGTCGATCGGCGTCGGCCAGTACCAGCACGACCTGTCCGAGGTGAAGCTGTCGCGCTCGCTGGACGCGGTGGTCGAGGACTGCGTGAACGGCGTCGGCGTCGACGTCAACACCGCCTCCGCACCGCTGCTTTCGCGCGTCTCCGGCATCAGCGCCGGCCTCGCCGAGAACATCGTGGCGCACCGCGACGCCAACGGCCCGTTCCGCAGCCGCCGGTCGCTGAAGGACGTGTCGAGGCTCGGCCCTAAGGCGTACGAGCAGTGCGCGGGCTTCCTGCGGATCCGCGACGGCGAGGACCCGCTGGACGCCTCCAGCGTGCACCCCGAGGCGTACCCGGTGGTGCGGGCGATGGGCAAGAAGTCGGGCGGCGACGTCGCGGCCCTGGTCGGCAACACGCCGGTGCTGCGCTCGCTGCGGCCCGAGGAGTTCGTGACGGACTCCTTCGGTCTGCCGACCGTGACGGACATCCTGCGCGAGCTGGAGAAGCCGGGGCGCGACCCGCGGCCGGCCTTCAAGACGGCCACCTTCAAGGAGGGCGTGGAGAAGATCGGCGACCTGGAGCCGGGGATGGTCCTGGAGGGTGTCGTGACCAACGTCGCGGCCTTCGGTGCCTTCGTCGACGTCGGTGTGCACCAGGACGGGCTGGTCCACGTCTCGGCCATGTCGAAGACGTTCGTCAAGGACCCGCGGGACGTGGTGAAGCCGGGTGACATCGTGCGGGTGAAGGTGCTCGAGGTGGACATCCCGCGCAAGCGGATCTCCCTCACCCTGCGGCTGGACGACGAGGCGTCGGCCGCCGGCGGCGACGACGCCTCGCGGCCGCCCCGGCAGCGGGGCGGTGGCCGAGGTGACGGGCGGGGTGACGGACGAGGTGACGGGCGCCGCGACGGTGGCGGTGACGACCGCCGGGACGCGCGCCGAGAGCCTCGCCGTGACGGCGGCGGCGGTGCGGGGGGCGCGGGGCGCGGCCAGGGCGGCGGTGGCTCGCGCGGGGGGCAGCGCGACCGGCGTGGTGCCGGGGCCCCTGCTCCCTCGAACAGTGCGATGGCCGACGCCCTTCGCCGGGCCGGTCTGACCCGCGACTGACGTCGCGCCGCGGTCCCGGGTGCGCGTCGCCGCGCATCCCGGGGCCGCCCGCCTCCACCCGGGTCGCCCCGGTCCGGTCCGGCGCCCGGGCCCACTCCTCCCCGGGCCCACTCCTCCCCGGGTCCGGCCTCCGCGGGTGACGCACCGGGGCCGCGGCCCGTGGCCTGACGCGCGCGGGCCCCGTCGCACGGCCTGACGCGCGCGGGGCACGTCCGGCGCCGGTCCCACGCACCCGGCCGGTCTCCGCGGGTCCTGCACGCCCGGGCCCGTCCGCCCTCGGGTCCGCCCCGCCGCCCGGGGCCGCCCGCCCCGTCCCGTCCTCGGGCCGGTGGGCCCTGCGGGGCGATCGCCCCTCCCCGCCCCTTCCCGCAACCGTGGCTTGCGACCACGGACGCCGCTTCCCCGAGGCTCCGCCCCGGACCCGGGGCAGGCGCTGCGCGCCGCCCTCCTGGGGCTCCGCCCCAGACCCCGCGCCTCAAACGCCGGCGGGGCTGGGGGTTACGAGCCCCGACGAGGCTGCGGTGCGAGCCCCGACAAGGCCGGGGGTACCAGCCCCGACGAAGCCGGCGTGCCAGCCCCCGACGAGGCTGGGGGGCGAGCCCCGACAAGGCCGGGGTGCGAGCCCCGACGAAGCCGGCGTGCCAGCCCCGACGAGGCTGGGGGCGAGGCCGGCGGCCGGGCGGGGGCGGCGGGAAAGGGGTGCTGGTGGGGTGGCTGGAAGGGGACCCCGCGTCTTGCCAAGGGAGGCTCAAGATCTGTAGGCATGCGGGGAGGCCGTCCGTGACCCCCCGCGACGGCCACCCGGACCACCCCTGAGGACCGCACCCCCAGAGGCCACCTCGAAGGCTCAGGACGTCATGACACTTTCCCCCCATGCCTATAGACGGTGCCCGCGGAAGGGTTCGAAGAGGGAACACATGCCATACGGGCAAAACAAGCTGCGCAAACGCTGCGAAGCGATTCTCAGCCAACTGGATCTGTCGCATCCGTTTTCCATCGACGGACTGTGCGAGCGCGTGGCCGCGCGGCGCGGACGGCCCATCCGGCTCCACCCGCTGCCCAAGGAGGCGGCCGAGTCGGGAGTGTGCGGCCTCTGGGTCGGCACGGCCACCGTGGACTACGTGTTCTACGAGGCCCAGACCTCCCGCCTCCACCAGGAACACATCGTGCTGCACGAGTTGGGGCACATCCTCTTCGACCACAACTCCCTCGAGGGCCAGGACTCCGGCTCCGGCGACACGCCCGTGATCCTCGGCCGGACCAACTACACCACCCGGCAGGAGCAGGAAGCCGAGATGCTGGCCAGTCTGATCCGCATCGAGGCGGGCCTGGTGCCGGGCCGGGCGCCCGAAGGGACCCTGGAGAAGCTCGAGTCGGCCCTCGGTGTGCGGGTGCCCCATGGTGTGTGACATCGCCTCGGTGTGCGACCTGGTGAGGGCCGGCGACACCGTACTGGCCGCGGCACCGGCGGCCGCGGACGTCGTGTGGGCGGCCGCCGCCCCCGCCCCGCCGACCGGGATCGCGGCGGACGCCGCCGCGCTCGGCGACTGGCTGGCCGTTCCCAGCGTGGTCGTGCTCTGGCTCGCGGTCCTGTTGCGCGCCCCGTCGGCGGTACGGCAGCCCCAGCAGCGCGGGCTGCTGCTGGCCGTGGCCACGGCGGCGGCCGCGATGACCCTCAACCTGCCCGATCTCCTCGCGTACGCGGCGAAGTTCCCCGACTGGACGCACGCCGTGGGCCTGACCCGCAACCTGACGGGCGTGCTGTCCGCGGGCGCGGTGCTGTACTTCGTCGCCACCACGACCACCCGCGGCCGCGGCCTCCAGGTCGCCTCGTCCGTCATGACCGTGGCGTGGCTGGGGACCCTGGTGGCGCTGGACCTGCTCGCCCCGCCGCACTCGGTGCACGCGATGCCGCCCGGCGGCAGCCCGCTGCCGTCCCTCGCGTACTGGCTGACCCTGATGTCGGCGCACCTGGCCGCCAACACCGCCTGCGTGTACGTATGTTGGCGCTACGGCCGGCGCGCCGTCAGCCCCGGACTGAGCGCCGGACTGCGGCTGTTCGGGCTGGGAACCGCGCTGGCCGGGGTCTTCTGGTTCTGCTACCTGCTGAAGGCCGTCTTCGGCGTCACCGCCCAAATGCCGTACATGGCACTGCTGATGAACACGCACGGTCTGCTGCGGGCCGCCGCCATCCTCGTGCCGACGCTCTACACCGCGCGCCGCACGGTGGGCGACGTACGGACCGCCTGGCTGCTCTGGCCGCTGTGGCGCGAGCTCGTCGACGCGGTGCCGCACGTGGCGCTGCACAAGCCGCGCGCGACCCGGCTGGTCGAACTCCTGTGGCCCCCGATGACCCGCCGACTGCTCGTCTACCGCCGCGTGATCGAGACGCGGGACGCCATCCTGGTGCTGGGCGAGTACGTGGCCCCGGGCGTCCCGGAGCTGGCCCGCGCGTACGTCGCGCTGGCGGACCCGGGCGCGTACCCGCAGCCGGAGGCCGGCGAGCTGGCCTGCGTCATCACGGAGGCCGCGCGGGCCAAGGCGGCGGGGATGGAGCCGCGGCCGGGGACCTTCACCGCCGCCTCGATCGGCGGGCTCGGCACGGGTCGGGAGAGCGCCCCCGGTGGCCGTGACCTGGACGCCGAGAAACGTTTCCTCATAGAGGTGGCCGCGGCGCACGCCGCCCCGGTGACCCGCTCGTTCGATCCGCAGGCAAGCCGAAAGTGAACCGCCCGTGACCACTGTCCTCATCACCGGTGCCAGCTCCGGGCTCGGTGCCGCCTTCGCGCGCGGCTTCGCCGCCAAGGGCTGCGACCTCATCCTCGTCGCCCGCGACAAGGACCGCCTGGAGGCCGTCGCCGAACGGCTGCGCGCCGTGCGCGGGGTGGCGGTGGAGGTCCTGCCCGCGGACCTGCTCGACCCGGCGCAGTGCGACGCCGTGGCGGCGCGGCTCGCGGATCCGGCCCGGCCGGTGGACATGCTCGTCAACAACGCCGGCTTCGGGCTGCCGGCGCCGTTCCCGTACAGCCCGGTCGAGGACGAGGAGCGGATGCTGGAGCTGCTCGTCCGGGTGCCGCTGCGGCTCACGCACGCGGCGGTGCCGGGGATGCGGGAGCGCCGGCGGGGCGCGGTGCTCAACGTCTCGTCGGTGGCGGGGCTGCTGCCGACCGGCACGTACGGCGCCGCGAAGGCCTGGCTCACGGCCTTCAGCGAGTCGCTGCGGGTCGACCTGGCGCCGTACGGGGTGCGGGTGCTGGCGGTGGTGCCGGGGTTCACGCGCACGGAGTTCCAGGAGCGGGCCGGGATGGACGTCAGCGCGCTGCGGGACGCGCTGTGGCTGGAGCCCGAGGCGGTGGTCACGCGGGCGCTGCGGGACCTGGCGCTGGGGCGGCCGGTGAGCGTGACGGGGTGGCGGTACCGGGTGTACGCGCAGGCGGTGCGGCACCTGCCGCGGGGGGTGGTGGCGCGGCGCATGGCGCGGACGCGGCGGGCTCCGGGCGGGGTGTGAGGCCTCCGATCCCGCGAGGCGGTGCGGCCGGAGGCAGCAGCGGAGTCCGGGGAACGGGGCCGGGGAGGGGGCCGGGGGACGCTCGGTGGGTCCCGTGGTGTGTGGGTCCCCTCGGCGCTTGACAGGGGCGGCCTGCAGGCCCTGCGGCAGGCCCACCCCTGGGGCTTCGGGGCCTTCGGCCCTGGCCTGCGGCCACCCCAGGCCCGGGCCTACCTCCGGTCCAGCCTGCCACCCCTGTCAAGCGCCTCCCCCACACACCACGGGACGCTCTCGCTTCGTGGGGTGGGCGGAGGTACGTGCCCACGGCGTCCTGGGCCCGGCGTCGGGGGCCAGATCCCTGCGTCGGGGGCCAGGACGCGGCGCTCGTCAACCGGCACCGACGCCCGGCACCCGGCGCTCGTCAGAGTTCCGTGACCTTGCCCTCCGCCACCTCCAGGCGGCGGGTCGTGTGGACGGCGTCCAGCATGCGGCGGTCGTGGGTGACGAGGAGGAGCGTGCCCTCGTAGGCCGCCAGCGCGGACTCCAGCTGTTCGATCGCCGGCAGGTCGAGGTGGTTCGTCGGCTCGTCGAGGACGAGGAGGTTCACCCCGCGGCCCTGGAGCAGGGCGAGGGCGGCCCGGGTGCGCTCCCCGGGCGAGAGGGTGGCGGCCGGGCGGAGCACGTGGGCGGCCTTGAGGCCGAACTTGGCCAGCAGCGTGCGCACGTCCGCCGGCTCCATGTCGGGGACGGCGGCGCAGAAGGCGTCCAGCAGGCTCTCGTCGCCCAGGAACAGCCCGCGCGCCTGGTCCACCTCGCCCACCAGCACGCCGGAGCCCAGGGTGGCGTCACCGGAGTCCAGCGGGAGGCGCCCGAGGAGGGCCGCGAGCAGGGTGGACTTGCCGGCGCCGTTGGCGCCGGTGATCGCGACCCGGTCGGCCCAGTCGATCTGGAGGGTGGCGGGTCCGAAGCGGAAGTCGCCCCGCCGGACCTCGGCGTCGCGCAGGACGGCCACCACGGAGCCGGAGCGCGGGGCGGCGGCGATCTCCATCCGCAGCTCCCACTCCTTGCGCGGCTCCTCCACGACGTCCAGCCGTTCGATCGCGCGCTGGGTCTGGCGGGCCTTGGCTGCCTGCTTCTCGCTGGACTCGGAGCGGAGCTTGCGGCCGATCTTGTCGTTGTCGCTCGACTTGCGGCGGGCGTTGCGGACGCCCTTGTCCATCCAGTTGCGCTGCATCTGGGCGCGGTCCTCGAGCGCGGAGCGCTTGTCGGCGTACTCCTCGTAGTCCTCGCGGGCGTGCCGGCGGACGGTGGCGCGCTCCTCCAGGTACGCCTCGTACCCGCCGCCGTAGAGGTTGACCTGCTGCTGCGCGAGGTCGAGCTCGAGCACGCCGGTCACGGTGCGGGCCAGGAACTCGCGGTCGTGGCTGATCACGACGGTGCCGGCGCGCAGGCCCGTGACGAAGGCCTCCAGTCGCTCCAGGCCGTCGAGGTCGAGGTCGTTGGTCGGCTCGTCGAGCAGGAAGACGTCGTAGCGGGACAGGAGGAGGGAGGCGAGGCCGGCGCGGGCGGCCTGACCGCCGGAGAGCGCGGTCATCGGCAGGTCGAGGCCGACGGCGAGGCCGAGCGAGTCGGCCACCTCCTCGGCGCGCTCGTCGAGGTCGGCGCCACCGAGGTCGAGCCAGCGGTCGAGGGCCACGGCGTACGCGTCGTCGGCGCCCGGGGCGCCCTCGACGAGGGCGGCGGTGGCGGCGTCGAGGTCGGCCTGCGCGGCGGCCACGCCGGTGCGGCGGGCCAGGAAGGCGCGGACGCTCTCGCCGGGGCGGCGCTCGGGCTCCTGGGGGAGGTGGCCGACGTTGGCGGTGGGCGGGGAGAGCCGCACCTGGCCGTTCTCGGGGGTGTCGAGGCCCGCCAGGAGGCGGAGCAGCGTGGACTTGCCGGCGCCGTTGACGCCGACGAGGCCGATGACGTCCCCGGGTGCGACGACGAGGTCGAGGCCGGAGAAGAGCGAGCGCTCGCCGTGGCCGGCGGCGAGGTCCTTGGCGACGAGGGTTGCAGTCATGAGGGGGCCGATTCTATCGGCCGTCGGCCGGGGTGCCGGCGGTGTCCCCCCGCGGCCGGTGCCCACCGCCCCGTCCCGGCCGCGCCACACCCCCGCCGCCGCTCAGCCCTCGCTCATCCCCCACTCCCCTCCACCCCCGCCCCGCCCCGTCCCGCACCCACCCCATTCCGGTCGTTCTGCGGAGCCCCGCCGGGAGGGCCCGCCCGGCGGTCCGCGGCCTGATCGTGGCGGTCGTAGGGGGTGTCGTGTGCCCGTACGGGCCCCGCGGGGCGCTCTCACCGGGCTCCGACGGCGGGGGCGTGACGGCCGAATGGCGATCGTGTTGCAGCAGGGGCCATGGACATGACGTGGGGCGCGGCGCGTGAATACGGTCGGAGAGTCGATCACCAACGACGGTCCGGACCGGCCCCACCCCGCCACACATGGCCCCACCCCGCCCCCACGGCCACAACCCACGGCCCATCCCACCCCCTTGGAGCATTCGTGCACCGCAAAGTCCTCGTCCCGAGCGTGCTCGCCGCCTCCCTCCTGCTGGCGATCCCGGCATCGGCCGCGAGCTACGTACCCGGCGCCCCGGGCATCGGCGACTCGTACTACCCGGCCAGCGGCAACGGCGGATACGACGTGTCGCACTACGACTTGAGGCTGAAGTACCAGCCCAGGACCGACCTGCTGGAGGGCACGGCCACCCTCCTGCTGACCACGACGCAGGACCTGTCCCGCTTCGACCTCGACTTCGGGCTCAAGGTGAGCGAGGTGCGCGTCAACGGCGTCAAGGCCGCCTACGCGACCTCCGGCGCGTCGGAGCTTGAGGTCACCCCTGCCGCTCCGCTGCCCAAGGGCAAGGCCGTGACCGTCGTCGTCAAGTACGCGGGCAAGCCCTCGGAGTTCAAGGTGGACGGCTGGAGCGCGTGGGTGCGCACCCCGGACGGCGCGGTCGCCGCGCAGGAGCCGGACTCCGCGGTCTGGTGGTTCCCGAGCAACGACCACCCGCTCGACAAGGCCACGTTCGACGTGTCGGTCAGCGTCCCGGACGGCCTGCAGGCGATCAGCAACGGCGTGCTCCAGTCGCAGAGTTCGCGCGTGGGCTGGACCCGCTACAACTGGCGGTCCAACAAGCCGCAGGCGAGCTACCTGGCCACCCTCGCCATCGGCAAGTTCGACATCACCACGGACAAGACCTCCGACGGCCTGCCCGTCCTGAACGCGTACAGCCCGGACCTGGGTGACAACGCGGGCGCCGCGCGCGCCAGCGTCGAGCGCACCACCGAGGTCGCCGAGTGGCTGACCGGGGTCTTCGGCCCGTACCCCTTCAACGCGATCGGCGGGTACGTGCCGAACGTGACCAGCGGCTTCGCGCTGGAGACGCAGACCCGGCCGTTCTACAGCCCGCGCCAGTTCGCGAACGGCGCCAACGTCTCCGTCGTGGTCCACGAACTGGCCCACCAGTGGTACGGCGACAGCGTGTCCGTGAACAACTGGAAGGACATCTGGGTCAACGAGGGCTTCGCCCGCTACGCGCAGTTCCTGTGGTCGGAGAAGGAGGGCGAGGGCACCGCGCAGGAGCTGGCGCGGTGGGCGTACGACCAGCACCCCGCGGACGACCCGTTCTGGCAGGTCAAGCCGGGTGACCCGGGTCCGGACAACCAGTTCCACGGCGCCGTGTACGACCGGGGCGCGATCGCGATCCAGGCGCTGCGCAACGCGGTCGGCGACGAGGTGTTCTTCCGGATCCTGAAGGGCTGGCCCGCGGAGCACGCGTACGGCAACGCCAAGGTGGGCGACTTCGTGAAGTACGCGGAGCGGATCTCGGGCAAGCCGCTGGCGGCGCTCTTCGACGACTGGCTGTTCACCCCGGGCAAGCCGGCCTTCGCCCCGCCGGCGAAGACCCGGCCGGGCACCAAGGCCACGGCGCCGGTGAACGCCAGGGGTCCGCGGACCTCGGCGGCCGCAGACCGCGCCGCGGCCGGCCCCCGGACCGAGCCGAAGTCGTGGAAGAAGATCGCAGCCACGGACACGATCCACGAGCGCTGACCGGCCGGGCCCCCGCCGCGCCGTCGCCCCTCAGCGGGCGGCGGCGCGGTGGCGCTGCCGGGCCTCGCGGGCTAGCGGGAGGTAGCGCAGCCGCTCGGGCAGGACGGGCACCACGGCGCGCACCACCCGGCAGAAGCGGCGCAGCCTGCGCTCCTGGGCGTCGGTCCACTCCAGCCCGATGGCCGCGCGCGCGTCGGGCGGCATCAGGCCGACGGTGACGAAGGCCCGGAAGCGCAGGAAGAGCCGGCGCAGGAGCGGCCAGGCGGCCCGTACCAGCAGCCGCACCGGCAGCGGACCGCCGGTTGGGGCGGGCAGCGGGACGTCGGTGGCGACCAACTCGCGGGCCACCGCGGTGGATTCGATCTCCTCCGCGAGCACCTTGCGGTAGTGCGGCCAGAACTCCTCGACGGTCTGCGGCATGTCGCGGTCGTGGATGCCGAGCACCCTGCCGACCTGGAGCCATTCGGCGTACAGGCACCGCTCCTGAGCCTTCGTCAGGGGGCGCCAGAGGTAGCCGAGCGCGTACGTGTAGACCGGGAAGCCGGTGGCGTGGATCCAGGAGTAGTACGCCGGCTCGAGGGCGTGGTAGCGGCGGCCGTGGGCGTCGACGCCCTGGATGTCGCGGTGCAGCCGGCGCACCCGGCGCCCCTCTTCGGCCGCGGCGTCGCCCCCGTACACCCACAGCTGGACGGAGCGCAGGGAGCGCTCGCCGCGCCCCCAGGGGTCGGTGCGGAAGACCGAGTGGGCGTCCACGCCGGCGGCCACGGCCGGGTGGGCGACCTGCATCGTGAACGCGGCGGGCAGCATCAGCAGGGCGCGGACCTCGCCCGCGACGGTCCACAGCACGCCGCCGGGCGGGGGCGGCGGGGGGTCGGTCCGACTCGTGTCCATGCCCCCAGTATCCGCCGTGAGGGCGGTCCCACCTGCTCGTCCCGGGCCGTCAAGATTCCCGGTGCATGGGTGTTACCCGAAGGTAACTGCGGCTGCTTTGATGGCCGGGCACTGCCACCCCACAGGATTCTTCGGGAAACAGGAGACTTCATGGCGCCCTTCAAGCACCGCCGCACGCAGGCCGCTGCCGCGGCCGTCGCGGCCCTGGCCGCTGCCGCGCTCACCGCCACCACCGCGCCCGCCGCCTCGGCCGCGGAGACGGACACGGCGGCGCCGCGGCTCGGCGTGCTGACGTACAACGTGTTCCTGATGAGCAAGAGCCTCTACCCCAACTGGGGCCAGGACCACCGCGCCGCGGAGATACCGAAGACGTCGTTCTTCAAGGGCCAGGACGTGGTCGTGCTGCAGGAGGCGTTCGACAACGGCGCCTCCGACGCGCTCAAGTCCAACGCGGCCGCCGAGTACCCGTACCAGACCCCGGTCGTGGGCCGCTCCAAGTCCGGCTGGGACGCCACCAGCGGCTCGTACTCCTCGACCACCCCCGAGGACGGCGGCGTCACGATCCTCAGCAAGTGGCCGATCGTGCGCAAGGAGCAGTACGTCTACAAGGACGCGTGCGGCGCCGACTGGTGGTCCAACAAGGGCTTCGCGTACGTCGTCCTGAACGTCAACGGCACCAGGGTCCACGTCGTCGGCACCCACGCGCAGTCCACCGACCCGGGCTGCGGCGCGGGTGAGGCGGCTCAGATGCGCAGCCGCCAGTTCAAGGCGATCGACGCCTTCCTCGACGCCAAGAACATCCCGGCGGGCGAGGAGGTGCTTGTGGCCGGCGACATGAACGTGGACTCGCGCACCCCCGAGTACGCCTCCATGCTGGCCGACGCGGGCCTGGTCGGCGCCGACAGCCGCACCGGGCACCCGTACTCCTTCGACACGCAGGACAACTCGATCGCGAACTACCGCTACCCGACGGACCCGCGCGAGGACCTCGACTACGTCCTGCACCGGGCCGGCCACGTCCGCCCGGCGGGCTGGAACAACAACGTGGTCAAGGAGCAGAGCGCGCCCTGGACCGTGTCCAGCTGGGGCAAGGACTACACCTACAGCAACCTGTCGGACCACTACCCGTTGACCGCGCGCTGACGCAGCACACCGTGCAGGGCAAGGGCTGAAGGGCAAGGAACGGGGCGAGGGCGGAGGGGCCGGCCGGGATCCACGGCAGCGCTGGGGAGCTGCGCAAGGACGTCGACAACCACGAGACCCGGCTCCGGGCGCTGGAGCGGGCTCGTTGCCCCCTGCCGACCATCGGGTCCTTGCCGGTCTCGGTGGAGCCGTGACGGGCGCCCTCGCGCTCGTCGCCCGGTAGAACGACGCCGGGCCGGCCACGCCCCCTCGCAGCCCATCAACGGGGAGGAGCGTGGTCGTGTACGCGGGCGCCATAGGGTGACCGCATGACGATTCGCGCTGTGGTCTTCGATGTCGGTGAGTGCCTGGTCGACGAGACCCGGGAGTACGGCACGTGGGCGGACTGGCTCGGCGTTCCACGGCACACGTTCGCGGCGATGTTCGGGGCGGTCGTCGCCCAGGGCCGCGACTACCGCGAGACCTTCCAAGAGTTCCAGCCCGGGTTCGACCTCACCGCCCAGCGGGCGGCCCGTGCCGAGGCTGGCCAGCCGGAGTGGTTCGGCGAGGACGACCTCTACCCTGACGTCCGGCCCGCGCTGGCGGCCCTGCGGGCGTCCGGCCTGTGGCTGGGGATCGCGGGCAACCAGACGGTGCGTGCCGGTGGGCTGCTGCGCGAGCTGTTCACCGGCGACGTCGACCTGATCGGCACCTCAGACGACTGGGGCGCCAGCAAGCCCGATCTCGCCTTCTTCGAGCGGGTCGCCGCGGTCGTGCCGTACAGCAACGACGAGATCCTCTACGTCGGCGACCGCGTCGACAACGACCTCCGCCCTGGGGCGGCAGCCGGCATGCACACGGCTCTGATCCGCCGGGGCCCGTGGGCGACGATCCAGTGGAACACCCCCGAGGCACTCAAGCTGCCGACGTTCCGGGTCGAGAGCCTCGAAGAGCTGCCCGCCCGGATCGTCGAGTTCAACTCGCGAGTGCGCTGACCACCGGCCCCCAGCCGTACAGCCTGTCGTCGAGGTCGCGCACGTAGTGCTCGTGCTGCCACGGGGTGAGGGCGCGCCGCACATCGCGGATGCGTTCCATCCCCGTGGCGTACCAGTGCCGCTCGAGCACGCCGAGGGCGCGGGAGGCGTACTCGGCCGCAGCCTCCGGGTTCCCGGCGGCCGCCTCGACGGCGCCGAGGTCGCCCAGGATGACGGTCCGCTGCTTCTCTGCGTCGGCCGGGAGGTCTTCGAGGACGCGGAGCAGCGTCTCGCGGGCCTGCGGAAGATGGCCGGCGGCCAACTGGGTGTTGCCCTTGAACGCCTGCAGGCGAACGGGGGTGAACCAGTCCATCCATTCGGGGTTGGCGTGCGGTCCCCCGGCGGTGAGTACGTCCTCGCCGTGGGCGAGGAGGTTCAACGCGGTGCGGGTATTGCCGCAGCGGGTCTCGCACTCGGCCTCGACGGCGTCGAGCCACGCCAGGAACTCGGGGCTGGCCGGTGCGCGACGGGCATACGTCCGGGCCGCGATCATCCGCTCCGCTGCAGCGGGCTGATCCCCGGCCCAACCGGGCCCGAACGCCATGTGCGCGAGGACCGCGGACCCCATCAGCGGGTCGTCGGCCTCGCCGGCTGCCTGGAGTGCGCGGACCCAGGTGTCGTGCGCCCGAGGGTGGACCTGCTGGTCGAAGAACTCTATCCGTCCGGCGAGGAGATGGGTCTCGGCGAGGGCACCGGCCAGGGCCTGGCGGGTGTTCCCCGCGGTGGCCGGGAGTAGGGCCTCGCCGAGGTCGGCGTGGGCCGTCACGGCGGGGTGCAGGGTGGCGGGGGCGACGTTCCAGTACAGCCGCCGGTGTGAGCGGGTGACTGCCATGTACTCGGCGGCCGTGGCCGGGGGCTGCATGGTGCTGGAGGTGCGCACGGCGCTGCGGTTGGGCGGGGCGAGGTAGCCCGGCGGCGGCCCGGGTTCCACGACGCCGGTGGGTGGGGTGAAGCCGAGCGCCTCCATGTCCATGCCGAGCAGCTGCTGCAGGGCCTGACGGGCGTCGGGGTAGGGCCAGGGCGGGGTGTCGGACTCCCACCTCTGGATTTGCTTGAGGCCGACGGTGACGCCTACGCGCGCGAGGGCCTCGACGAGTTCCTGTTGGGAGCGGTAGCCGGCGGCGGTGCGCGCCGCGCGGAGCCGGGGGTTGCCGGTGGTGCGTGCCATGCAGCCCTCCTGGGGTGTGCGTTTCCGCCACTGTCTCAGGAAGTCTCAACTGAGGCGAGACTTCACCGAGATGGACCCTCAGAGGTCGCATTCTGCGTCGCAAGAAGTCCCAGCGAAGTCCTTTCTATGAGACTTCTTCGGGCCCACTCTTGGCTCACCATCCGCTGCCGACGGTAGGGAGCCCCGGGCATGGACGCCGACTGGACACTCCTGTCCCTCAACCACGTTGACCACATCCTCCTCGGCCGTCGCGTCGTCGACACGCGGTCGATGCGCGAGGGCGAGCTCCGGGCCGTGGTCGTCGAGAACGGCCGGGAGGTGGGCTACGCCCTCGGTGAGGACCACCGCGAGTTCGACGTTCCGATGAAGCACATGCGGGCGGCGTCGTGAGCGGCTGGCGCAGTCTTGCTCAGATGGAAACCGAGGCAGCCAACCTGCTCGTGACGGGCCTCGGCCTGGACGTCCAGCCCTCGCTCCTCCACCCCGGGGGCGTCTGCCGGCGTACGACGCTGCGCTGCCCGATGTGCTCCCAGGAGGTGCCCATGGTCCAGCGCCTCGGGACGACCGTGTCTGACTGCCGGAAGTGCGAAGGCGGGGTTGGCTTCCTGCACGACCCCTCACGCTGCTGGCAGCGAATCCACTGAGGAACCCGTGTGCATCCGCTGCTACTGCCAGCGAGTCATCCGCGGCGAGGCAAGGGAGATCAGTCCCGACTCCGCCTCGGGCGCCCGTCCGGACCAGTATGCGCACAGGCCGGGTGACCCGAGGTGCCGTCCGATCACGGACAAGGATCCCGCGGATCTCCACTGACCCCGGCCTCCCACCGTCGCGCCGATCGGGAACACCGGGCGACACCCGCCCCGGCCGCGGCTACGACGCCAACCCTGCACCACCAACCGACTCCGATTGGACTGCCGTGCCGTACGTACAGGTACCCCAGGCGTGGACCCTGGAGACCGGCGGCAACAAGACCGTGCCGGTCACCGCTGCCAACGTCATGGAGGCCCTCGCTAGCCTTGCAGATCTCTTCCCGCCCGTCCGCAAGCGGCTGTTCACCGAACGCGACTCCGTCGCGAGCTGGGTCACGGTCTCTCTCGGCGGTGAGCTGATCCCCGGCAAGAGCGCCGCGGAGACCGCCATCGGTGAAGACGCCACCGTGATGGTCATCCCAGCCATGGCAGGGGGCTGAAATGACAACGCCGACGCCCCCGTCGATGCTCGTGGTCCCGGCCGGCTGCCTCCGGCGCGGCACGACCACACGGCAGCTTGACCGCATCGCCGACGAGCAACACCTGCCCCGCGCCTGGTTCGAGGACGAGGCGCCGCGGACAGTGATCGAGTTGCCTGCCTTCCGGATCAGTCGCACTCTCGTCACCAACGCCCAATATGCCGCGTTCGCCGAGGCCACCGGGTTCCGCACCCACGCCGAGGAACGCGGCTTCGGTCTCGTGTACGGCGAGCGGTTCTGGGACGAGACCGAAGGTGCGTGCTGGCGGTACCCGGCCGGCCCGGTGGGGCCGTGTTGGTGGGACATGCCGGACCACCCCGCAGTGCACCTGTGCGCCACCGACGCCGACGCCTACGCCGCTTGGGCAGGCCTGCGTCTGCCGACCGAGGCCGAGTGGGAGTACGCCGCGCGCGGCCCGCAGGCCTACGAATGGCCATGGGGCGACGTGTTCGACGTCGACGCCTGCAACAGCGCCGAGTACTGGAACCGCGGCCCGATCACCGCGAGCGACGGCTGGAAGGACTGGTGGCAGCGGCACCGCAAGGGCAGCGAGACCGTCCTGCCCTCCACCACGCCGGTCGCCGCATTCCCCTCCGGGGCCTCACCGTTCGGCGTGCTCGACATGGCAGGGAACGCCCTGGAGTGGACAGCGAGCCTGTACCAGCCGTACGACCCGGACCGCTCGTACGGCGAGCTGTACGACCAGCTCGCCGGCCTGTACCGGGTCGCCCGGGGCGGCAGCTGGATGAACTTCCGCTACCAGTGCCGGACAGCCGAACGCCTTGCCGGTAACCCCCAGTACAGCAACTTCCAGACCGGATTCCGATGCGCCAGCAACCACGACGAGGCAGGCGAAGCATGAAGGTCTTGATCACTGGCGGCGCGGGTTACGTCGGCTCGACCATCGCCTCGGCCTGCATCGACAACGGCATCACCCCGATCATCCTCGACAACCTGGCCACCGGTCGCGTGGAGTTCCTCAACCACCGCCAGGCGTACCAGGGCGACATCGCCGACGGGGCCCTCATCGACCGGATCGCGGACGATCATCCCGACCTGTACGCAGTGATCCACTGCGCGGCCCTCAGCACCGTGCCCGAGTCGACCACCGATCCGCTCCTGTACTACCGCGAGAACCTGGTCGGCACAATCTCCCTCGTTGGGCACCTGCTCCGAAACGACTGCCAGCGCATGCTGTTCGCCTCGTCGGCCGCCGTCTACGGGCCAACCACAGCCACCGTGCCGGAGTCGGCCACCCTCGACCCGATCAGCCCGTACGGACGCACCAAGGCCGCGTGCGAGGCGTTCCTGAAGGACACCGCCGAGGCCACGGGCCTGTCCGCCATCGCCATGCGCTACGCCAACCCGATCGGCACCGACCCCCACCTCCGCACCGGCCTCCAGGCCGACAGGCCCACGCACCTCCTCGGTCGGCTCATCGCCGCCGCGGAGGACGGCGCACCGTTCACCCTCATGGGTACTGACTGGCCGACCCGGGACGGCTCCGGCCTGCGCGACTTCATCCACGTGTGGGACCTCGCTGCCGCCCACGTGGCCGCGCTCCGACGCTTCGACGCGGTCACCGCTGATGCCTCATACCAGGCACTGAACATCTCCAGCGGCACCGGCACCACGGTGCGCGAACTCGCACACGCCTTCCAGGCGGCAACCGGACACACCATCCACCTCAAGGAGGCGCCGGCGCGCCCGGGCGACGTGGCCGGCTTCACGATGGACAACGCCCGCGCCACCGACCTCCTCGGCTGGTCGCCCTCGCTGACCGTTGCGCAGGCCATCCACCACGCAATGGAGTGGCGACCCGTACGCGCGCACCTGCTGCCCTGAGGCACCATGCCGGCAGCACCCACGGGCGGCGCAGCTGCTGCGCCGCCCTCGGCCCGTGCCGGAACGGCCCGGGGACGATACCGACGACCCGGTTGAACTGACAGCACCCGAACCTACGAACGAGGAACAGACCCTTGAAGGTACTCATCGCGGGGGGCGCCGGCTTCATCGGCAGCACCATCGCCTCCGCCTGCACGGACAACGGCATCACTCCCGTCGTCCTCGACAACCTCGCCACAGGCCGCCGCGAGTTCACCGCCGGCCGCATCTTCTACGAGGGCGACATCAGCGACGGGGCACTGATCGACCAGGTCTTCACCGAGCACCCCGACATCACGGCCGCGGTCGACTGCGCCGCGCTGATCGTCGTGCCCGACTCCGTCGCCAACCCGCTGGGCTACTACCGCGAGAACGTCTCCAAGGGCGTCGAGTTCCTCGAGCACCTGGTCCGGAACGGCTGCCGAAACCTCCTGTTCAGCAGTTCGGCCTCTATCTACCACGCGGACCCATCGGACTTCTCCGTCGACGAGGAATCCGCCCTCGAGACCCTCAGCCCGTACGCCCGTACCAAGGCAACGTTCGAGACGATCCTGCGCGACGTTGCCGCGGCCGGAACACTCAACGTGATCTCCCTGCGCTACTTCAACCCGATCGGCGCCGACCCCCGGCTTCGCACCGGTCTCCAGGTCCGCACGCCCACGCACGCCCTCGGCAAGATGATCGACGTGCACCACGCGGGCGAGCCGTTCTCCATCACCGGGACCGACTACCCCACCCGCGACGGGTCCGGCGTCCGTGACTACGTCCACGTCTGGGACCTCGCGTCAGCGCACGTCAAGGCCATCGAACGGTTCGACGCCGTGACCCGCTCCGCCCCGTACCGCGTCATCAACCTGGGCACCGGCCGCGGGACCACCGTGCGCGAACTGGTCGCCGCGTTCGAGACCGTCACAGGAGTGCCCTTGACCATCGTCGAGACCGGCCGCCGGCCCGGAGACTCCGCCGGCGCCTACGCGCGCGTGGACCTCGCCCGCGAGCTCCTCGGCTGGAAGGCCGAGTACTCCATCGAGGACGGCATCCGGGACTCGCTGCGCTGGTACGACAAGCGCGACTCCGTGATGGGCGCCGGCGAGTAGCGAGCCTCGCCCGGGGGCGTACACCGGCTGCGATCCTCGGGCCCCGGCCTGCACGGCCGGGGCCTCATCCCTCCGAGCCCTCAACCTCTCGGACGAGGTGCGCAAGAGGTACGCCGACCTCGCGCGCGAGGCGTACCCAGAGGCCCAGTCGAACATCGCTCGCGCTTCCCTCAAGGCGCACTACGGTCTTCCGATCGCGTGAGCGGAGGGGCCGGCCGGGAAGCGTCCGGCCGGCCATTCCGCGTCACTCGTACAGCGCGTCGAGGGCGTCCGCGTACACGTCCCTGATGACCCGGCGGCGCAGCTTCAGCGACGGGGTGAGCTCCCCGGTCTCGGGGCCCCATTCCTCGGTGAGGAGCCGGTAGCGCTTGATCTGCTCGGTGCGGTTGAGCCGCGCGTTGGCGGCCGCGACGGCCCGCTCGACCTCGTCGCGCACGGCCGGGTGGGCGGCCAGCTCCGCCAGGTCGTGGGCCCGGATGCCGCGGGCGGCGGCCCAGGCGGGGGCCAGCTCGGGGTCGAGGACGAGCAGGGCGACGAGGTACGAGCGGCCGTCGCCGTGCGCGAACGCCTGCCCGATGAGCGGGTGTTCCTTGAGGGTGTTCTCGACCAGGGCGGGCGAGACGTTCTTGCCGTTGGACGTGATGATGAGTTCCTTCTTGCGGTCGGTGAGCCACAGGAACCCGTCGTCGTCGATCCGGCCCACGTCCCCGGTCGGGAACCAGCCGTCCGCGTCGGTCGCGCCCTCCAGGCCGCCGTCGGGCCGCAGGTAGCCGGCGAAGACCGTGGCGCCGCGGGCCAGGATCTCGCCGTCCTCGGCGACGCGCAGCTCCAGCCCCTCGATGGGCGTGCCCACGGACCCGAGCCGGAAGCCGTCCGGACTGTTGACGGTGCAGACGCCGGAGGTCTCGGTGAGACCCCACGCGTCCATGATCGTGATGCCGAAGCCCGACCAGAAGCGGACGACGTCCAGCGGCATGGGCGCGGTGGCGCTGGCCGTCCACACCAGCCGGTCCAGTCCGGCCAGCGTGAGCAGCGGGACCAGTACGCGCTCGCGGGCCTCGGTGTACGAGGCGGCCAGCTCCGCCGGCACCTCCTCGCCCCGCTCGCGGTGCCCGGCGTGCGTCCGGCCGAGCGCGGTGGCGGCCTCCACGGCCTCCTGCTGCGCCGCCGGCAGCTGGGTCAGCGCGGCGCGCAGGCCGGCGGCGAGCTTCTCCCAGACCCGCGGGACGCCGAAGAACTGGACGGGGCGCAGCTCGCGCACCGCCGCGGCCACGGCGGTCGGGTCGGCGCACAACCGGACGTGTGCGGCCCGCAGCAGCGGCAGGTAGATGCCCAGGATCCGTTCGGCGATGTGCGCGAAGGGCAGGTAGCAGACGTGTTCGGCGTGCTCGGGCAGGTCGGTGCGGCGGTCCAGCCGTACGGACTGCAGGAGGATGTTGCGGTGGGTCAGCCGGACGCCCTTGGGGTCGCCGGTGGTGCCGGAGGTGTAGACGACGGTCAGCGGG
The DNA here is from genome assembly GCF_044753805.1 of Streptomyces sp. NPDC093225. Lineage (NCBI taxonomy): Bacteria > Bacillati > Actinomycetota > Actinomycetes > Kitasatosporales > Streptomycetaceae > Streptomyces > Streptomyces sp. NPDC093225. Next base: position 118,293 of record NZ_JBIVNX010000023.1, read on the forward strand.
TCCTCGGGGCACAGGTCGCGCCAGGCCTTCTCGAAGGCGTCCGTGCCCTGGTACGAGCGGGCGCCGGCCGCGTGCACGGCCCCGTACGTGCGGTGCGGGCCGGCCTCGGCGGCCTCGGCCACCACCAGCCGTTCCAGCGGGGTGTCCGGGGCGTCCAGCAGCGGTTCCCAGCGGGGCAGTTCGCGGGCGCCCTCGACGACGGCGAGGCGGGCGCGGCTGTGGCGGGCGATGTGGGCGATCTGCTCGGGCGCGGAGGTGCCGTAGACGGTGACGGGGACGGCGCCGAGGTGGACCAGGGCGAGGTCGGTGAGCCAGTGCTCGGGGCGGTTGCCCATCATCATCAGGACGTGCTCGCCGCGCCGGACGCCGAGGGCGGCGTACCCGGAGGCGAGGACCGCGACCTCACGGCGTACGTCTGCCCAGGTCAGGGTGGTCCAGCCGGGGCCCTCGCGCCAGGAGAGGGCGGGGAGGGCGCCGTGGTCCTCGGCGTTGCGGTGCAGGAGGGCGGGGAGGGTCAGGGCGTCGGGTCGTCCGGGCAGTACCAGGTTCGTCGTCATGGCAGCAGCTCCTGGGCGTTTCACATCGTTGGTGCGACAGCAATACTGTTGAACCCAAGCCGTGGATCAGAGAGCGAGGCGGAACGATGAACACCCCGGCAGCAGCCGAGCCCGCGCTCACCGTCGACGAACTGGCGGCCAAGGCGGGGGTGACCGTTCGCACCGTACGTTTCTACAGCACGCGCGGGCTTTTGCCCCCTCCCGTGATCGGACCGCGCAGGGTCGGGCACTACGGGCCCGAGCACCTGTCCCGGCTGGCGCTGATCGAGGAGCTCCAGCACCAGGGCATGACCCTGTCGGCGATCGAGCGGTACCTGGACGCGCTGCCGGACGATCTGAGCCCGCACGACCTGGCGATCCACCGTGCGCTGGTGTCGAGTTGGGCGCCCGACGCGGCCGAGCAGCTGGACCGGCCGGAGCTGGAGAGGCGGGCCGGCCGGGCGCTGTCCGACACGGACGTGCGGCGGCTGGCGGCGATGAACGTGCTGGCGCCGGCGGGCGACGGGTACCGGGTGGAGCTGGGGCTGCTGCGGCTCGGGGTGGCCCTGCTGGACGTGCCGATCACGCACGGGACGATCCTGGCCGCCCGGCGGGTGCTGCTGGAGCACGCCCGGTCGGCGGCGCACGAGTTGACGCGGCTGTTCCGGGACGAGGTGTGGAGCCCCTTCACGGCGGGCGAGGACGACCCGGAGCAGGTGGAGGCGATGAAGTCCCTGTCGGCCCACATGCAGCCGATGGTCGTGCAGGCCCTGGTCACCGCCTTCCAACGCTCGCTGCGCGAGGAACTCCGCGCGGCCTTCACCCCGGCGGACCCGGCGGCGCGTTGAGGCCTCCGCCCCTGTCGGCGGCGAACGCCGACGCGCCGCCGACCCGTCGGGGTCGGCGGCGCGTCGGAGTGCCGGGGGCCGGGCCGTCAGTCGGTGAAGGTCTCGCCGGACTCGGCCTTGGCGATCAGGAGGGCCGGCGGGTTGAAGCGCTCGCCGTAGGCCGCGGCCAGTTCGCGGGCGCGGGCGGTGAAGCCGGCGACGCCGCCCTCGTAGCCGTTGATGTATTGGATCACGCCGCCGGTCCAGGCCGGGAAGCCGATGCCCATGATGGAGCCGATGTTGGCGTCGGCCACGGACGTCAGGACGCCCTCCTCGAAGCAGCGGACGGTGTCCAGCGCCTCGGCGAAGAGCATGCGCTCCTTCATGTCCTCGAACGGGATCTCGTAGCCCGGCTTGGCGAAGTGCTCGCGCAGGCCCGGCCACAGCCGGTCGCGCTTGCCGTCGACGTACTCGTAGAAGCCGGCGCCGCCGCTGCGGCCGGGGCGGTCGAAGTCGTCGACCATGCGGTCGATGACCCGGTCGGCGGGGTGCTCGGTCCACGTGCCGCCGGCGGCCTCGACGGCCTTGCGGGACTCGTTGCGGATCTTGCGCGGCAGGGTCAGCGTCAGCTCGTCCATCAGGGACAGCACCTTGGCCGGGTAGCCGGCCTGGGCCGCGGCCTGCTCGATGGACGCGGGTTCGATGCCCTCGCCGAGCATGGCGACGCCCTCGTTGATGAACTGGCCGATCACGCGGGAGGTGAAGAAGCCGCGGGAGTCGTTCACCACGATCGGGGTCTTGTTGATCTGGCGGACCAGGTCGAAGGCGCGGGCCAGGGCCTCGTCGCCGGTGCGCTCGCCCTTGATGATCTCGACGAGCGGCATCTTGTCGACCGGCGAGAAGAAGTGCAGGCCGATGAAGTCCGCCTGCCGGGAGACGCCCTCGGCGAGGGTGGTGATCGGCAGCGTGGAGGTGTTGGAGCACAGCAGCGCGTCGGGGGCGACGACGTCCTGGATCTCCTGGAACACCTTGTGCTTGAGCGCGGTGTCCTCGAAGACGGCCTCGATCACCGCGTCGCAGCCGGCCAGGTCGGCCGCGTCACCGGTCGGGGTGATCCGGGCCAGCAGTTCGGCACGCTTGGCCTCGGTGGTGCGGCCGCGGGAGAGCGCCTTGTCCAGCAGCTTCTCGGAGTACGCCTTGCCCTTGGCGGCGGCCTCGGTGCTGACGTCCTTCAGGACCACCTCGATCCCGGCCTTCGCGCACGAGTAGGCGATGCCGGCGCCCATCATGCCCGCGCCGAGGACGGCGACCTTGGTCACCTTGCGGGGCTCGACGCCCTTGGGGCGGGACTGGCCGGAGTTGACGGCCTGCAGGTCGAAGAAGAACGCCTGGATCATGTTCTTCGCGGTCTGGCCGGTGACCAGCTCGGTGAAGTAGCGGGCCTCGATGGTCAGGGCGGTCTCGAAGTCGACCTGGGTGCCCTCGACGGCGCAGGCGAGGATGTTGCGCGGGGCCGGGTACGGGGCGCCGTTCAGCTGCTTCTTGAGGTTGGCCGGGAAGGCCGGCAGGTTGGCGGCGAACTTCGGGTTCGACGGCGTACCGCCCGGGATCCGGTAGCCGGGGACGTCCCAGGGCTGCTTGGACTCGGGGTGGGCGTCGATGAAGGCGCGGGCCTTGGCGAGCATCTCCTCGGGGGTCGCGGCCAGTTCGTGGACCAGGCCGTTGTCCAGCGCCCGCTGCGGGTTGTACTGGGTGCCCTGGAGCAGCACCTTGAGCAGGGCGTCGGCGATGCCCATGAGGCGTACGGTGCGGGTGACGCCGCCGCCGGCCGGCAGCAGGCCGAGGGTGACCTCGGGCAGGCCGATCTTCGAACCGGGGGCGTCGAGGGCGACGCGGTGGTGGCAGGCCAGGGCGATCTCGTAACCGCCGCCCAGGGCGGCGCCGTTGATGGCGGCGACCACCGGGACGCCGAGGGTCTCGATGCGGCGCAGCGAGCGCTTGATGGCGGTGCCGGTGTCGAAGGCCAGCTGGGCGTGCTCCGGACCGAGGCGGATCATGTCCTTGAGGTCGCCGCCGGCGAAGAAGGTCTTCTTCGCCGAGGTGAAGACGATGCCGCGGATGGAGTCCTTCTCGGCCTCGGCGCGGTCGGCGATGGCCGCGATGGAGTCCTTGAAGGCCTGGTTCATGGTGTTGGCGGACTGGTTGGGGTCGTCCATGACGAGGGTGACGACGCCGGTCTCGTCCTGTTCCCAGCGGATCGTGGTGGACTCGCTCATGTTCTCAACTTCCGTGTCGGTGGCGTGCCTGGGGTGGGATACAGGACGGGTTCAGAGGCGTTCGACGATGGTGGCGATGCCCATGCCGCCGCCGACGCAGAGGGTGGCCATGCCGTAGCGCTTGTCCTGGCGCTCCAGCTCGTCGACCAGGGTGCCGAGGATCATGGCGCCGGTGGCGCCGAGCGGGTGGCCCAGCGCGATGGCGCCGCCGTTGACGTTGACCTTGTCCAGGCCGATGCCCATGTCCTTGACGAAGCGCAGGACGACGCCGGCGAAGGCCTCGTTGATCTCGACGAGGTCGATGTCGTCCATGGTGAGGCCGGCCTTGGCGAGGGCCTTGCGGGCGGCCGGGGCCGGGCCGGTGAGCATGATGGTGGGCTCGGAGCCGGACACGGCGGCCGAGATGATGCGGGCGCGGGGCGTGAGGCCGTTGCGCTCGCCGGCCTCGCGGGAGCCGATGGCCACGAGCGAGGCGCCGTCGACGATGCCGGAGGAGTTGCCGGCGTGGTGCACGTGGTCGATCTTCTCGACCCAGTGGTACTTCTGCAGCGCGACCGCGTCGAAGCCGCCGAGCTCGCCGATGTCCGCGAAGGACGGCTTGAGCTTGGCGAGCGAGTCCGCGGTGGTGCCGGGGCGGATGAACTCGTCGTGGTCGAGGACCGTCAGGCCGTTGCGGTCGAGGACCGGGACCACGGACCGCTCGAAGCGGCCCTCCTTCCAGGCGGTGGCGGCGCGCTCCTGGGAGAGGGCGGCGTACTCGTCGACGTCGCGGCGGGAGAAGCCCTCGATGGTGGCGATCAGGTCGGCGCCGATGCCCTGGGGGACGAAGTTGACGTCCCAGTTGGTCATCGGGTCGGCGAACCAGGCGCCGCCGTCGGAGGCCATGGGGACGCGCGACATCGACTCCACGCCGCCGGCCAGGACGAGGTCCTCCCAGCCGGAGCGGACCTTGGCGGCGGCCATGTTGACGGCTTCCAGACCGGAGGCGCAGAAGCGGTTCTCCTGGACGCCGGCGACGGTGTCGGGCAGACCGGCGGCGATCGCCGCGATGCGCGCGATGTCGGAGCCCTGGTCGCCGACCGGGCCGACGACGCCGAGGACGATGTCGTCGATGGTGGCCGGGTCCAGGGACGGGTTGCGCTCGCGCAGCGCGTCGATGAGGCCCACGACGAGGTCGATGGGCTTGGTGCCGTGCAGGGCGCCGTTGGCCTTCCCGCGCCCGCGCGGGGTGCGGATCGCGTCGTACACGTAAGCTTCGCTGCTCACTGGTCAAGCCTTTCGGGAGGTCGAGCGAGGGTGCGGAAGAAGTGAGAGGGGGGGGACGGCTCCGGGGCGGTCGTCTCCGGGGGGCGGTCGCCTAGCCCAGCAGCGAGCGGCCGATGATCTCCTTCATGATCTCGGTCGTGCCGCCGTAGATGGTCTGGATGCGGCCGTCGGTGAAGGCGCGGGCCACCCGGTACTCGGTCATGTACCCGTACCCGCCGTGCAGCTGCAGGCACCGGTCGGCCACCCGCTTCTGCAGTTCGGTGGCCCACCACTTGGCCATCGAGGCGTGCACGGCGTCCAGTTGGCCGTCGGCGTGCTCGGTGATGCAGCGGTCGAGGAAGGCGCGGGTGACGGCGCACTCGGTGGCCATCTCGGCTATCTCGAAGCGGATGTGCTGCAGCCGGGCCAGCGGCCGGCCGAAGGCCTCCCGCTCCTTGACGTACGTGGTGGTGATCTCCACCAGGTGCTCCGCGGCGGTGATCGCGGCCATCGCGATGGCCAGCCGCTCCTGCGGGAGGTTGGTCATCAGGTGGAGGAAGGCCCCGTTGAGCTCGCCGAGCAGGTTCTCCTTGGGGACGCGCACGTCGGTGAAGAACAGCTCGGCGGTGTCCTGGGACTTCTGGCCGATCTTGTCGAGGTTGCGGCCGCGCTCGAAGCCCGGTGCGTCCCGTTCGACCACCAGCAGCGACAGTCCGTGCGCCCCGCCCTCCGGGGTGGTCCTGGCGACGACGATCACGAGGTCGGCCAGGATGCCGTTGGAGATGAAGGTCTTCGAGCCGTTGAGCAGCCAGTGGTCGCCGCGGTCCTCGGCGGTGGTGCGGATGCCCTGGAGGTCGGAGCCGGCGCCGGGCTCGGTCATGGCGATGGCCGAGATCGTCTCGCCGGAGCAGAAGCCCGGCAGCCAGCGGCGCTTCTGCTCCTCGGTGGCCAGCGAGGTCAGGTACGGGCCGATGATGTCGTTGTGCAGGCCGATCGCCAGTCCGGGTGCGCCCGCCCGGGTGAACTCCTCGGCCAGCACGGCCGCGTAGCGGAAGTCCGGGTTGCCGCCGCCCCCGTACGCCTCGGGCACGGCGAGGCCGAGCAGGCCCTGCCGGCCCGCGGCGCGCCAGGCGTCGCGGGAGACGATGCCGTCCTGCTCCCACCGGTCGTAGTGCGGCAGCACTTCCTTGGCGAGGAAGGTGCGCACCGTCTCGCGGAACGCCTCGTGGTCCTCGGTGTAGATCTGTCGCTTCATCCGCTCCCCCTCGGGGCGTTCGTACGGGCTGCCGGCGGCCGGGTCACCGGAGCCAGCCCTTGACGGTCTCGATCAGGCGGGCGGGCTCGGGCCCCACGGGGTTGACGTTGAGCATCGTGACGCCCGCCTCGCGGAAGGCCTCGATGCGCTCGCGGACGTAGCCGGCCGGCCCGCACAGGCTCATGAGCTCGCAGAGCTCGGCGGGTACGGCCGCGGCGGCGTCCCGCTTGCGGCCCGCGAGGTAGAGCTCCTGGATCTCGCGGGCCTCCTTGCCGTAGCCGTAGGCGACCGCGAGGTCGTTGTAGAAGTTCTTGCCGACCGCGCCCATCCCGCCGACGTACAGGGCGATCTGCGGCCGGGCCAGGTCCCGGGCGGCGGCCGCGTCCTCGCCGATGGCGAGCAGCCCGCCGGCCACGGTCTGCAGCGGGCCCAGCGCCGGGTCGCGCCGGGCGGTGCCCTCGTCGAGGGCCGCGCCCCACACCTGCCGGGCCTTCTCGGGCACGAAGAGGGTGGGCAGCCAGCCGTCGGCGATCTCGGCGGTCATGCGGACGTTCGCGGGGCCGAGGGAGGCGACGTAGACGGGGATGTCGCGGCGGACGGGACGGGTCAGGATCTTCAGCGGCTTGCCGTGCCGGCCGCCCTTCTCGGGCGGCAGGGGCATGTCGGTGATGCCGTGGTGGTCGATGGTCTCGCGGCGCCAGATGCGGCGGCACAGCTCGACGGTCTCCCGGGTGCGGCCGAGCGGCCGGTCGTACGGCTTCCCGTGCCAGCCCTCGACCACCTGCGGGCCGGACGCGCCGAGGCCGAGCAGCGCACGGCCGCCGGAAAGGGCGTCGAGGCCGGCGGCGGTCTGGGCGATGAGGGCGGGGGTGCGCGAGTAGACGTTGACGATCGCCGAGCCGATCTTCATGCGCTCGGTGCGGGCGGCCAGGTAGCCCATGATCGTCGGGGAGTCGAAGCCCCAGGCCTCGGCGACCCAGACGGCGTCGAGGCCGGCCTTCTCCAGCGCGGCCGCCGCGTCGGCGGCCCGGCGCGGGTCGCCGGCGTAGTCCAGCAGCATGGACAGTTCCATGGGCGTGGCCTTCTCCTCGTCTTCGTCTTCGTCCTCGGTCGTGGGTCCTGCGGTCCGGGGGTCCGCTCAGGGGGCGTCGCTGACGGCGGCCCCGGCGTCCACCAGGCCCGGTACGCCCCAGTCGAGGGCCACGGACGCGGTGTCCGCGCCGGGCATCGCGGGGCCGGTCCGCAGCGCGCCCGGGGTGACGGAGAAGCGGGGCGCGGGGGCGGGCTGGACGATGTTCCCGACCTCCGCGAAGGTGCCGCGGGCGGCGAGGTGCGGGTGGTGCGGGGCCTCGCGCAGCGAGAGTACGGGCGCCACGCAGGCGTCGCTGGCCTCGAACACCGCCGTCCACTCCGCCCGCGTACGGGTCCGGAAGCGGGCGGCGACGGCCTCGCGCAGCTCGCCCCAGCGGGCGACGTCCTTGCGGGCCGGGGCCTCGTCCTTGATGCCGAGGAGCTCGACGAACTCGTCGTAGAACTGCTGCTCCAGCGCCCCGACCGCCACGTACTGGCCGTCCGAGGTCTCGTACGTGCCGTAGAAGGGGCAGCCGCCGTCGAGGAGGTTCGCCCCGCGCCGGTCCTGCCAGCCGCCGGCCGCGACCATGCCGTGGATCATGGCGGTGAGGTGCGCGGTGCCGTCCACGATGGCCGCGTCGACCACCTGGCCGACGCCGGTGGCCCGGGCGTGGTGCAGGGCCGCGAGCAGGCCGATGACCAGGTAGAGCGAGCCGCCGGCGTAGTCCCCGACGAGGTTGGCGGGGATCGCGGGCGGCGCGTCCGGGTCGCCGATCATGCCGAGGGCGCCGGTGACGGCGATGTACGCGATGTCGTGCCCGGCGCGGGCGGCGAGCGGGCCGTCCTGGCCCCAGCCGGTCATCCTGCCGTAGACCAGGCGCGGGTTGCGGGCGCGGCAGTCGTCGGGGCCCACGCCCAGCCGCTCGGCGACACCGGGACGGTAGCCCTCGATGAGCAGGTCGGCGCGCTCGACGAGGTCGAGGACCCGGGCCCGGCCGTCCGCGGCCTTGAGGTCGACGACGACGGAGCGCTTGTTGCGGTTGGTGACGTCGTACGCCGGATCGATCGCCAGCCCGGCGCCGCCGGGCCGGTCGACGCGGACCACGTCGGCGCCCAGGTCGGCCAGGAGCATGGCCGCGAAGGGGCCCGGGCCGATGCCGGCCAGTTCGACGACGCGCACGCCCGCGAGCGGGCCGTTCCCTGCCACTGCCATCGAGCCCCCAGGTGGTCGGAGATGTGGCACCACTATGTGACACAACTGATGTAACACCAGCGATGCTAGGAACGTGTTCCACCGAACACAAGCCCCGGAAGAGCAAGCGCTTAGTCGAATTTCCGCCCCGCGGGGCGCCACCCGCTACCCCTGGGCGCGGGCGTCCAGGTCCTTGACGTGGCGCTTGAGGGCCACGGACCGGTAGCTCTCCTCGACCCACTCGCACAGCACCTCGGCGGCCGGCGAGCCCTTGCCCAGCGGCACCGACACCCAGCCCGCCCGGCCGAGCCCGTAGCCGGTGGGCTCCGCGCCGGGCGCGGTCATGGCGTGCCCGTGCAGCGCCTCGTCCTTGAGCTTGACCGACAGCCCGGGCGGGTTCGGGCCGTCCGCGTTCCCCAGGAACACGAAGATCTTCTTGTTGACCTTCACCACGCAGTCCTCCGGACCCCACGGGAACTCCTGCACCGCCTCCGGCAGTCCGAGGGCGAATGCCCGCACTTCCTCCCACTTGCGCACGGCGTTCCCCGTCTGCGGAGCCATCGGCCTACCTCCCTGATCGCGCGGTCGGACGCGCCCACGCTAGCCTTCGCCACCGACACCAGCCGGGAGGATCGGGGATGAACAGACAGGACGGGCCCGAGCGGCCGTACGACGTCGTGCTTTTCGGCGCGACGGGCTTCGTCGGAGCGCTCACCGCCGCATACCTGGCCGCGCACGCGCCGGCGGGCTGCCGCTGGGCGCTGGCCGGCCGCAGCACGACCAAGCTGGAGCGGCTGCGGGAGCAGCTCGCCGCCGTCGACCCGGAGTGCGCGAAGCTGCCACTGCTGACGGTCGATGCCGCCGACGCCGGCGCGGTGCGCGAGCTGGCCCGGTCCACCCGCGTGGTGGCCACGACCGTGGGCCCGTACGTCCTGTACGGGCAGGAGCTCGTGGCCGCCTGCGCCGAGGCGGGCACGGACTACTGCGACCTGACCGGCGAGCCGGAGTTCGTGGACCGGACGTACGTCGAGCACGACGCCCGGGCCCGCGAGACCGGCGCCCGCCTCGTCCACGCGTGCGGCTTCGACTCCGTACCGCACGACCTGGGCGCGTACTTCACCGTGCAACAACTGCCCGAAGGGGTGCCGCTGCGGGTGGACGGGTTCGTGCGCTCCAACGCGGTCTTCTCCGGCGGGACGCTGGCCTCGGCTCTGACCATCATGAGCCGCGGCCCCCAGGGCGCCAGGGCGGCCCGCGACCGCCGCCTGCACGAGCCCCGCCTGCTCGGCCGCCGGGCCCGCGCACCCCTGGGCGCTCCGCGCCTGAGCCGGGAGACCGGCACCTGGGCGCTCCCCCTGCCGACGATCGACCCGAAGGTCGTGGCACGCTCGGCCGCCGCGCTGGAGCGGTACGGCCCGGACTTCCGCTACCGCCACTACGCGTCCGTGAAGTGGCTGCCGGTCGCGCTCGCCGGCACGGCAGTGGTCGGCGCCACCGTGGCACTGGCCCAAGTGGCCGCGGTGCGCGAGTGGCTGATGGCCCGTTACGAACCTGGCCGGGGACCGGACGCGGAGCGCCGCGCCCGCAGCTGGTTCACGGTCCGGTTCGTCGGCGAGGGCGGCGGCCGCCGGGTCTTCACCGAGGTGTCCGGAGGCGATCCCGGCTACGGCGAGACGGCGAAGATCCTCGCGGAGTCGGCGCTGAGCCTCGCGTACGACGAACTACCCGACCGGGCCGGACAGTTGACGCCGGCGGTGGCGATGGGCGACGCCCTCATCGCACGACTGCGGGCGGCCGGCATCCGATTCCGACTGGTCGACAGCCGCTGAGCCACCCCGGGGCGGGAGCGAACGCGCTCCCGCCCACGGCGGTGCGAGCCCGCTGATCGGCTCAGCCGCCAAAGCCACCGCGGGCAGCTCCCGGCACGGTCAGGAGGCAGGCCCGGGGGCCGTGACAAAGCCCCCGCAGGCCGCGCCGTGGTGTGTGGGGGAGGCGCTTGACGGGGCATGGCAGGCTGGTCCGGAGGCGGGCCCGGGCCTGGGGTGGCCGAAGGCCAGGCCGAAGGCCCG
>NZ_JBIVNX010000024.1:0-128717 GCF_044753805.1 Streptomyces sp. NPDC093225
AGGGCGAAGCCCCGAAGCCTCCGGGGTGGGCCTGCCGCAGGGCCTGCAGGCCACGACGGGTCAAGCACCGAGGGGACCCACACACCACACGACCCGCCCCCGAAGCCCCCGAAGCCCCCGCATGCGCCCTCGAAGCCCGCTCCGCCGGAGCGGCGGCCCGCCCGCTCCGCTCGAGCCCCCTAGAACCGATGCACCCGATGGCAGATGTAGGCCAGCGTCCCCAGCAGCAGTCGTGCCTGCGGCGGCTGCCCCGCCGTGTCGAGGGTCGGCGGCCGCAGCCAGCCGACCGGGCCGAGGCCCGCGTGGTCCGACGGCGGGGCGGTGACGTACGTGCCCGCGCCGAGCGCCCGCAGGTCCAGGTCGGCGTCGTCCCAGCCCATCCGGTACAGCAGCTGCGGCAGCTCCGCCGCCGCCCCCGGCGCCACGAAGAACTGCGCCCGGCCGGTCGGCGTCACCGCCACCGGTCCCAACGGCAGCCCCATCCGCTCCAGCCGGACCAGCGCGCGCCGGCCCGCCTCCTCCGCCACCTCGATGACGTCGAAGGCCCGCCCCACCGGGAGCAGCACCGCCGCGCCCGGGAAGCCGCTCCACGCCTCGGTGACCTCGTCGAGGGTCGCGCCCGCCGGGACCTCCGCCGCGAGCGGCAGCGGATGCGCCCCGGGGGCCGCGCACCGCGCGTCCCCGCAGGAGCACTCCCCGGCCGCCGAGGCGCGGACGCCGGGGACCACGTCCCAGCCCCACAGTCCGGTGTACTCCGCCACCGCTGTGCACTCCGACGTCCGGCCGCGCCGCCGCGAGCCGGACCGGAACTCCCTGGTGCCACGGCTGCCGCCGATCGTGAAGCCCATGCCCCCTCCAACGGGTCAACTCGCCGGTGGTTACGAGGCCGTCGCACCCGGGGCCGCGCCGCCGTCCGGCGCACTCCCCGCCGGACGCGCCCCGGTGTACACCGTTCCGCCACCGTTTCGCCCACGCACTGCCATCGAAAGCGTGTGGTGTCCAGTGAATCGCGGTTGACGGGTGGCGAGTTCATTCGAAGGGGTGGCGAATGGTGGCGTTTCCGCAATCGACCTCGCCGCAGGGGTGATCGTAGGATTACTTTCAGTGCACGACCCGTACGGCGGACTCGTCCGTGGGTATGCCGGAGGCAACCCGTACCCGTCCGACGCCGACGCGGGTTGCGTACGAGACGGGTCTCGTACGAAGCGGCCGAATGGATGGGGGCGTCCCAGTGAGCGGGAACGGCGCAAGCGGAACAGCCGAGAAGCGCCCGAACGACCAGCTGACCTCCTGGTTCGTCCGGAGCGGCTGGTCCAAGGGCGAGCTCGCCCGGCAGGTCAACCGCCGCGCCCGCGCGCTCGGTGCCCACCACATCAGCACCGACACCTCCCGCGTCCGCCGCTGGCTGGACGGCGAGCAGCCCCGCGAGCCCATCCCGCGGATCCTCTCCGAGCTGTTCTCCGAGCGCTTCGGCAGCGTCGTCGCCATCGAGGACCTCGGCCTGCGCACGGCCCACCAGTCGCCGTCCGTCTCCGGCGTCGACCTCCCCTGGGCGGGACCCCAGACCGTCGCCCTCCTCAGCGAGTTCTCGCGCAGCGACCTGATGCTCGCCCGCCGGGGCTTCCTCGGCACCTCGCTCGCACTCTCCGCCGGCCCCGCCCTCATCGAGCCGATGCAGCGCTGGCTCGTGCCCGTCCCGGCCGCCGACCCGGGACCGCGCGAGAGCGGGCCGGCGGGCCGCCCGCCCAGGCTGTCGGGGCCGGAGCTGGACCTGCTGGAGGCCACCACGGCCATGTTCCGGCAGTGGGACGCCCAGTGCGGCGGCGGCCTGCGCCGCAAGGCCGTCGTCGGGCAGCTCCACGAGGTCACCGACCTGCTCCAGGAACCGCACCCCGCACCGACCATGAAGCGGCTGTTCAAGGTCGCCGCCGAACTGGCCGAGCTGGCCGGCTGGATGAGCTACGACGTCGGCCTCCAGCCCACCGCCCAGAAGTACTTCGTGCTCGCCCTGCACGCCGCCAAGGAGGCCGGCGACAAGCCGCTCGGCTCGTACATCCTCTCCAACATGAGCCGGCAGATGATCCACCTGGGCCGGCCCGAGGACGCCCTCGAGCTCATCCACCTCGCCCAGTACGGCAGCCGGGACTGCGCCACCCCCCGCACCCAGGCCATGCTGTATGCGATGGAGGCCCGGGCGTACGCCAACATGGGCCAGCCCAGCCGCTGCAAGCGCGCCGTGCGCATGGCCGAGGACACCTTCGCCGACGTGGGCCTGGGCGGCGAGCCCGAACCCGACTGGATCCGCTTCTTCTCCGAGGCCGAGCTCAACGGCGAGAACTCCCACTCCTACCGGGACCTCGCCTACGTCGCGGGCCGCAGCCCCATGTACGCCTCCCTCGCCGAACCCGTGATGGAGCGGGCCGTCGAGCTCTTCGGGAAGGACGACGAGCACCAGCGCTCGTACGCCCTCAACCTCGTCGGCATGGCCACCGTCCACCTGCTCCAGCGCGCCCCGGAACAGGCCGCGAACTACGCCGAGCGTGCGCTCGACGTGGCGAGAAAGGTGCGCTCCGAACGGGTGAACACACGGCTGCGCAAGACCGTGGACACCGCGGCGCGCGAATACGGCGACGTCGCAGAGATCGCCCGGCTCACCGACCGGCTCTCCGTCCAGCTCCCCGAATCCGCGGAGGCCGTCTGACAGCGCGGGCGGGCCCGCCCCGGCACCGGCCGGACGGCCCCCGCCCCACCGAACCCCGGCCGCGGCAGGCACCCCGTTACACCCGACTCGGCTCCCCCATCGCCAGGTCACCGGGCCCTGCCGCGGCCGGTCCACGTCCCGGCCCGCCTCCCCGGCACCCGTTCATGGGGGCGTAACACGTCCGTCTCCTTCGTCACCCCCGCGAAACATCGAGCGGCAACGCCGGAAACCGGCGCGCGCGAATCTCTGGGCCATAACCGGCCAGCCAGCCAGCCAGCCAGCCGGAGGGCAGGGCCTACGGACCCGGTCCACCAGGCCCCCTTGCGCCGCTCAGGTTCCACCCACGGTCGCCCGCACGCGAACGTACGACGACGAGGAGACGCCGATGGCACCAGCCATCACGACCCTTGCCGCAGACGCCCCCCAGCTGTCTGCCGCGAACACCGGGTTCATGCTCATCTGCTCCGCCCTGGTCATGCTGATGACCCCGGGCCTCGCCTTCTTCTACGGCGGCATGGTCCGCGTCAAGAGCAGCCTCAACATGCTGATGATGAGCTTCATCAGCCTCGGGATCGTCACGATCCTCTGGGTGCTCTACGGCTTCAGCCTCGCCTTCGGCACCGACTCCGGCTCCCTGATCGGCTGGAGCTCCGACTACGTGGGCCTGTCCGGCATCGGCCTGACCGAGCTGTGGGACGGCTACACCATCCCCGTCTACGTCTTCGCCGTCTTCCAGCTCATGTTCGCGGTCATCACCCCCGCCCTCATCAGCGGCGCCCTCGCCGACCGCGTCAAGTTCAGCGCCTGGGTGCTCTTCACCGGCCTGTGGGTCAGCCTCGTCTACTTCCCCGTCGCCCACTGGGTGTGGGGTGCCGGCGGCTGGCTGTTCGAGATGGGCGTCATCGACTTCGCGGGCGGCACGGCCGTCCACATCAACGCCGGCGCCGCGGCCCTGGGCGTCATCCTCGTCATCGGCAAGCGGGTGGGCTTCAAGAAGGACCCCATGCGCCCGCACAGCCTCCCCCTGGTCATGCTCGGCGCGGGCCTGCTGTGGTTCGGCTGGTTCGGCTTCAACGCCGGATCCTGGCTCGGCAACGACGACGGCGTGGGCGCCGTGATGTTCGTCAACACCCAGGTCGCCACCGCCGCCGCCATGCTCGCCTGGCTGGCGTACGAGAAGGTCCGGCACGGCTCCTTCACCACCCTCGGTGCCGCCTCCGGCGCGGTCGCGGGCCTGGTCGCCATCACCCCCTCCGGCGGCTCCTGCTCCCCGCTCGGCGCGATCGCCATCGGCGCCATCGCCGGCCTGCTGTGCGCGATGGCCGTGGGCCTGAAGTACCGGTTCGGCTACGACGACTCCCTCGACGTCGTCGGCGTCCACATGGTCGGCGGCGTCGTCGGCTCCCTCCTCGTCGGCTTCTTCGCCACCGGCGGCGTCCAGTCCGACGCCAAGGGCCTCTTCTACGGAGGCGGCCTCGAGCAGCTCGGCAAGCAGGCGATCGGCGTCTTCGCCGTCCTGGCCTACTCTCTGGTCGCGTCCGCGCTGCTCGCCTTCCTGCTCGACAAGACCATCGGGATGCGCGTCACCGAGGACGACGAGGTGTCCGGCATCGACCAGGTCGAACACGCCGAGACCGCGTACGACTTCAGCGGCGCCGGCGGGGGAGCGGCCGGCCGGTCCACCGCAGCCCCCGCCCCCGCCCCCCTGGCCGCCAAGAAGGTGGACGCATGAAGCTCATCACCGCGATCGTCAAGCCGCACAAGCTCGACGAGATCAAGGAAGCCCTCCAGGCCTACGGCATCGAGGGCCTGACGGTCACCGAGGCCAGCGGCTACGGACGCCAGCGCGGCCACACGGAGGTCTACCGCGGCGCCGAGTACACCGTCGACCTCGTCCCCAAGATCCGCATCGAGGTCGTCGCGGACGACGACGACGCCGACTCGGTCGCCGACGTCATCGTCAAGGCCGCCCGCACCGGCAAGATCGGTGACGGCAAGGTCTGGATCGTCCCGGTCGACTCGGTCGTCCGGGTACGGACCGGCGAGCGCGGCGCGGACGCGCTGTAGAGCCGTCCCTCCGCACACCGCAGAGCTGCACGAACGGAGCCCCAGGGTGACGAGCCTCGACGACACGACCGAACAGGCGGACCCCGGACACGGCGGCTACGCGGCGGCCCGGCTGCGACTCCTCCAGCAGGAGTCGCAGCCCGGGCCGTCGCGCCGTTCCGCCCTGGCCCGGCTGACCGACCAGTGGCTGACCGGGCTCTTCGCCGCGGCCGCCCGCGACACCGGCGTGCGCGGCGCCGTCCTGGTCGCCGTCGGCGGCTACGGCCGCGCCGAACTCTCCCCCCGCAGCGACCTCGACCTGCTGCTCCTGCACGACGGCAAGGCCGCCCCCGGTGACCTCGCCGCCCTGGCCGACCGCCTCTGGTACCCCGTCTGGGACCTCGGCCTCGCCCTCGACCACTCCGTGCGCACCCCCGCCCAGGCCCGCAAGACGGCCGCCGAGGACCTCAAGGTCCACCTGGGGCTGCTCGACGCCCGCCCGGTCGCCGGCGACCTCGGACTCCTCGCGGGCCTGCGCACCACCGTCCTCGCCGACTGGCGCAACCAGGCCCCCAAGCGCCTGCCCGAACTGCACGCCCTGTGCCGCGACCGGGCCGAGCGCGCCGGTGAGCTGCGCTTCCTCCTCGAACCCGACCTCAAGGAGGCCCGCGGCGGGCTCCGCGACGCCACCGCCCTGCGCGCCGTGGCCGCCTCCTGGCTCGCCGACGCGCCCCGCGAGGGCCTGGCCGAGGCCCGCCGCGTCCTGCTCGACACCCGCGACGCCCTGCACCTGATCACCGGCCGCGCCACCGACCGGCTCGCCCTCCAGGAACAGGACCAGGTCGCCGCCGCCCTCGACCTGCCGGGCGCCGACGCGCTGCTGCGCAGCGTCTACGAGGCCGCCGGCGTCATCGGCTACGCCGGCGACGTCACCTGGCGCGAGGTGGGCCGGGTGCTGCGCGCCCGGTCCGCCCGGCCGCGGCTGCGCGGCCTGCTCGGCACCCGGGGCCCCGCCACCGAGCGCGCCCCGCTCGCCGAGGGCGTCGTCGAACAGGACGGCGAGGCCGTGCTCGCCCTCGCCGCCAAGCCGGAGCGCGACGCCGTCCTGCCGCTGCGGTTCGCGGCCGCCGCCGCCCAGGCCGGACTGCCGGTCTCGCCGCACGCCGTGCGCCGCCTCGCCGCGCAGGCCAGGGCCCTGCCCGTGCCGTGGCCCGCCGAGGCCCGGGAGCAACTGGTGACCCTGCTGGGCGCCGGCGAGCCGATGGTGGCCGTCTGGGAGGCCCTGGAGGCGGAGGGGCTGATCACGCGGCTGCTGCCGGACTGGGACCGGGTCCGCTTCCGGCCGCAGCGCAACCCCGTCCACACCTGGACCGTGGACCGCCACCTCGTCGAGACCGCCGTCCGGGCCGCCGCCCTCACCCGCCGCGTCGGGCGCCCGGACCTCCTGCTCGTCGCCGCGCTGCTGCACGACATCGGCAAGGGCTGGCCGGGCGACCACTCCGTGGTCGGCGAGACCATCGCCCGCGACGCGGCCGCCCGCATGGGCTTCGACAAGGACGACGCGGCCGTGGTCGCCACCCTCGTCCGCCACCACCTGCTGCTCATCGACACCGCCACCCGGCGCGACCTCGACGACCCCGTGACCGTACGGACCGTCGCCGATGCCGTGGGCTCCGCGGGCGCCCTCGAACTGCTGCACGCGCTCACCGAGGCCGACGCGCTCGCCACCGGCCCGGCCGCCTGGTCGTCCTGGCGCGGATCCCTCGTCGCGGACCTGGTCAAGCGCGTGGCCGCGGTGCTCTCCGGCGCCCCCGCGGCCGCTCCCGACGCGGATGCGCCGAGCGCCGAGCAGGAGCGGCTGGCGGTGGAGGCGGTACGCACGGGCGGGCCGGTGCTCGCGCTGCGGACCCGTGCCGAGACCCGCAGCGAGGAGCCGGACGAGGTGGGGGTCGAGCTGCTGATCGCCGTCCCCGACCAGCCGGGGGTGCTCCCCGCGGCCGCGGGCGTCCTCGCTCTGCACCGGCTCACCGTGCGCGCGGCCGACCTGCGGACGGTGGAGCTGCCGGACGCGCTGGGGGAGGTCCTGGCCCTGCGCTGGCGGGTGGCGGCCGAGTACGGCTCGCTGCCGCAGGCCGCGCGGCTGCGGGCCGACCTGGTCCGGGCGCTCGACGGCTCGCTGGACGTCCCGGCGAAGCTGGCCGAGCGGGAGGCCGCGTACCGGCGGCGGCGCGGGATGCTCCCGCCGCCCCCGCGGGTCGCGGTCGTGCCGGGGGTCTCCTCCCAGGCCACCGTCCTGGAGGTCCGGGCGCCCGACGCGGTCGGCCTCCTGCACCGCATCGGGCTGGCCCTCGAGGGCGGTGGCGTCCGCGTCCGCAGCGCCCACGTGTCCACCCTGGGCGCCAACGCCGTCGACACGCTGTACGTCACCGACGCCAAGGGCGCCCCCCTCCCCCCGGACGAGGCCGCCGCCCTGGCCCACACGGTCGAATCCGCCCTGTCCTGACCCCGGCCGCCCCTGCCCCCGGCCACCCCCGCCTCCCGGCCCGCCCGGCGTTTGAGGGCGCCTCGGAAACCGGGATCGGGCCGGGGGGCCCGGGGGAGTGGACGCGCCGGATACCCTGGGGGACGACCGCTCCCGACGACCCGAGGATTCGCGACCACCGTGTTCGATACGCTCTCCGACCGCCTCGCAGCCACATTCAAGTCCCTCAGGGGCAAGGGCCGCCTGTCCGAGGCCGACATCGACGCCACGGCACGGGAGATCCGTATCGCCCTCCTCGAGGCCGACGTCGCCCTGCCCGTGGTCCGGGCCTTCATCAAGCAGGTCAAGGAGCGCGCCCTCGGCTCCGAGGTCTCGCAGGCCCTGAACCCGGCCCAGCAGGTCATCAAGATCGTCAACGAGGAGCTCGTCGGCATCCTCGGTGGCGAGACCCGCCGGCTCCGCTTCGCCAAGCAGCCGCCCACCGTCATCATGCTGGCCGGCCTCCAGGGTGCCGGTAAGACCACCCTCGCCGGAAAGCTCGGCTTCTGGCTCAAGAGCCAGGGCCACACCCCGCTGCTCGTCGCCTGCGACCTCCAGCGCCCCAACGCCGTCACCCAGCTCGGTGTCGTCGCCGAGCGCGCCGGCGTCGGCTTCTACGGCCCGCAGCCCGGCAACGGCGTCGGCGACCCGGTCCAGGTCGCCAGGGACTCCATCGACCACGCGAAGACGAAGCAGCACGACGTCGTCATCGTCGACACCGCCGGCCGCCTCGGCATCGACCAGGAGATGATGCAGCAGGCCGCGGACATCCGCGACGCCGTCTCTCCCGACGAGGTCCTCTTCGTCGTCGACGCCATGATCGGTCAGGACGCGGTCAACACCGCCGAGGCCTTCCGCGACGGCGTCGGCTTCGACGGCGTCGTGCTCTCGAAGCTCGACGGCGACGCCCGCGGTGGTGCCGCGCTCTCGATCGCGCACGTCACCGGCAAGCAGATCATGTTCGCCTCCAACGGCGAGAAGCTGGACGACTTCGACGCGTTCCACCCGGACCGCATGGCGTCCCGCATCCTCGGCATGGGCGACATGCTCAGCCTCATCGAGAAGGCCGAGCAGACCTTCTCGCAGGCCGAGGCCGAGAAGATGGCGGCCAAGCTCGCCAAGGGCCCCAAGGAGTTCACGCTCGACGACTTCCTGTCGCAGATGGAGCAGGTCCGCAAGATGGGCTCCATCTCCAAGCTCCTCGGCATGCTCCCGGGCATGGGCCAGATCAAGGAGCAGATCAACAACATCGACGAGCGCGACGTCGACCGCACCGCCGCGATCATCAAGTCGATGACCCCGGCCGAGCGCCAGGACCCGACGATCATCAACGGCTCCCGCCGCGCCCGTATCGCCAAGGGCTCCGGCGTCGAGGTCAGCGCCGTCAAGAACCTCGTCGAGCGGTTCTTCGAGGCCCGCAAGATGATGTCCCGCATGGCCCAGGGCGGTGGCATGCCCGGCATGCCCGGCATCCCGGGCATGGGCGGTGGCCCCGGCCGCCAGAAGAAGCAGCAGAAGCAGGCCAAGGGCAAGCGCCAGAGCGGCAACCCGATGAAGCGCAGGGCCGAGGAGGCCGCCGCCCAGGCGCGCCGCGACCAGGCCGGCCAGGACGCCCCCGGCAACCCGTTCGGCCTGCCCGCGGGCCAGCCCGGTCAGGACTTCGAGCTGCCGGACGAGTTCAAGAAGTTCATGGGCTGACCCACGCCCCCCGGCGAAGGCCCCCGCGTCCCGGACGCGGGGGCCTTTCCCGTACGTGCGGGCCGTCAGCCGGGCAGCGCACCCCCCGCGCGTCCGCCCGGTACCTCCCGTAATGTCGGATCCCACGACGCAGGAGGTGGTCCGACGTGCCCAGCCCGACCCCCGTGCCGCCGCGCTCGCGGGCCGACACCCCCTGGCGCTCCGAGGGCGCTCCGCCCCCGCCCCCGAAGAGGCGCATGCCCGGCGGCTGGCGCGGGCTGGTCCTCACCGCCCTGATCGTCTACCTCATCACCAACCTGGTGCTGTCCTTCGTCGGCGAGGAGAACGAGCCGACCATCTCGTACACCGAGTTCAGCAAGCAGGTCGCCGCCGGCAACGTCTCGAAGATCTACTCCAAGGGCGACGCCATCGAGGGCCAGCTCAAGAACGAGCAGCCCATCCCCGGCGGCGACGGCGACTACACCAAGTTCACCACCCAGCGCCCCGTCTTCGCCGACGACGACCTGTGGCAGAGCCTCACCTCCAAGGGCGTCACCGTCACCGCCTCCCCGGTCGTCGAGCACCGCAGCTTCCTCTACAACCTCCTGATCTCCCTCGCCCCGATGCTGCTGCTCATCGGCCTGTGGGTGCTCGTCGCCCGGCGCATGGGCGCGGCCATGGGCGGCGCCGGCGGCCCGTTCGGCCGCAAGGCGCCCCCGAAACCCGTCGAACTGGAGGAGGGCAAGCGCACCACCTTCGACGACGTGGCCGGAATCGACGAGGTGGAGCACGAGCTCAGCGAGGTCGTGGACTTCCTCAAGAACCCCGAGGCCTACCGGCGCATGGGCGCCCGGATGCCCGGCGGCGTGCTGCTGGCCGGCCCGCCCGGCACCGGCAAGACCCTGCTCGCGCGGGCCGTCGCGGGCGAGGCCGGGGTGCCCTTCTTCTCGGCCTCGGCCTCCGAGTTCATCGAGATGATCGTGGGCGTCGGCGCCAGCCGGGTCCGCGAGCTGTTCACCGAGGCCCGCAAGGTGGCCCCGGCGATCATCTTCATCGACGAGATCGACACCATCGGCCGGGCCCGCGGCGGCGGGGCGGCCATGGGCGGCCACGACGAGCGCGAGCAGACGCTCAACCAGATCCTCACCGAGATGGACGGCTTCTCCGGGTCCGAAGGGGTCGTCGTCATCGCCGCGACCAACCGTGCCGACGTGCTCGACCCGGCCCTGACCCGGCCCGGCCGCTTCGACCGCACCGTCATGGTCTCCCCGCCGGACCGCGGCGGACGCGAGGCGATCCTGAAGATCCACACCCGGGAGATCCCGCTCGACCGCGCCGTCGACCTCGCCCAGGTGGCCCGTACGACGCCCGGGATGACCGGCGCGGAGCTGGCCAACCTCGCCAACGAGGCCGCCCTGCTCGCGGTCAAGCGCAAGCAGGGCGCCGTCACCCAGTCGGACCTCTCCGACGCCCTGGAGAAGGTGCAGCTCGGCGCCGAGCGGCCGCTGGTCATGCCGGAGGAGGAACGCCGCCGCACCGCCTACCACGAGAGCGGGCACGCACTGCTGGGCATGCTCCAACCCGGTGCCGATCCGGTACGGAAGATCACCATCGTGCCGCGCGGGCGCGCGCTCGGCGTCACCCTCTCGACGCCGGAGTCCGACCGGTACGCGTACACCGAGGAGTACCTGCGCGGCAGGATCATCGGCGCGCTCGGCGGTATGGCGGCCGAGCAGGTCGTCTACGAGGTCGTCACCACCGGGGCCGAGAACGACCTCGAACAGGTCACCAACATCGCCCGCGGGATGGTCGGCCGCTGGGGCATGAGCGACCGCGTCGGACGGCTGACCGCCATCCCCTCCGACGCCCAGCAGGCGTACGGGCTCTCCGCCGCGCCCGCCACCCTCGACGCGGTCGACGGCGAGATGCGGCGGATCGTGGACGAGTGCTACGAGGACGCCTGCCGCCTGCTGCGCGAGCACCGCGACAAGCTCGACGCCCTCGCCGAGGCCCTGATGCGCCACGAGAGCCTCGACGAGCAGGCCGCCTACGCCGCCGCCGGCATCCCCCGCCTGGCGAAGTCCGCCGACTGAGCCGCCCTCCGGGGGGCGTCCCACCGGGGGCGTCCCGCCAGGGGCGCCGCCCAGGGGCACCTGCGCCTGGGGCGCCGCGCCTGGAGCATCCGCGTCTAGGGCACCCGCGCCACCACGTACCGGAACAGGTTCGGCAGCCACACCGTCCCGTCCGCGTGCACGTACGGGTGCAGGGCCTCCGCCAGTTCCTTCTCCACGGTGTCCGGGTCGCCGGCGTCGCACAGGCCCGCCGAGAGCAGCCCCCGCACCGCCGAGTCCACGTCCGCGTACCCGAACGGGCAGAACACCCGCCCCGAGCCGTCCGGCACCAGCCCCGCCGCGTACGCCCGCAGCTCCAGCGCGTCGCGCGCGGGCGGCACCCACGCCCCGCCGAGCACCGCCGCCGTCGCGCACCGCTCCGGCGGACCCCAGCCCGCCAGCACCACCGCACCGCCCCGGCGCACCAGCGGCAGGACGGCCGCCAGGTCCCCGGAGCCGTCCACGGCGAAGTCGGTCACCACGTCGTACGAGCCGCCCGTCGGCGCCCGGCCGGCGGCCAGCCCGCGCTCCCGCGCGAGCGCGAGCCGGTCCGGGTCGGCCTCCACGCCGAAGACCGCCGCGCCCCGGGCCGCGGCCAGCAGCAGGGCGAGCCCCGCGCCGCAGTCGAGCCCGAGCAGCCGCGTCCCGGAGGCCACGTCGAGCCGGTCGTACACCGCCTCGTACAGCGGCACCAGCATCCGCTCCTGGATCTCCGCCCAGTCCCGGGCGACCAGCGTCGGTGTCATGGCAAAAGCGCTCCCGTCCTTCCATGCCCCCGCTCTGCCCCCGTTGACAAGGCAAGCGCGTTCGGCGGTCCTCGTCCATAGGCCGCGCGGACCCGATTCACGCTCGACCGCCCGCGCGCCGTACCATTCGCGCCATGGCAAAGGCACCCGTTCTCACCCCGCAGGCGGAGGACTTCCCCCGCTGGTACCAGGACCTGATCAACAAGGCCGAGCTGGCCGACAACGGCCCGGTGCGCGGCACCATGGTCATCCGGCCGTACGGCTACGGCCTGTGGGAGCGGATGCAGCAGGAGATGGACGCGCGCATCAAGGAAGCGGGTGCCCAGAACGCCTACTTCCCGATGTTCATCCCCCAGGCCTACCTGACCAAGGAGGCCGAGCACGTCGAGGGCTTCGCCCCCGAGCTGGCGGTCGTCACGCACGGTGGCGGCAAGCAGCTCGAGGAGCCGATCGTGGTCCGCCCGACCTCCGAGACGATCATCAACGACTACTTCTCGAAGTGGGTCCAGAGCTACCGCGACCTGCCCCTGCTGATCAACCAGTGGGCGAACGTGGTGCGCTGGGAGATGCGTCCGCGCGTGTTCCTCCGTACGAGCGAGTTCCTGTGGCAGGAGGGCCACACGGCCCACGCCACGTACGAGGACGCCCGCGAGTACGCCGCCCGCATCCACCGCGACGTGTACGGCGACTTCATGGTCAACGTGCTCGGCATCGACGTGGTGCTCGGCCGCAAGACCCCCAAGGAGCGCTTCGCCGGCGCCATCAACACCCTCACCCTCGAGGGCATGATGGGCGACGGCAAGGCGCTGCAGATGGGCACGAGCCACGAGCTCGGCCAGAACTTCGCCAAGGCGTTCAACACCCAGTACCTGTCCAAGGACAGCAAGCAGGAGTTCGTCTGGCAGACCTCGTGGGGCGTCTCGACCCGCATGGTCGGTGGTCTGATCATGTCGCACGGCGACGACAACGGCCTGCGGGTGCCGCCGAAGCTGGCGCACGTCCAGGTCGTCGTCATGGCCATCAAGGGCGACGAGGCCGTGGCGAAGGTCCGCGAGCTGGGCGACCGCCTGAAGGCCGTCGGGATCCGCGTCCACGTGGACGACCGCACCGACATCCCGTTCGGCCGCCGCGCGGTGGACTGGGAGCTCAAGGGCGTGCCGGTGCGCGTCGAGATCGGCCCCCGCGACCTGGAGAACGGCACGGCCATGCTGGCCCGCCGGATCCCGGGCGGCAAGGAGGCCGTGCAGATCGACGCGCTGGCCGACATGCTGCCGAAGGTGCTGGAGGAGGACCAGGCGCAGCTGCTGCGCGAGTCCCGCGAGCGCCGCATCGCCCGCACCACCGACGTGTCGACCATCGACGAGGCCGCCGAGGCCGCGGTGGCCGGCGGCTGGGCGCGCATCCCGTGGGCCGACCTCGGCCCCGAGGGCGAGGCCAAGCTGGGCGAGCAGGCCGTGACGGTGCGCTGCCTGGTGGCCGAGGACGGGTCGGTCCCGGAGTCGGACGACGCCCCGGGCACCCTGGCGATCGTCGCGCGCTCCTACTGATCGCGCGCCGAGGGCGTACGCGGTCGCGCACGGCCGCGTACGCATCTCGGAGTGATCCTTCCGTATCCGCGTTCGGATCCGGCTCCCCCGGGCGGCTGATCCTGCGGTGGACGGGCCGCCCGCCCGTCCGATCTCCCGTGGGCGGGTCCCTCCGGTTCCGACCGGGGGGACTCCCTTACGTACCGACTCCTCCGGAGTTCTGCGTACCCGTCCTCGTCGGGACGCATGAGACTGAACTGACTGGTACGTGCAAAAAATTTGGAATGGCCCGGAATCGGAACACCGGGGCACCCCGCGTCGTTGTCACGACGTGAGCACGACACCACCTGTTCTCGCCGCAGAGCTGGCACAGGCGTGGGCCGACATTCAGCGGTACCACCCCGAGCTGCCCGACCTTGCCGCGCCCGAGTCCCTGATCGGAGAGTCCTCGTCCGCCTGCGGCGCCGAGCTCTCCTTCGAGCGACTGCTGCACGAGGCAGTCCACGGCATCGCAGCCGCCCGCGGGGTGCGTGACACCTCGCGCGCCGGGCGGTACCACAACCGCAGATTCCTCGCGATCGCCGAGGAGATGGGCCTGGACCACTCCGACGAGCCGCACGCCAGTAGCGGCTTCTCGCTGGTCACGCTCAACCCCGAGGCGAAGAGGCGTTACCGGCCGACCATCGAGCGGCTCCAGCGCGCCCTGAAGGCGCACACCGCGGCCACCGCCGCCGACACCAAGCGCTCCTTCCGCGGGCCGGCCGCGCGGCACGGCTCCTCGGGCGGCGGCGTGCGCGTCAAGGCGGTCTGCGAGTGCGGGCGCAACGTCCGGGTCGTGCCGTCGGTGCTCGCCCAGGCGCCCATCGTGTGCGGCGGCTGCATGAAGCCGTTCCGGATCCCCGAGGTCGCGGTCGCGGCGGCGTCCTGACGCCGGACCGGCGCCCGGCGCCGGTCCCGGGCAGGCACGGCCACGCCGTCGGCCCTGGCCGCCCAGGCCTCGATGACGGGCGCGCGGTACACGTGTGGCACAATGGCTAGCTGTACTCGACAGCCGCATAGGACCCCTCTCTCCTCCGGCTGACGCGTCCATCGGGCACCCGAGTACCGCAACCCCACGTGGCATCCCGTTGTGCCCAACCACGTCAAGACCAGGAGACACCACTCCAGTGGCAGTCAAGATCAAGCTCAAGCGCCTCGGCAAGATTCGCCAGCCGCACTACCGCATCGTCGTCGCCGACTCGCGCACCCGCCGCGATGGTCGTGCGATCGAGGAGATCGGTCTGTACCACCCCACGTACAACCCGTCGCGCATCGAGGTCGACTCGGAGCGCGCGCAGTACTGGCTGTCCGTCGGCGCCCAGCCGACCGAGCCCGTGATGGCCATCCTGAAGGTCACCGGCGACTGGCAGAAGTTCAAGGGCCTGCCGGCTCCGGCCCCGATGCTCGTCGCCGAGCCGAAGGCCGACAAGCGCGCCGCGTTCGAGGCGTTCGCCAAGGGCCTCGAGGGTGACGACGTGAAGGGTGAGGCCATCACCCAGAAGTCGAAGAAGACCGAGAAGAAGGCGGACGAGGCCGAGGCCGCGTCCACCGAGTCGACCGAGGCCTGATCATGCTCGAGGAGGCTCTCGAGCACCTCGTGAAGGGCATCGTCGACAACCCCGACGAGGTACAGGTCGCTTCGCGCAACCTGCGCCGCGGGCAGGTCCTCGAGGTCCGGGTCCATCCCGACGACCTCGGCAAGGTGATCGGCCGCAACGGCCGCACCGCACGGGCCCTGCGCACCGTCGTGGGCGCCATCGGCGGACGGGGCATCCGCGTCGACCTCGTCGACGTGGACCAGGTCCGCTGATCAGTAGAGTCACCGGCACGGGCCGGGGAGGGCGTGCAGCCCGCCCCGGCCCGTCGTCGTCTGTCCCGGGACGCAGGGGGTCCGGCCCCCGGCCGTACGGGGTCCCGGCCCGGTTCCCACGGGCCGTCTGAACAGGAGAGACAAGCGTGCAGCTGGTAGTCGCGCGGATCGGCCGCGCCCACGGCATCAAGGGTGAGGTCACCGTCGAGGTGCGGACCGACGAGCCGGAACTGCGGCTCAGCCCCGGGGCCGTGCTCCAGACCGAGCCCGCGTCCGCCGGACCGCTCACCATCGCGACCGGGCGGGTGCACAGCGGCCGCCTCCTGCTTCGCTTCGAGGGCGTGGTCGACCGCACCGCGGCCGAGAACCTGCGCAACACCCTCCTCATCGCGGACGTCGACCCCGACGAGCTGCCGGAGGAGGAGGACGAGTTCTACGACCACCAGCTCATGGACCTCGACGTCGTCCTCGCCGACGGCACCGAGATCGGCCGCATCACCGAGATCTCGCACCTGCCCTCGCAGGACCTCTTCATCGTCGAGCGGCCCGACGGCACCGAGGTGATGATCCCGTTCGTGGAGGAGATCGTCACCGAGATCGACCTGGAGGGCCAGCGCGCCGTCATCAACCCCCCGCCCGGCCTGATCGACGACCGCGCGGTGATCGCCTCCGCGCGTGACGCCGAGGGCGACTCCGCCGAGGACGCGTCCTGATGCGGCTCGACGTCGTCACGATCTTCCCGGAGTACCTCGAGCCCCTGAACGTCTCGCTGGTCGGCAAGGCCCGGGCGCGCGGACAGCTCGACGTACACGTCCACGACCTGCGCGGCTGGACGTACGACCGCCACAACACGGTCGACGACACCCCGTACGGCGGCGGCCCCGGCATGGTCATGAAGACCGAGCCCTGGGGCGACGCCCTCGACTCGGTCCTCGCCGACGGGTACGAGACCGGGGCGCACGGCCCCGTGATGGTCGTCCCCACCCCGAGCGGCCGGCCGTTCACCCAGGAGCTCGCCGTCGAGCTCTCCGAGCGCCCCTGGCTGATCTTCACGCCGGCCCGCTACGAGGGCATCGACCGGCGCGTGATGGACGAGTACGCCACCCGCATGCCGGTCTACGAGGTCTCCATCGGCGACTACGTGCTCGCCGGCGGCGAGGCCGCGGTCCTGGTGGTCACCGAGGCCGTGGCCCGGCTGCTGCCGGGCGTCCTGGGCAACGCCGAGTCCCACCGCGACGACTCCTTCGCGCCCGGCGAGATGGCCAACCTCCTCGAGGGCCCCGTCTACACCAAGCCGCCGCAGTGGCGCGGCCGCGGCATCCCCGAGGTGCTGCTGAGCGGCCACCACGGCAAGATCGCGCGGTGGCGCCGGGACCAGGCCTTCGCGCGGACCGTGGTCAACCGGCCGGACCTGGTCGAGCGCACCCCGGCCGCCGCCTTCGACAAGAAGGACCGCGAGGCCCTGAGCATCCTGGGCTGGGAGCCCGCCCCCGACGGCCGATTTTGGCGCCGGGCACACGCCGTGGAAGAATAGGCGGCTGCTGTACGCCTGCACCGTGCTCCTGCCACAGGGGGACCGCCGCGGACCGGGTGGAACGGCTACCGACTCTCTACGAACTCCCGCCCGGCGGCCTGTGGCGTCGTGCGAAGAAAGCAGACGAAAAAACCATGTCGAACCTGCTCGACCAGGTCAACGCCGCCGCGCTGCGCTCCGACGTCCCGGCCTTCCGCCCGGGTGACACGGTCAACGTGCACGTCCGCGTCATCGAGGGCAACCGCTCCCGTATCCAGCAGTTCAAGGGCGTCGTCATCCGCCGCCAGGGCTCGGGCGTCAGCGAGACCTTCACGGTCCGCAAGGTCTCCTTCAGCGTCGGCGTCGAGCGCACCTTCCCGGTGCACTCCCCGATCTTCGAGAAGATCGAGCTCGTCACCCGTGGTGACGTGCGCCGCGCCAAGCTGTACTACCTCCGTGAGCTCCGCGGCAAGGCCGCGAAGATCAAGGAGAAGCGCGACAACTGAGCTCGGCTCCGGTGCTCCGGGGCGGCCGGATAGGCTCGCCCCCGATGGACACCGAAGCACGACTCACGCAGCGCGGCAGCTCCTCCTCCGATCCCGGCGACGGGACGGCGGGGGAGCGGCCGCGCTTCGCGTTTTTCCGGCGGCTGACCGTGGGCCGCGCCGCGCTCCTCGGGGTGGTCTGCACGGCCGCCCTCCTGCTGGTGAGCAATTTCGTCGTCCAGCCCTTCCTCATCCCGAGCCGGTCGATGCAGCCGACGCTCCGGGTGGGGGACCGGGTGCTCGTCAACAAGCTGGCGTACCGTTTCGGCAACCAGCCGCGGCGTGGTGACGTGGTGGTCTTCGACGGCACCGGTTCCTTCGTGCAGGAGCCCGCCCCGGGCAATCCGGTGGGCGACCTGGTGCACGGGGCGGCCGCGGCCCTCGGGCTCGCCGAGCCGGCGGACACCGACTTCGTGAAGCGGGTGGTGGGAGTGGGCGGGGACGACGTGGTCTGCTGCGATGCGCGCGGCCGCGTGAAGGTCAACGGCGTTCCGGTCGAGGAGGACTACCTCTATCCCGGCGACGCGCCCTCCCGGGTTCCGTTTCGCATCGCCGTCCCGTTGGGGACGCTGTTCGTCATGGGAGACCACCGCTCGCAGTCGCGCGACTCGCGGGACCACCTCGGGGACCCGGGCGGCGGCATGGTGCCGGTCGACAAGGTCATCGGGCGGGCCGACTGGATCGGCTGGCCCTTCACGCACTGGGGCGTCGTGAGAACCGGCGGGGGGCATGGGTAGCCGCGGGCGGCCGCGCGGCGCGGCCGGTGACCCCCGGCCGGGGACCCGTGCCGCGGCGCGGGCCGGCAGCCGCACGGGCGGCCGCGCGGACGACCGTACGGGCGGTCCCGCGGGTGGCCGGGCGGCGGGCCGCGCGGGCGGTCGTACGCCCACGGGCGCGGGACGGACCGCCGGGCTGGCGGCGGCGGGGGCCGGCACCTCGGTGCCCCTGGCGCCCTCCGGGCCGGGCCGGGCCGAGCGGCGCCGACTGGCCCGCCGGATCAAGCGGCGGCGCCGTACCAGGACGGCGGGCGAGGTCCCGCTGCTGGTGGTGGTCGCCCTGCTGATCGCCCTGCTGCTCAAGACCTTCCTGGTGCAGGCCTTCGTGATCCCGTCCGGCTCGATGGAGCAGACGATCCGGATCGGCGACCGGGTCCTGGTCGACAAGCTCACGCCCTGGTTCGGGGCCGAGCCCGAGCGGGGCGAGGTCGTGGTCTTCAAGGACCCGGGCGGCTGGCTGCGCGGCGAGACCCGGCGGGTGGAGCCCGACCCGGTGGGCGTCAAACAGATCAAGCAGGCACTGACGTTCATCGGCCTGCTGCCCTCCGCCGACGAGCAGGACCTGATCAAGCGGGTGATCGCGGTCGGCGGGGACACCGTCAAGTGCTGCGACGCGCGCGGTCGGGTCACCGTCAACGGCACCGCGCTGGACGAGCCGTACGTGAACCCCGGGAATTCACCCTCGGAGGTGACTTTCGAGGTGAAGGTCCCGCAGGGACGGCTGTTCGTGATGGGCGACCACCGCGCCAACTCCGCCGACTCGCGCTTCCACCTCGACGAGCCCTTCCACGGGACGATCCCGCAGGAGGGCGTCCTGGGGCGGGCCGTGGTGATCGCCTGGCCCTTCGACCACTGGCGCAAGCTGGAAGTGCCGGCCACCTTCCGACAGGTGCCGGAACCCGCGCGGCGCGGGCGCCGCCGGGGCCGCCGGGTCGCATAGGGTGTCCCCTCGGGATCACAGCATGATCCACACCCCGGATCAGGGCGTGGTCCACAGGAACGCCTGGAAAACTGGTCACCTCCCGACCCCTGCGGAACTCCCGCTCGTTAAGGGAGTGGAGCGCTCTCGGCGCATCGGTCGCGGGCGCGCGTGCTTTATCAGGAGTGAGGAGTGGACGTGGGGGATGTGGCGGTCGGCGCACGGTCCGGACGCGAGGAACCCGAGGAACGGCAGGAGGTTGCCGTGGACGGCGACAGCGGTCGACCCGCCGACGGTGACGGTCACGACCGGACCGGCGACGGAGACGGTGACGGCACGGCCGAAGGCACCGCGCGCAAGCAGCGCTCCTTCTGGAAGGAGCTGCCGCTCCTCGTCGGCATCGCCCTGGTCCTCGCGCTGCTGATCAAGACCTTCCTGGTCCAGGCGTTCTCGATCCCCTCCGACTCGATGCAGAACACGCTGCAGCGGGGCGACCGGGTCCTGGTGGACAAGCTGACCCCGTGGTTCGGCTCGGAGCCGCAGCGCGGCGAGGTCGTCGTGTTCCACGACCCGAACAAGTGGCTGGAGGGCGAGCCCACGCCGCAGCCCAACCTGGTCCAGGAGTTCCTGAGCAAGATCGGCCTCATGCCCTCGGCCGACGAGAAGGACCTGATCAAGCGGGTCATCGGCGTCGGCGGCGACCACGTCTCCTGCGCGAAGGGCGGCCCGGTCAAGGTCAACGGCAAGGCCCTCGACGAGCCGTACATCTTCCCCGGCAACACCCCGTGCGACGACAAGCCGTTCGACGTCACGGTGCCGAAGGGCCACATCTGGGTGATGGGCGACCACCGCCAGAACTCGTACGACTCGCGGTACCACATGGAGGACAAGACCAAGGGCTTCGTGCCCAACAGCAAGGTCGTGGGCCGTGCCGTCGTGGTCGCGTGGCCGGTGACCCGTTGGGCCACCCTGCCGATCCCGGACACCTTCGACCAGCCCGGTCTGTCGGCCGCCATGGGCGCCGCGCCGGTCGGCCTGGGCGTCGCGGCGGCCCTTCCGCTCGTGCTCTGGCGCAGGCGGCGGCTTACGCAGGTCGGTACCGACGGGTAGGGTGCCGTCCCAGATCGACGGACTCCGAAGGTGGGGGCGCTGGGATGGGCGGTAACGGACGCAAGGACGGCCGCGGCGGCCTGGGCAATGTCTTGTCCGGGCTGGCCGTGGCCGTCGGCTTTGTGCTCTTCCTCGGCGGATTCGCCGTCGGGGCGCTGCTCTACCAGCCGTACACGGTGCCGACCGACTCGATGGTGCCGACGGTGAAGCCCGGGGACCGGGTGCTGGCGCAGCGGGTGGACGGCGACCAGGTGCGCCGCGGCGACGTCGTGATCTTCACCGATTCCCTGTGGAGCAACGCGCCGATGGTCAAGCGCGTCGTCGGGGTCGGCGGCGACACCGTCAAGTGCTGCGGCCAGGGCGGGAAGCTCACGGTCAACGGCGAGCAGGTGGACGAGCCCTACCTCGACATCAAGCACGGCATGGCCTCCGACCTGCCGTTCGAGGTGAAGGTGCCCGAGGGGAAGCTGTTCCTCCTCGGCGACCGGCGGGGGGCCTCGCTGGACTCCCGGGCGCACCTCCAGGAGGCCGGCCAGGGCACGGTGCCGCGCTCGGCCGTGACGGCCAGGGTGGACGCCGTGGCCTGGTCCGAGCAGCGGATGCTGGAGCGGCCCGCGGCCTTCGCGGCCATGCCGGGCGGGGTGTCCGAGCCCGGGCCCCTCAAGGCCCTCCTCGCGGCGATCGTGGCCGGCGCGGTGCTGGTGCTGGGCGGGGCGGCGTACGGACCGGTCGCGAAGCTCGCGGCGCGGCGCGGCGGCGGTACCAGGAGCGGTGCGGGCGGTGCCGAGCGGGAGCGGGCCGGTGTCCGCTGAGGCGGCGGGCTCCGCAGGCCCGGCGGGCCCGGAGGAGCACGGCGGTTCCGGGGCGCCGCGGCAGGTCGCGCGGGTGATCCTGCTCGACCCCGACGACCGGATCCTGCTCCTGCACGGTTTCGAGCCGGCCGACCCGGACGACAGCTGGTGGTTCACGCCCGGCGGCGGACTCGAGGGCGGCGAGAGCCGGGAGCAGGCCGCCCTGCGGGAGCTGGCCGAGGAGACCGGGATCACGCGCGTGGAACTCGGGCCCGTGCTGTGGCGGCGGTACTGCGAGTTCCCCTTCGACGGGCGGCGCTGGGAGCAGGACGAGTGGTACTTCCTGGCCCGCACGGAGCAGACGGAGACGGTCATGGAAGGCCTCACCGAGCTGGAACGGCGCAGCGTGGCCGGAGCGAGATGGTGGACTTCCGAGGAACTGTCGGCGGCCCGTGAGACGGTGTACCCGACCAGGCTCGCCGAGCTGCTGCGCACACTGCTCGACGAGGGTCCTCCGGGTGCTCCGGTGGTGCTGGCCCCGGAAATCGTTTAGGGGCTGACCCGACTGGCGCACAATAGGGGGACGCACGGCTGAAGGGGAACATGCCATGAGCGCCGAGGACCTCGAGAAGTACGAGACCGAGATGGAGCTGAAGCTCTACCGGGAGTACCGCGACGTCGTCGGGCTGTTCAAATACGTCATTGAGACCGAGCGTCGTTTCTACCTCACCAACGACTACGAGATGCAGGTGCACTCGGTCCAGGGCGAGGTGTTCTTCGAGGTCTCGATGGCCGATGCCTGGGTCTGGGACATGTACCGACCGGCCCGCTTCGTGAAGCAGGTGCGGGTGCTGACGTTCAAGGACGTGAACATCGAGGAGCTCAACAAGAGCGACCTCGAACTGCCCGGGAGCTGATCCCTCACCCGCAGGGGTGACGGAGTTGTCCACAGGGCCGGGGTTATCCACCAAGATCCGCTCGGTGGGGGCGGCTGCGGGACATTCGGTGCCGGAGGTGGTGCCGAATGAACGCAACGGGGTACGCCCGCATGGCCCTGGGCCGGTACGGCGAGGAGCTCGCCGCACGGCGGCTGTCCGAAGCCGGCATGACGGTGATCGCGCGGAACTGGCGGTGCCGCGGCGGCGAGATCGACATCGTCGCGCGGGACGGGGACGCGCTGGTGGTCTGTGAGGTGAAGACCCGCAGGGCGGGATCCTTCGAACACCCGATGGCCGCGGTCCGGGCGGCCAAGGCGGACCGGCTCAGACGGCTGGCCGGCCGCTGGCTCGCCGACCACGGGGGACCGCCCGCCGGCGGGGTGCGCATCGACCTGGTCGGTGTCGTCCTGCCCCGGCGCGGGGCACCCGTCGTGGAGCACGTCCGGGGGGTGGCCTGAGATGGGCTTCGCACGGACCTGTTCCGTCGCGCTGGTCGGCGTCGACGGGGTCGTGGTGGAGGTGCAGGCCGACCTCGAACCGGGCGTGGCGGCCTTCACGTTGGTGGGGCTGCCGGACAAGACGCTGGTCGAGAGCCGGGACCGGGTCAGGGCGGCCGTGACCAACGCGGGCGCCGGCTGGCCGCAGAAGAAGCTCACCGTCGGGCTCAGCCCCGCCGACGTGCCCAAGAGCGGCTCGGGGTTCGACCTCGCCGTCGCCACGGCGGTCCTCGGCGCGGCCGAACTGGTCGACCCCCGCGCCATCGCCGACCTGGTGCTCATCGGGGAGCTCGGGCTGGACGGCCGGGTCCGACCGGTGCGCGGCGTCCTGCCCGCCGTGCTCGCCGCCGCCGAGGCCGGGTACCGGCAGGTGGTGGTGCCCGAGCAGTGCGCCGCCGAGGCCGCGCTCGTCCCCGACGTGTCGGTGCTCGGCGTGCGCACCCTGCGCCAGCTCATCGCCGTCCTCACCGGCGGCGAGGTGCCGGCGGAGGAACCCGCCGCCGAGCCCGGCCGCCCCGACCCGCTGCTCGCCGGGCTGCTCGTACCCGGTGCCGGACTCGGCACCGGGCTGGACCGGGCGCCCGCCCGCTCCGGCGAGGGCCTGCCCGACCTCGCCGACGTGGCGGGCCAGCGGACTGCGCGGCGGGCGCTCGAGGTGGCCGCGGCCGGCGGCCACCACCTGTTCCTCAACGGACCGCCCGGCGCGGGCAAGACCATGCTCGCCGAGCGCCTGCCGGGCCTCCTGCCCCCGCTCACCCGCCAGGAGTCGCTGGAGGTCACCGCCGTCCACTCGGTCGCCGGACTGCTGCCGCCCGGCGAACCGCTGATCGCCACCGCCCCCTACTGCGCCCCGCACCACTCGGCCACCATGCAGTCCCTGGTCGGCGGCGGGACCGGACTGCCCCGGCCGGGCGCGGTCTCCCTCGCCCACGGCGGGATCCTCTTCCTGGACGAGGCCCCCGAGTTCAGCCCCAAGGCCCTCGACGCCCTCCGCCAGCCGCTGGAGTCCGGCCAGGTGGTCATCGCCCGGGCGGCCGGGGTCGTGCGGCTGCCGGCCCGCTTCCTGATGGTGCTGGCCGCCAACCCGTGCCCCTGCGGTCGGCACACCGGGCCGGGGGCCGGCTGCGAGTGCCCCGCCTCCGTCGTCCGCCGCTACCAGGCCCGGCTCTCCGGGCCGCTGCTGGACCGGGTCGACCTCCGCGTGGACGTCGAACCGGTCTCCCGGTCCGACCTCCTCGGCCCGGGCGGCCGGGGCGAGACCACCGCGGCCGTGGCCGAGCGGGTCCGGGCGGCCAGGACGCGCGCCGCCGCCCGGCTCGCCGGCACCCCCTGGAACACCAATGCGGAGGTGCCCGGGCACGAGCTGCGCACCCGCTGGCAGGTGACCCCCGGAGCGCTCGGACCCGCCGAGCGGGACCTGGAGCGGGGCCTGCTCACCGCCCGCGGCCTTGACCGCGTGCTCCGGGTGGCGTGGACCGTGGCCGACCTGCGCGGCCGGGACCGCCCCGACGCCCTCGACGTCGCCGTGGCGCTGGAGCTCCGTACCGGCGTCTCCCGGGGCGTCCCGCACCTGATGGGAGAACTCGCATGAGCGCGCCCGAAGCCCCCGCCGCCGCCGTCCCGACGGGCCCGGAGCCCGGGCGCGCGGGGCAGGAGCCGGACACGGCCGCCGAGCGGCTGGCCCGGGCCGCCCTGACCCGGATCCTCGAACCCGGCGACGAGCACGGCGGGCGCTGGATCGCGCGGTACGGGGCGTCCGGACTGCTGCGGATCCTGCGGGCGCCGACGTACGAGGAGGGCACCCTCACCGGAGTGGGTCCCGACCGCATCAGCGGCTACCGCAGACGGGCCGCCGCGGCCGACCCCGAGCGGGACCTGGCGGCGGTCGCCGAGGCGGGCGGCCGGTTCGTCGTCCCGGCCGACCCGGAGTGGCCCAGCCAGCTCGACGACCTCGGCGACGCCCGGCCCGTCGGCCTCTGGCTGCGCGGCCGGCCGCACCTGCGCATGTGGGCCCTGCGCTCGGTCGCCGTGGTGGGAGCCCGGGCCTGCACCCCGTACGGGACGCACATGGCCGCCACCCTGGGCGCCGGTCTCGCCGAGCGCGGCTGGGTGGTGGTCTCCGGAGCGGCCTACGGCATCGACGGCGCGGCCCACCGGGGCGCCCTGGGGGCCGGTGGCGGCACCGCCGCCGTGCTCGCCTGCGGCGTCGACACCGGCTACCCGCGGGGCCACCTCGGGCTGCTGCGCCGCATCGCCGAACAGGGTCTGGTCGTGGGTGAGTTGCCGCCCGGCAGCCATCCCACCCCGAGCCGCTTCGTGCTCCGCAACCGGGTCATCGCTGCGCTCACCCGCGGCACGGTCGTCGTCGAGGCCGCCCACCGCAGCGGCTCGCTCGCCACCGCGCGCGCCGCGCAACGGCTGGGGCGCGCCGTGATGGGCGTGCCGGGGCCCGCCACCAGCGGGCTCTCGGACGGGGTGCACGAACTGCTGCGCGGCGGGGCGGAGCTGGTCACCGACGCCCCCGAGGTCGTCGAACTGGTCGGGGAGATGGGCGAACTCGCCCCCTGCCGGCGCGGCCCGGTGCTCCCGCGCGACCTGCTCCCGCCCGGCACCGCCCGCGTCCTCGAGGCGATCCCCGCGGGCCGCCCGGTCCGCCCGCCCGAGCTGGCCCTCGCCGCGGCCACGAGCACCGATGAAGTCATCGGCAGACTGTACGAACTTCACTCTCTGGGGTTCGTCGAACGGCATGGCGATGACTGGCGCCTCGCCACTCCCGCGGATGACCCTCGCCCCCTATCCGGGTCCACCCGGCGAGGCGGTCCTTGACCTGGGGCGATCCGGTGAAAGGGTGAAGCCGATGAGATGTGCCGCCCGCCCGGAGCCAGTCGGGGGGCCCGCGCGCAGAGCGCGGGCCCGGCCCCGTCGGTGCCGTCCGGCCGGCCTCGGCACCGACGCGCGATCCCGTACTCTTCGCGCACCGCGACACTCCAGTCACGCCACGTTCCCAAGGATCCCGACAGCAGAACGGCTCAAGGCGACGCATGCCCCAGCACACCTCCGGGTCTGACCGCGCTGCGGTGCCACCCGCTGCCCGCGGCAGCGTGCGGGCCGCCCCGCCCTCCTCGCTGGACGAGCTGTGGCGGTCGTACAAGGACACCGGCGACGAGCGCCTGCGGGAGCAGCTGATCCTGCACTACTCGCCGCTGGTGAAGTACGTGGCGGGCCGGGTGAGCGTCGGGCTGCCGCCCAACGTCGAGCAGGCCGACTTCGTCTCCTCCGGAGTCTTCGGACTCATCGACGCCATCGAGAAGTTCGACATCGAACGGTCCATCAAGTTCGAGACGTACGCGATCACCCGGATCCGGGGCGCGATGATCGACGAACTCCGCGCCCTGGACTGGATCCCCCGTTCCGTCCGCCAGAAGGCCCGTGCCGTCGAGCGGGCCTATGCCACCCTGGAAGCCCAGCTGCGGCGCACTCCGACCGAGGTCGAGGTGGCGGCGGAGATGGACATCGGGGTGGAGGAACTGCATGCAGTTTTCAGCCAGTTGTCGCTCGCGAACGTGGTGGCCCTCGAGGAGCTCCTGCACGTCGGCGGCGAGGGCGGGGACCGGCTCTCCCTGATGGACACCCTGGAGGACACCGCCGCGGACAACCCGGTCGAGGTCGCCGAGGACCGGGAACTGCGCCGCCTGCTCGCCCGCGCCATCAACACGCTGCCCGAACGGGAGAAGACCGTGGTGACCCTGTACTACTACGAGGGCCTCACCCTGGCGGAGATCGGGAACGTCCTGGGGGTCACCGAGAGCCGGGTGAGCCAGATCCACACCAAGTCGGTGCTGCAGTTGCGGGCCAAACTGGCGGACGTCGGCCGTTGAGCTTGCGGAGGCCTTGCGGGGCCTCCGTACAGTGGACGGGTGCCCAGGATCCGAGCGGCCTCCGTGGCCGAGCACCGCACGATGCAGCGCGCCGCACTGCTGGACGCCGCACGCTCCCTGTTGTCCGAGGGGGGCACCGATGCCCTGACGTTCCCCGCCCTCGCCCAGCGCACCGGTCTGGCCCGCTCCTCGGTGTACGAGTACTTCCGCTCGCGGGCGGCGGTGGTCGAGGAGCTGTGCGCGGTCGACTTCCCCGTCTGGGCCGCCGAGATCGAGGCGGCCATGCAGGCCGCCGGGACGCCCGAGGCGAAGATCGAGGCCTACGTCCGCCGGCAGCTGGCCCTGGTCGGCGACCGCCGCCACCGCGCGGTCGTGGCCATTTCGGCCAGCGAGCTCGATGCCGGCGCCCGCGAGAAGATCCGCGCCGCCCACGGGGGCCTGATCGCCATGATCGTCGAGGCCCTGGCCGCCCTCGGCCACGCCAGCCCCCGGCTCACCGCCACCCTCCTCCAGGGCATCGTCGACGCCGCCGTCCGCCGCATCGAGCTCGGTGCCGCCGAGGATCCCGCCGAGATCACCGAGGCCGCCGTGGCCCTCGCCCTCCGGGGCACCGGTCGCTAGGCCGTCTCTTCGACCGGACGACGCGGGCCTCGGTCGTGCCCGGAGCCCCCGTGCCGTGCGGCCGTGGCCGCCGTCCCGGTCAGCGGGAGCAGGCGCGGGGTCGGGCGGGGGAGCAGCGAGAGCGGGTCGAGGTAGTCCTCGCCCGCGCGCAGGCCCCAGTGGAGGCACGGCTGCGCGCAGTGCGCGTTCGGCTCGGTGCGGGCCACGACCTGGCCGCGGACCACGGGCTCGCCCGTCGCGACGAGCGGGCACACCGGCTCGTACGTGGTGCGCAGCGCGGTGCCCGTGAGGGTGAGGGACAGCACGCCGCGCCCCGCCACCCGTCCGGCGTAATACACGCGGCCGTCGGCGACCGCCCGCACCTCGGTGCCCGGGGCGGCGGCGAGGTCCACCCCGCGGTGCCCCGCCGCGTACGGACCCGGCGGCGGGACCCACCACCGCAGCAACCGCAACGGCGCCGGCAGCGGCCGCTCCCTCCCCGGCGCCGTGTGCGCAGGTGGCCGCCCGGCCGGTGCCGGTTCCCCGGCCGCGGCCGCGGCCCGCCCCGGCCCCGTGCGCCGGTCCCGCTCCGTACGACGGTCCGCCCCGCCCGGGCCGGCGCGCTCCACGGCGTCGGGCCCACCGGCGCAGGCGGTCGGCCGACGGGGGGCGGAGGGCCCCTCGGGGGCGGGGCGGTCCGTCGGCCGCGCCGACGGGCCCGGCCCGGCGGAGGGGTCCGGTGGACGGGCGGCCGGCGCGGCGGCGTACCGCGCCGGGACCTGGGGCCCGGGCGGCGGGACGGACCGCGCGGCCGGCGGCGGGAGCAGGGCCAGGAGCAGGGCGAGCAGGAAGGTCGTCATGGCGCGAGGGTGCCGCGGCCGGGCGGCGGTCGGGCGGGGCTGTGGACGAGCGGGCGGTTGTGGACGAACGGCGTCACCCGGCAGGGTGCGCATGGTTGCGCGCCGCGCCCGCTCGACGGCACGCGCGGCCGGTGCCTGCGCGGGCACGGCCGGCGGCCGCACCGGTGGGCCGTCGGGACCCCGGGACCCGGGCGTCCACCCCGCGGGGGACAGGGGGCGGCACCCGGCACGGGCGCCGGTCCCGTACACTTCTTGTGGCGATCCGGGTCACCGGGTCGACTTCGCACGCCCCGCCACCTGGTCGATCACGACCGGTGGCCGCGCTCCTCGGTCCTTCGTGGCACGGCGCGTCGGGGCGTCAGGCGCGGCCGTCGTCCGGCGGCTGCGGTAACCGAGTACCTCAAGGAGTACGGCCATGGCCGTCGTCACGATGCGGGAGCTGCTGGAGAGCGGCGTCCACTTCGGTCACCAGACCCGTCGCTGGAACCCGAAGATGAAGCGCTTCATCTTCACCGAGCGCAACGGCATCTACATCATCGACCTGCTCCAGTCGCTGTCGTACATCGACCGCGCCTACGAGTTCGTCAAGGAGACCGTCGCCCACGGCGGCTCCATCATGTTCGTCGGCACGAAGAAGCAGGCCCAGGAGGCCATCGCCGAGCAGGCGACCCGCGTCGGCATGCCGTACGTGAACCAGCGCTGGCTGGGCGGCATGCTCACCAACTTCTCCACCGTCTACAAGCGCCTTCAGCGTCTGAAGGAGCTCGAGGCGATCGACTTCGAGGACGTGGCCGCCTCCGGCCTCACCAAGAAGGAGCTCCTGGTCCTCTCCCGCGAGAAGGCCAAGCTGGAGAAGACCCTCGGTGGTATCCGCGAGATGCAGAAGGTGCCGAGCGCCGTCTGGATCGTCGACACCAAGAAGGAGCACATCGCCGTCGGTGAGGCGCGCAAGCTCCACATCCCGGTCGTCGCGATCCTCGACACCAACTGTGACCCCGACGAGGTCGACTACAAGATCCCGGGCAACGACGACGCGATCCGCTCCGTCACCCTGCTCACCCGCGTGATCGCCGACGCCGTCGCCGAGGGCCTCATCGCCCGTTCCGGCGCTGCCGCCGGTGACTCGAAGCCGGGCGACAAGACCGTCGGCGAGCCGCTCGCCGAGTGGGAGCGCGACCTGCTCGAGGGCGAGAAGAAGGCGGACGAGGCTCCGGCCGCCGCCGAGGCCCCCGCCGCTGAGGCCCCGGCCGCCGAGGCCCCGGCTGCCGAGGCTCCGGCCGCCGACGCCGAGCAGGCCTGACCCACTGAGGGAGCCCGTCGTTCACGCGCCGGGCACTCACAGCACGGACGATGACGGCGGGGGAGGGCGCCACAAGCGCCTCCCCCGCCGTTGACCCGTAGATCTACGACTTCGAGAGAGAATCACAGACTCATGGCGAACTACACCGCCGCTGACGTCAAGAAGCTCCGCGAGCTCACCGGCGCCGGCATGATGGACTGCAAGAAGGCCCTGGACGAGGCCGACGGCAGCGTCGACAAGGCCGTCGAGGCGCTGCGCATCAAGGGCCAGAAGGGCGTCGCCAAGCGCGAGGGCCGCTCTGCCGAGAACGGTGCCGTCGTGTCCCTCATCGCCGACGACAACACCTCCGGTGTCCTGGTCGAGCTGAAGTGCGAGACGGACTTCGTCGCCAAGGGTGACAAGTTCCAGTCCGTCGCCGCCGACCTGGCCAAGCACGTGGCCGCCACGTCCCCGGCGGACATCGAGGCGCTGCTCGCGTCCGAGATCGAGGCCGGCAAGACCGTCCAGGCCTTCGTCGACGAGGCCAACGCCAACCTCGGCGAGAAGATCGTCCTGGACCGCTTCGCGCAGTTCGCCGACGGCTTCGTCTTCTCCTACATGCACCGCACCATGCCCGACCTGCCGCCGCAGATCGGTGTCCTGGTCGAGCTGGACAAGGCCGACGCCGACCTGGCCAAGGGCATCGCGCAGCACATCGCCGCGTTCGCGCCGAAGTACCTCGCCAAGGAGGACGTGCCGGCCGAGGTCGTCGAGACCGAGCGCCGCGTCGCCGAGGAGACCACCCGCGCCGAGGGCAAGCCCGAGGCCGCCCTGCCGAAGATCGTCGAGGGTCGCCTCAACGGCTTCTTCAAGGACGCCACGCTGCTCGGCCAGGCGTACGCGCTCGACAACAAGAAGTCCGTCGAGCAGGTCCTCAAGGACGCCGGTGTCACCCTGAAGCGCTTCGCCCGCATCAAGGTCGGCATCTGAGTCCGTAACCCACGGACCCCGGACCCCGGTAGGGTCTGAAGCAGTCGCCCGTTCGCGCGGGACGACCGCAGATCTGACGAGGAGGCCATTGCCGCACAGGGAACCGCAAGGACCCCGGCAATGGCCTTCTTCGTATGTGCACGAGGAGATCTCCATGAATCAGGGCGTGGACACCCACACCGCTTCCGACGACAAGAGCGACCACGACAAGAAGGGCCGCGGCCGCTTCCTCCTGAAGCTGTCGGGTGAGGCCTTCTCCGGCGGCGGGGGCCTGGGCGTCGACCCCGACGTCGTGCACGCGATCGCTCGCGAGATCGCGGGCGTCGTCCGGGACGGCGCCGAGATCGCCGTGGTCATCGGCGGCGGCAACTTCTTCCGCGGCGCCGAGCTGCAGCAGCGCGGCATGGACCGTGCCCGCTCCGACTACATGGGCATGCTCGGCACGGTCATGAACTGCCTGGCCCTCCAGGACTTCCTGGAGAAGGAGGGCATCGACTCGCGCGTCCAGACGGCCATCACCATGGGCCAGGTCGCCGAGCCGTACATCCCGCTGCGCGCCGTGCGCCACCTGGAGAAGGGCCGCGTCGTGATCTTCGGCGCCGGTATGGGCATGCCCTACTTCTCCACCGACACCACGGCCGCCCAGCGTGCCCTCGAGATCGACGCCGAGGCCCTGCTCATGGGCAAGAACGGCGTGGACGGCGTCTACGACTCGGACCCCAAGGCGAACCCGGACGCGGTCAAGTTCGACGCGCTCGAGTACGGCGAGGTCATCACCCGTGACCTCAAGGTCGCCGACGCCACCGCCATCACGCTGTGCCGTGACAACAAGCTGCCGATCCTCGTCTTCGAGCTGCTCGCGGAGGGGAATATCGCGCGCGCCGTCAAGGGTGAGAAGATCGGCACGCTCGTGAGCGACCAGGGCGACCGGGCCTGAGCGGGCCCGCCCCCCGCCTGAACCATCCACTCAAGACATGCAGGAGCACGTGGTGATCGAAGAAATCCTCCTCGAGGCCGAGGAGAAGATGGAGAAGGCCGTCGTGGTCGCCAAGGAGGACTTCGCCGCGATCCGCACCGGCCGTGCGCACCCGGCGATGTTCAACAAGATCGTGGCGGACTACTACGGTGCCATCACGCCCATCAACCAGCTCGCGTCCTTCTCGGTGCCCGAGCCGCGCATGGCCGTGGTGACCCCGTTCGACAAGAGCGCCCTGCGCAACATCGAGCAGGCCATCCGCGACTCCGACCTCGGCGTCAACCCGAGCAACGACGGCAACATCATTCGCGTGGTGTTCCCCGAGCTGACCGAGGAGCGCCGCCGCGAGTACATCAAGGTCGCCAAGGGCAAGGCCGAGGACTCGAAGGTCTCCATCCGCTCCGTGCGCCGCAAGGCCAAGGAAGCCCTCGACAAGCTGGTCAAGGACAAGGAGACCGGCGAGGACGAGGTCCGCCGCGCCGAGAAGGAGCTCGACGACACCACCGCGAAGTACGTCGCGCAGGTCGACGAGCTGCTCAAGCACAAGGAAGCCGAGCTCCTCGAGGTCTGATGAACGACTCTCCCTGGGGGGCGGAGCCGGTTCCG
Source organism: Streptomyces sp. NPDC093225 (assembly GCF_044753805.1). Taxonomy (NCBI): domain Bacteria; kingdom Bacillati; phylum Actinomycetota; class Actinomycetes; order Kitasatosporales; family Streptomycetaceae; genus Streptomyces; species Streptomyces sp. NPDC093225. The sequence goes on from NZ_JBIVNX010000024.1 coordinate 31,456, forward strand.
GCGGGTCCCGCATACGATGTGTACGTAGGCCAGCAGACTCGGCCCATGCCCATCGTGCCCGACGCCGCCGGATCAGACTTCGATGACCGGGAAGCACGCGAGAGGGGGGCCGCTCCGGGAAGCGGCCCCCTGTTCCGCGACGAGACGCCGCCGCAGGAGCCCATGCCCAGCCCCCCGCCTCCGCCGTCGCAGGCACCGCAGGACACCCCCCAGCCCCCGCAGAAGAAGCGGGCCGGGCGGGACCTGCGCGCCGCCATAGGGGTCGGCGTCGGCCTCGGCGCCGTGATCGTCGCCTCGCTGTTCATCGTCAAGGCCGTCTTCGTCGGGGTCATCGCCGTCGCCGTGGTCGTCGGCCTGTGGGAGCTCACCTCCCGCCTCGAAGAGCGCAAGGCCATCAAAGCCCCGCTGGTGCCGCTCGCGGTCGGTGGGGCGGCGATGGTCGTCGCCGGGTACGTGCGCGGCGCCGAGGGCGCCTGGGTCGCGATGGCCCTCACCGCCCTCGCGGTGCTCGTGTGGCGGATGACGGAGCCTCCGGAGGGATACCTCAAGGACGTCACGGCGGGCGTGTTCGCCGCGTTCTACGTGCCCTTCCTCGCCACGTTCGTGGCGCTGCTGCTGACCGCCGACGACGGCCCGCAGCGGGTGATCACCTTCCTGCTGCTCACCGTGGTGAGCGACACGGGTGCGTACGCGGTCGGCTGGCGGTTCGGCAAGCACAAGCTGGCCCCCCGCATCAGCCCCGGCAAGACCCGCGAGGGCCTGGCCGGTGCGGTGGCCTTCGCGATGGCCGCGGGCGCGCTGTGCATGCAGTACCTGATCGACGGCGGCAGCTGGTGGCAGGGCCTGGTCCTGGGCCTCGCGGTCGCGGTCAGCGCCACCCTCGGCGACCTGGGCGAGTCCATGATCAAGCGGGACCTGGGCATCAAGGACATGGGCACGCTGCTGCCGGGCCACGGCGGCATCATGGACCGGCTGGACTCGCTGCTGCCGACCGCGCCGGTCGTGTGGCTGCTGCTGGCTCTGTTCGTCGGCACGGGCTGAAGCCCGGGGCCGGTTACTCTGGAAAGGCGCGCCGCTCGTGCGGCGCGCCTTTCGTCGTACGAGGAGTACCTGCCATGGCCCGCCCCGCTCCCGGAGAGCTCACCTTCGTCGCGCCCAAGGGAGCGAAGAAGCCGCCCCGGCACCTGGCCGACATGTCGCCGGCCGAGCGGAAGGAGGCGGTCGCCGCGATCGGCGAGAAGCCGTTCCGCGCCAAGCAGCTCTCCCAGCACTACTTCGCCCGCTACGCGCACGACCCGGCCGAGTGGACCGACATCCCGGCCGGCTCGCGCGAGAAGCTGCGCGAGGCCCTGCTGCCCGACCTGATGTCGGTCGTCCGGCACATCTCCTGCGACGACGACACCACCCGCAAGACCCTATGGCGCCTGCACGACGGCACGCTCGTCGAGTCCGTCCTCATGCGCTACCCCGACCGGGTCACGATGTGCATCTCGTCCCAGGCGGGCTGCGGCATGAACTGCCCGTTCTGCGCCACCGGCCAGGCGGGCCTGGACCGCAACCTGTCCACCGCCGAGATCGTCCACCAGATCGTCGACGGCATGCGCGCCCTGCGCGACGGCGAGGTCCCCGGTGGCCCGGCCCGGCTGTCGAACATCGTCTTCATGGGCATGGGCGAGCCGCTGGCGAACTACAACCGCGTCGTCGGCGCCATCCGCCGGCTGACCGACCCCGAGCCCGACGGCCTGGGCCTGTCCCAGCGCGGCATCACCGTCTCCACCGTCGGCCTCGTCCCGGCGATGCTCCGGTTCGCCGACGAGGGCTTCAAGTGCCGGCTCGCCGTCTCGCTGCACGCCCCCGACGACGAGCTGCGCGACACCCTCGTGCCCGTGAACACCCGCTGGAAGGTCCGCGAGGTCCTCGACGCGGCCTGGACGTACGCCGAGAAGTCCGGCCGCCGCGTCTCCATCGAGTACGCCCTGATCCGCGACATCAACGACCAGGCCTGGCGGGGCGACCTCCTCGGCCGCCTCCTCAAGGGCAAGCGGGTGCACGTCAACCTCATCCCGCTCAACCCGACCCCGGGTTCCAAGTGGACCGCCTCCCGCCCCGAGGACGAGCGGGCCTTCGTCGAGGCGATCGCCGCCCACGGCGTGCCGGTCACGGTGCGCGACACCCGTGGCCAGGAGATCGACGGAGCGTGCGGACAGCTCGCCGCGAGCGAGCGGTAGTCTGACTCCCGTACATCTGCATATTCCGACAGGGGAGCGCCACAGCGCTGAGAGTGCGGCACCGTCACGCCGCAGACCCTCTGAACCTCGCCCGGGTCATTCCGGGTAGGGAGTTCGGTCACCACTCGAGCTGTTGCGCCCTGCTCCGGCGTCCGCTCCACGAGCGCCGGGGCAGGGCCGCGTCTTCTCCTGGTCACTCCAGGAGGAATGTTTCACGTGAACACCAAGAAGATGGCGGGCGCCGCGCTCGTCGCGGCCCTCGGCTTGTCCACGCTGGCCGCCTGTGGCGGTGGCGACGGCAAGGACGAGGGCGGCTCGGCCAGCTCCGGACCGCAGTCCAAGACCGTCACGGTCGTCTCCCACGACTCCTTCACCTACACCCCCGCGGTGCTGAAGGAGTTCGAGAAGCAGTCCGGCTACACCGTCAAGGTCCTCAAGAGCGGCGACGCGGGCGCGGCCCTCAACCAGGAGATCCTGACCAAGGGCTCGCCGCGCGGCGACGTGTTCTTCGGCGTCGACAACACGCTGCTCTCGCGCGCCCTCGACAACGGCCTGTTCACCCCGTACGAGGCCAAGGGCCTGGCCGGCGTCCCCGAGCAGTACCAGCTCGACAAGGAGCACCGGGTCACCCCGATCGACTCCGGCGACATCTGCGTCAACTACGACAAGAAGTACTTCGCCGACAAGAAGATCGCCCCGCCGCAGAGCCTCGACGACCTGGTCAAGCCGGAGTACAAGAACCTGCTGGTCACCGAGAACGCGGCCACCTCCTCCCCGGGCCTGGGCTTCCTGCTCGCCTCCGTCGGCAAGTACGGCGACGAGGGCTGGAAGGACTACTGGAGCAAGCTCAAGGCCAACGGCGTCGAGGTCGTCGACGGCTGGGAGCAGGCCTACAACGAGCGCTTCTCCGGCTCCGCCGGGGGCAAGAAGGCCAAGGGCGACCGGCCGCTGGTCGTCTCGTACGCCTCCTCCCCGCCGGCCGAGGTGCTGTTCTCGGAGCCGCAGCCGGCCGTGGCGCCCACCGGTGTCGCCACCGGCACCTGCTTCCGCCAGGTCGAGTTCGCGGGCCTGCTCAAGGGCGCGAAGAACGAGGCGGGCGGCAAGGCGCTGCTGGACTTCCTGATCAGCAAGAAGTTCCAGGAGGACATGCCGCTCCAGATGTTCGTCAACCCCGTCGTCAAGGACGCGAAGCTGCCGGAGGTCTTCACGAAGCACGGGGTGGTGATCGACAAGCCGTGGACCGTCGCCCCGGACCAGATCGCCAAGAACCGTGAGCAGTGGGTCCGGGCATGGTCCTCGCTCGTCCTGAAGTAGGACCCGGAGCAGGCACGGGAACGGTCCCGGGCACGGACCGGAGGGAGCGCGTGCGCCCCTCCGGCCGTGCCGCCGCCGTGCGGCTCGGCCTCATGGCCGTGCCGCTGGCGTTCTTCGGCCTCTTCTTCGCCTACCCCGTGGCGGCGATCGTCGGCCGCGGGATCAAGACCGACGACGGCTGGCAGTTCGGCCGGATCGGCGAGGTGATCACCCGGCCCGACATCGTCGACGTGCTGTGGTTCACCACCTGGCAGGCGCTCGCGTCCACGGCGCTCACGCTGCTGCTCGCGCTCCCCGGCGCGTACGTGTTCGCGCGCTTCGACTTCCCCGGCAAGCAGGTGCTGCGCGCCGTGGTGACCGTCCCGTTCGTCCTGCCGACGGTGGTCGTCGGCTCCGCCTTCCTGGCGCTGGTGGGTCGGGGCGGGCTGTTGGACGAGCTGTGGGGCGTACGACTGGACACGACCGTGTGGGCGATCCTGCTCGCCCACGTCTTCTTCAATTACGCCGTGGTCGTCCGTACCGTCGGCGGCCTGTGGGCGCAACTGGACCCGCGTCAGGAGGAGGCCGCCCGGGTGCTCGGCGCCGGCCGGTTCGCCGCCTGGCGGCGGGTGACGCTGCCCGCGCTGGCACCGGCCGTGGCGGCCGCCGCGCTGATGGTCTTCCTCTTCACCTTCACCTCCTTCGGCGTCGTGCAGATCCTCGGCGGTCCGGCGTACGCCACCCTCGAGGTCGAGGTCTACCGGCAGACCGCGCAGTTGCTGGACCTGCCGACGGCCGCGGTGCTCACCCTGGTGCAGTTCGCCGCGGTGGGCGTGATCCTCGGTGTGCACTCCTGGACCGTGCGCCGACGCGAGACCGCGCTGCGGCTGGTCGACCCGGACCGGACGGCCCACCGGCCGCGCGGGACCGGGCAGTGGGCGCTGCTGGGCTGCGTGCTCCTGTCCGTCGCCCTGCTCATCGCCGTACCGCTGGGCGTGCTGGTGGAACGGTCCTTCGACGCCCCTGGCGGGTACGGCCTCGACTTCTACCGGGAGCTCGGGTCCGCCGACGGGGGCACGTTCCTGGTGCCGCCGCTGGAGGCGATCTGGAACTCGCTGGAGTACGCCCTCGCCGCCACCGCGATCGCCGTGGGCGTCGGGGGCCTGGCCGCGGCCGCCCTCACCCGGCGCGGCGGGCGGCTGGTGCGCGGCTTCGACGCCCTGCTGATGCTGCCGCTGGGCGTGTCCGCGGTGACCGTGGGGTTCGGCTTCCTGATCACGCTGGACGAGCCGCCGCTGGACCTGCGGACCTCGTGGATCCTGGTGCCGCTGGCCCAGGCGCTGGTCGGCGTGCCGTTCGTGGTGCGCACGATGCTGCCGGTGCTGCGTGCCGTGGACGGCCGGCTGCGGGAGGCGGCCGCGGTGCTCGGGGCCTCGCCGCTGCGGGCCTGGCGCGAGGTGGACCTGCCGCTGGTGCGGCGGGCGCTGCTGATCGCGGCCGGGTTCGCGTTCGCCGTCTCGCTCGGCGAGTTCGGGGCGACCGTGTTCATCGCCCGGCCCGACCGGCCGACGCTGCCCGTGGCGGTGGCGCGGCTGCTGGGGCGGGCAGGGGAGCTCAACTACGGGCAGGCGATGGCCCTGAGCACGATTCTGATGGTGGTGTGCGCCGTGTCGCTGCTCGTCCTGGAGCGGCTGCGGCCCGAGCGGTCCGGATCGGGGGACTTCTGATGACGCTGCTGGAACTGGACGGGGTGTCCGTCCGCTTCGGAGCGCGGACCGTGCTCGACGCCGTCGAGCTGTCCGTGGCCGAGCACGAGATCGTGTGCGTACTGGGGCCCAGCGGCAGCGGCAAGTCCACGCTGCTGCGGGTGGTGGCCGGCCTGCAGCCGGCCGCCGCCGGGCGGGTCCGGCTCGCGGGGGCCGACCAGGCCGGGGTGCCGGTGCACAAGCGGGGGGTGGGCCTGATGTTCCAGGACCACCAGCTGTTCCCGCAGCGGGACGTGGCCGGGAACGTGGCTTTCGGGTTGCGGATGCGCGGGGCCGGGCGCGCGGAGCAGCAGGCCCGGGTGGCGGAGCTGCTGGAGCTGGTGGGGCTGCCGGGCGCGGGGCGACGGTCCGTGGCGGCCCTGTCGGGCGGTGAGCAGCAGCGGGTGGCGCTGGCCCGGGCGCTGGCGCCGCGGCCGCGGCTGCTGATGCTCGACGAGCCGCTGGGGCAGCTCGACCGGGGGCTGCGGGAGCGGCTCGTGGTGGAGCTGCGCGAGCTGTTCCACCGGCTCGGTACGACGGTGCTGGCCGTCACGCACGACCAGGGCGAGGCCTTCGCGCTCGCCGACCGGGTCGTGGTGATGCGGGACGGCCGGATCGCGCAGGCCGGCACCCCGCTGGAGGTCTGGCAGCGGCCGGCCTCGGAGTTCGTGGCGCGCTTCCTCGGCTTCGACAACGTGGTGCCGGCGACGGTGAGCGGGCTCGCGGCCGACACGCCGTGGGGCAAGATCCCGGTGCCGGAGGGGACCGGCGAGGGTGAGTTCCGGGTGCTCGTGCGGCCCACCGGGGTGCGGCTGGTGCCGGTTGCGGAGGGGCTGCCGTGCGAGGTCGTGTCGCGGACCTTCCGCGGTACGCACGTGGCGCTCGTGCTGCGGCCGCGGGCGGGTGGGCCCGTGCTGGAGGCCGAGTGCGACCTGTTGCTCGCGCCCGAGGTCGGGGTCGTGACCGGGGTCGCCTTCGATCCCTCCGAGGTGGTCGCCCTCCGCGAGGCGTAGTCCGTGCGGCCGTGGTCCGGATCAGCCTCGGACCGGGGTCGGTGGGGCCGGGGTGGGGGTCGGGAGCGGGGCGGGGGTGGTGGGGGCCGGGTCGTGGTTGCCGTACCAGGCGACGGCCACCGCGCCGGCCACGGCGAGGAGGAAGCCGAGGACGGCGAGCCAGGCGAGGCCGGGGCGGGAGGCGTCGCCCAGCCAGAGGACGCCGATGGCGCCCGGGAGGACCGTCTCGCCGACGACCAGCGCGGCCGTGGCCCCGTTGACCGATCCGAGCTGCAGGGCGACCGTGTGCAGGTACATGCCGCCGACCCCGGCGATGACGATGGCGTACAGGGCCGGGTCGGTCAGGACGGTGGTGACGTCGAACGGGTCGACGCCGTCGAGGATGCGGACGCCGACGCCGAGCGCGCCGAAGCCGAGGCCCGACAGCAGGCCGGCCAGGATCGCGGCCCGGGGGCCCAGGAGGCGTACGGCGACCGTACCGCCGAGCATCAGCGCGACCGTGACGGCCAGCAGCCACCAGTGCGTCGCGGAAGCGGCGTGGTGGCCGCCCTCGTGGCCGGCAGCGGTGGCGAGCATGACGAGCGCCCCGCACACGACGCCGATCGAGGCCCATTCCCTGCGGGTGAGGCGGATGCCCAGCAGCTTCACGCTCAGGACCGCGGTGATCACCAGGTTGGCGCTGATGACGGTCTGGGACAGGAAGAGGGGCAGCAGCCGGGCTGCCAGGGCGCCCAGGCCGAAGCCGACGAAGTCCAGCACCGTGCCGAGGATGAACTCCCAGGTCAGCGCGGCCTTGGCGGTGGACGACAGGTTCGGGCCGCCGTGCTGGGTCAGACCCGTGGGGTCCGGCTCGGCACCGGCGGCCCGGCGGGAGCCCACCGCTTGCAGGACCGATCCGGTGCCGTAGCAGATCGAGGCCGCGATGGCGGTCAGCAGGCCTATGAGCACGAGGGGCTCCGTTCACGTCTGGCAGGTTTCGCGTACTCCTGGCAGACGTGGGTTCGGGTCCGGAGGTTGCCTGGGCCGGCCGGTCAGGTCACGAGGAGAGCCGGGCCAGGGCGTCGGGGACCTCGTCGACGGACTCGACCAGGGCGATGCGGGTCTCCATGGCGCGGTCGCGGGCCAGGGCCTGGAGCAGGGGCCAGGCCGGCAGGTGCTCGGTCCAGTGGGCGCGGTCGACCAGCACCATCGGGGTCGGCTCGCCGCGCGACCCGTAGTAGTTGGGGGTCGCGTTGTCGAAGATCTCCTGGACAGTGCCGGCCGCGCCCGGGAGGTACACCACTCCGGCGGTGGAACGGGCCAGCAGTCCGTCCTCGCGGGTGGCGTTGGCGAAGTACTTCGCGATTCCGCCGGCGAAGGCGTTCGGCGGCTCGTGCCCGTAGAACCAGGTCGGGATGCCGATCGAGTCCCCGCCGCCCGGCCAGCGCTCGCGCACCGCGAAGGCCGCCTCCGCCCAGTCGGTGACCGAGGGCGTGAAGGAGGGGGCCTTGGCGAGCAGGTCGAGCGCCTCGGGCAGCGCGCCGTCATCGAACGGGGCCAGGTACGCGCCCAGGTTCGCGGCCTCCATCGCACCCGGCCCGCCACCGGTCGCCACGGTCAGCCCGGTCCGGGCCAGCGCCCGGCCCAGCCGGGCGGCGCCGGCGTACGCGGCGCCGCCGCGGTCCATCGAGTGGCCGCCCATCACGCCCACGACCGGGGCACCGGCGAGGTGCTCGTCGAGGGCGTCGGAGATCGCGTCGTCGTGGATCGACCGGAGCATCGACGAGAGGACGTCGCCGTCGGCCCTGCTGTGCTGGAACCAGGCGTACGCAAGGGCGTCGGGCGTGGCGTCGTAGCCGTCCCGGTCGAGGCCGGCGAAGAGCTCCTCCGGCGTGTAGAGCAGCCCGCGGTACGGGTCGAACGGCAGGTCGGGCACCGGGGGGAACACCAGCGCACCGTCGGCCCGCACCTTGGCGGAGGCGTCCGGTTCCATCGGGCAACCGAGGAACACCGCGGCGGAGGTGTCGGCGGCCAGCAGGGCGAAGGTGCGCTCCATCAGGTTCACCGACTGGATCCGGTACCCGCTCAGTGAACCCCGGGCGACGACCTGGTCGAACTCGGCGAGGGTCTCGATCTCGATGTCATGGGACATCCCGTCACCCTAAGGGCCGAGGTCGGCTACCCGGCCAGTGCCCTCCGGGTCAGCTCCGCCACACCCCACACCACGGGTCCGCACACCGCCGGCAGGACCGCGGCCCGCAGCAGAGCCGCCGAGCGCAGCACCGCGGCCGGTGTGCCCAGGTCGAGGAGGGTCTCGCGGGTGGCCGCCCGGGTCTGCCGCGACTCGACCGCCGCCGTCAGGAGTGCGCCGAGCGCGCAGAGGACCGCCAGCGCCACCGCGCCGCCGGCGGCCGGTCCGACCGGTACGGGCCCGCCGTCCGCCGCGGCCGCGGCCACGGCCCAGGCGGCGACGGCGACGAGCACCCCGAGGGGCCGGCCGACGCGCCCCGCCTCCTCCTGCAGGCCCCGCCCGGCGAGCAGGCGTACGGCGCCGGGGCGGACGAACTGGAGGAGCGCGCCGCAACCCTGGACGAGGGCCGGCCCGGCCAGCGCCAGGCCGACGGTCGTCAGGGCCCAGCCGGGCAGCCGGCCCGCCGTGCCGCCGCCGGCGTACGCCAGGACGGCGAGCCCGCAGGCGAAGGCGGCGACACCCCACGGCAGCCCCTCGTGCGGGGCCCGTGTCGTGCGGGTGCGGACCGACAGGGCGGTCGCGCCGGCGGCGGCGAGCGGTGCCAGGGCGAGCAGGGTGAGGGCGGCCGCCACGGGGAGGTGGTGGCCGGCGCGGAGCGCGTCGGCGGCGGCGCCGTCGAAGGGGAGGCCGGTCAGGTCGCCGCGCAGGTGGAGGAAGAGGGCGAGGGCGAGCGCACTGCCCAGCGCGCAGGCGATGGCGGCGGACAGCGCGGCGACGCGGATCAGGCGGACGGGGCCGAACCCCACGGCATCGAGGTCCTCGCGGGGCCGGACGGCCGGGTCGGTACGGGTCACGGCGACGGCGAGCTGCACGGTCAGGGCGAGCGGGACCGCGCACCACAGCAATCGCGGCAGCTGGCCCTGCGGTCGGGCCGCGGCGGTGGCGAGCACGGCCAGCAGCAGGAGACCCGTACCGGCGGCGGCCGCCGCGACCAGCAGTCTGCGCAGCTGGACGAGGGGCCGGCCGCCGCGGGCTAGGCGGAGACTGAGCACGAGTCGCGGCCTTCCGCCTCGCCGGGGCGGGGTGCGGCCCCGGAGGCCGGCGGGGGGACGGCGCCGGCGAGGTGGCCGTCGAGGAGGCCGAGCGTGCGGTCGGCCAGGGCGGCGGTCTCGGCCTCGTGGGTGGCGAGGACCACGGTGATGTCGTGCGAGCGGGCGGCCGCGGTGAGCGTGCGCAGCAGCAGGGCGCGGTCGGCGCGGTGCAACGGGGCGGTCGGCTCGTCGGCGAAGACCACGGAGGGCAGGGTGACGAGGGCGCGGGCCAGGGCGACGCGCTGGGCACGGGCGCGGTCGAGTGCCCGGGGGCGCTTGCGGGCCTGGTCGCCGATGTCGAGGCGGTCGAGCCACTCCAGGGCGGCGCGCTTGGCCGTGCGGTGCGGGGCGCCGCCGACGAGGAGGGGCAGGGCCGCGTTCTCCCACACGTTCAGCTCGGGTACGAGCCGGGGCTCGGGTCCGATCCAGCCGAACCGGTCGCGGCGCAGCCGCTCGCGGGCCAGCGGGCTCATGGTGTGGACGGGGAGGCTGTTGAACCAGACCTCGCCCTCGTCCGGGCGCAGCTGTCCGGACAGGCAGCGCAGCAAGGTGGTCTTGCCGCTGCCGCGCGGGCCGGTGACGGCGAGGATCTCGCCCTCGCGGACGCCGAGGGAGACGCCGGTGAGCGCGGGCGCGCCCACCACCGAGCCCGTCCGGGTGGACCCCCGGGGGGAGCAGTGCAGGGACCGTGCCCACAGCACGTCGTTGTCCGGCGGGGCCACCATGGCGTACACCTCGGTTCGCGTCGACTGCGGATCTTGATGCCGCATTTCCCGTTTTCCCGTTTCCTCCGTCCGGGGGAACGAAACGACGGGCCGACAGGTCACTGGGCACCGCAGGGGCGACGGTGACGGGGTCCGGACGACACATGGCCCGGACCCTCGCGTTCTCACTCGAACGGAGGATCCGGGCCATGTGTCCCGGCTGGGCCCGGCAGGCGGGACGGGTGCCTGGGGCGAGCCGCGGCGGGCTTGTTACAGCTTGGTCCACGCCTCGGTGAACACCGACCGCAGGATCTGCTCGATCTCGTCGAACTGCTCCTGGGTCGAGATCAGCGGCGGGGCCAGCTGGACGACCGGGTCGCCGCGGTCGTCGGCGCGGCAGTAGAGGCCGGCGTCGTACAGCGCCTTGGAGAGGAAGCCGTAGAGCACGCGCTCGATCTCGTCGTCGTTGAAGGACTCCTTGGTGTTCTTGTCCTTCACGAGCTCGATGCCGTAGAAGAAGCCGTTGCCGCGGACGTCGCCGACGATCGGCAGGTCGTGCAGCTTCTGCAGCGTCTTGAGGAAGGCGGACTCGTTGTCCAGCACGTGCTGGTTGAGGCCTTCCTTGTCGAAGATGTCGAGGTTGGCCAGGGCCACCGCCGACGACACCGGGTGGCCACCGAAGGTGTAGCCGTGCAGGAAGGTGTTGTCACCCTTGTAGAAGGGCTCCGCGATGCGGTCCGAGACGATGCAGGCACCGATCGGGGAGTAGCCCGAGGTCATGCCCTTCGCGCAGGTGATCATGTCCGGCACGTAGCCGAACTTGTCGCAGGCGAACATCGTGCCCAGGCGGCCGAAGGCGCAGATGACCTCGTCCGAGACGAGCAGGACGTCGTACTGGTCGCAGATCTCGCGGACGCGCTGGAAGTAGCCGGGCGGCGGCGGGAAGCAGCCGCCGGCGTTCTGCACCGGCTCCAGGAAGACGGCCGCGACGGTGTCGGGGCCCTCGAAGAGGATCTGCTGCTCGATCTGGTCGGCGGCCCAGCGGCCGAAGGCCTCGGGGTCGTCGCCGTGGATCGGGGCGCGGTAGATGTTGGTGTTCGGCACCTTGTGGGCGCCCGGGACCAGCGGCTCGAAGGGGGCCTTCAGGGCCGGCAGGCCGGTGATGGACAGGGCGCCCTGCGGGGTGCCGTGGTAGGCGACCGCGCGGGAGATGACCTTGTACTTGGTCGGCTTGCCCTTGAGCTTGAAGTACTGCTTGGCGAGCTTCCAGGCGGTCTCGACCGCCTCGCCGCCACCGGTGGTGAAGAAGACCTTGTTCAGGTCGCCCGGCGCGTAGCCGGCCAGCCGCTCCGCGAGCTCGACGGCCTTGGGGTGCGCGTACGACCACACGGGGAAGAACGCGAGCTCCTGCGCCTGCTTGTAGGCGACCTCGGCCAGCTCCTTGCGGCCGTGACCGGCGTTGACCACGAACAGTCCGGCGAGACCGTCCAGGTAGCGCTTGCCCTTGTCGTCGTAGATGTAGGCGCCCTCACCGCGAACGATGGTGGGGACGGGGTTCTTCTCGTACGAGGACATGCGGGTGAAGTGCATCCACAGGTGGTCGTACGCGGTCTTGGACAGGTCCTGGGTCACGGTTATCTGGTTCCCCACATGTAGGTCTGCTTCTTCAGCTTCAGGTATACGAAGCTTTCGGTGGACCGCACCCCGGGGAGCGTGCGGATCCGCTTGTTGATCGTTTCCAACAGGTGGTCGTCGTCCTCGCAGACGATCTCCACCATCAGGTCGAACGAGCCCGCGGTCATCACCACGTACTCGCACTCGGCCATCGCGGTCAGTGCGTCGGCCACGGGGTCGAGGTCGCCCTCGACGTTGATGCCGACCATGGCCTGGCGCCGCAGGCCCACGGTGAGCGGGTCCGTGACGGCCACGATCTGCATGACGCCCTGGTCCAGCAGCTTCTGGACGCGTTGGCGGACGGCCGCCTCGGAAAGGCCCACGGCCTTGCCGATCGCCGCGTAGGGGCGGCGCCCGTCTTCCTGCAGTTGCTCGATGATCGCCAGGGAGACAGCATCGATCGACGGCGACGGGTGCCGGTTCCTGGAATCTGGGTTTCGACTGACCACGACCTCACTGTGCACGAGGAGTCGACAGTTCCGCAACCCGGAATCAATGAAATCCGTTGTCTTCGCCTCTAGATCTCACTGATTTCGTAGCTTGTGGCGCGTGGCCCTGTCGAAAGCGTCGCCCAAGAGGCTAGGCTTGGGGCTTGTCTCAACCATTGGACATGTGATCAGGAGAGTGGCTGTAGTGACCACCGAACTGCGTCGTCTGCGCAACTACATCGGCGGGGAGTTCAGGGATGCCGCCGACGGGCGGACCACCGAGGTGGTCAACCCCGCCACCGGCGAGGTCTACGCGACCGCCCCGCTGTCCGGCCAGGCCGACGTCGACGCCGCCATGGCCGCCGCCGAGGCCGCCTTCCCGGGCTGGCGCGACACCACCCCGTCCGAGCGCCAGAAGGCCCTGCTGAAGATCGCGGACGCGATCGAGGCCCGCGCCGACGAGCTGGTCGCCGCCGAGTCGGAGAACACCGGCAAGCCGCTGGGCCTGACGGCCAGCGAGGAGCTTCCTCCGATGGTCGACCAGATCCGCTTCTTCGCGGGTGCCGCCCGCATGCTCGAGGGCCGCTCGGCCGGCGAGTACATGGACGGCATGACCTCGATCATCCGCCGCGAGCCGGTCGGCGTCTGCGCCCAGGTCGCGCCGTGGAACTACCCGATGATGATGGCCGTGTGGAAGTTCGCCCCGGCCATCGCCGCGGGCAACACCGTGGTGCTCAAGCCCTCGGACACCACCCCGGCCTCGACGGTCCTGCTCGCCGAGATCATCGACTCCGTCCTGCCCAAGGGCGTCTTCAACGTCATCTGCGGTGACCGCGAGACCGGCCGCGCCATGGTCGAGCACTCCACCCCGGCGATGGCCTCCATCACCGGCTCCGTGCGCGCCGGCATGTCGGTCGCGGAGAGCGCCTCGAAGGACCTCAAGCGCGTCCACCTGGAGCTGGGCGGCAAGGCCCCGGTCGTCGTCTTCGACGACGCCGACATCGCCAAGGCCGTCGAGGACATCGCGGTGGCGGGCTTCTTCAACGCCGGCCAGGACTGCACCGCCGCCACCCGCGTGCTCGTCCAGGCCGCCGTGCACGACGAGTTCGTCGCCGCGCTGGCCAAGGCCGCCCAGGACACCAAGACCGGTCAGCCGGACGACGAGGACGTGCTGTACGGCCCGCTGAACAACCCGAACCAGCTCAAGCAGGTCTCGGGCTTCATCGAGCGCCTGCCCGCCCACGCCAAGGTCGAGGCCGGCGGCCACCAGGTCGGCGACAAGGGCTACTTCTACGCCCCCACCGTCGTCTCGGGCCTCAAGCAGGACGACGAGATCGTCCAGAACGAGGTCTTCGGACCGGTCATCACGGTCCAGTCCTTCTCGGACGAGTCCCAGGCCCTGGAGTACGCGAACGGCGTCGAGTACGCCCTCGCCTCCTCCGTGTGGACCAAGGACCACGCCCGCGCGATGCGCATGTCCAAGAAGCTCGACTTCGGCTGCGTGTGGATCAACACCCACATCCCGCTGGTCGCCGAGATGCCCCACGGCGGCTACAAGAAGTCCGGCTACGGCAAGGACCTCTCCGCCTACGGCTTCGAGGACTACACGCGCATCAAGCACGTGATGACCTCGATCGAGGGCTGATCCCCGGCGCCGCACGCGGCGCCGGGAACTCCGGCGGCGGTCGGCCGCCAGGAGTGATCAACCGTGGGTCCTGAAGGGGCGGGCGTTAGACACACTGTCTATTGCTCGCCCCTTTCGGCTTCCCCGAGGCTTGGCCCATGCCTGAACTCGGTATCTCCCGCCGCGCGGCGCTGCGCGGACTCGGAGCGGCGGGCCTGCTGGCCGCCCTCACCGGCTGCGGTGTCCCGGCCGCGTACGTGGCGGAGGGCAAGCGCTCGGCGCCCGACCGCTCCGCCCGCGAGAAGTCCGTCAGCTTCTCCAACTGGCCGATGTACATCGACACGGACGAGGCGGACGCGGCCCGGCGGCCCACATTGGAGTCCTTCTCGAAGCGCACCGGCATCGCCGTGCGGTACACCGAGGAGATCAACGACAACGACGAGTTCTTCGGCAAGGTCAGCCCGGCCCTGATGAACCGCCAGGAGACCGGCCACGACGTGGTCGTCGTCAGTGACTGGATGGCTGCGCGGTTCGTCGGCCTCGGCTGGGCCCAGAAGATGGACCGGGCCGCCCAGCCGAACGTGGCCAAGTACCTCGACCCGCTGCTGCGCAGCCCCTCGTTCGACGCGGGCAGGATGCACACCGTGCCCTGGCAGAGCGGCATCACCGGGATCGCGTACAACCGGCGCAAGCTCGGCCGGGAGATCAGGTCGGTGGCCGACCTGTGGCGCCCCGACCTGGCGGGCAAGGTCACGCTCTTCTCCGGGCTCGACGAATCCTTCGCCCTCCTCATGCAGGGCGACGGCGTCGACACCACCCGCTGGACCGAGACCGACTTCGACCGGGTGTGCGACCGGATCGAGAGGATGGTGCGGAGCAAGCACATCCGCCGCTTCACGGGCAACGACTACACCTCCGACCTGAGCAAGGGTGACGTGCTGGCCTGCCAGGCGTACTCGGGTGACGCCATCCAGCTGAAGGCCGACAATCCCGACATCGAGTTCGTCGTGCCCGAGGAGGGGGCCGAGCTGTGGGCGGAGAGCATGGTCGTGCCCAACCTGGCCCGTCACAAGGCCAACGCCGAGGCGCTGATCGACCACTACTACGACCCCGAGATCGCGGCCGAGCTCGCCGCCTACGTGAACTACGTCTGCCCCGTCCCGGCTGCCCAGGCCGTCCTGGCCGACTCCGACGACAAGGAGACCGCCGAACTGGCCGAGGACCCGCTGATCTTCCCCGACGCCGGCATGCGCAAGCGCCTCGTGGTGGCCCGCGACATCGGCCCGGAGGAGCGCCCCCGCCTCGCCCGCCGCTGGAACGGCATCGTCGGCCTCTGAGGGCCCCCGAGGGCTTCCCGGGAGGCCCTCACCCCCTCTTTCCCCGGCACCACCAGACCCGATTGAACGTGTTCAGAAACGCGGGCGTATGCTCCCCGTCATGAGCGAGCGGAGCGCCCTCGTGCGCCGGATACGCATATGGCTTGTCGTGTTCATCGTGTGCCTCGTGCTCAGTGGGGCCACCGCGTTCCCGCTGGTGAGCGAGGTGCGGGTGCTGGACGGTCTGGTCGGGTCGGAGTGGATCCACCGGGTCCGCGCGGGGCTGGAGGAGGCCGACTCTTCTTACCCGTTCCTGCTGTACGGCACCGACTGGCTCGCCTTCGCGCACCTCGTCATCGCCGTCGCCTTCTACGGCCCCTACCGGGACCCGGTGCGCAACATCTGGGTGGTCGAGTTCGGGATGATCGCCTGTGCCGGGATCATCCCGCTGGCCCTGATCTGCGGACCGGTGCGGGGGATCCCCTTCGGCTGGTCCCTGATCGACATGTCGTTCGGCGTGTTCGGGGTGATCCCGCTGCTGGTCGTGCACCGCATGATCAAGCGGCTCGGCGCCCTCGACGTCCCGCTCGCCGCGCCCGCCCTCGCGGGCGGGCAAGCGGGCGGCAGCGGTGTCACTTCGTGAAGGCCGCCATCAGGATGCGCAGGGCCACCGGGTTCATGGACTCGCCCTTGGCGTCGGTGGAGTTGACGGAGTAGACGAGGGTGCGGGACAGGTCGCGGGTGCCGCCCATCGCCGTGTTGTAGCCGTAGCGGCCGCCGGTCTTGCCCCAGGCCACGGTGCCGTCGGGCAGGACGATGCGGGACAGGCCCGCGGTCAGCCGGGCGGGCCCGCCCGTGGCGAAGTCCTTCACGTCGGGGACCGTGAACATCTCTTCCAGCTGCGGCTCGGGCACCACCCGGCCGCGGAAGAGGGCGAACGTGAAACGCTCCAGGTCGGCCGTGGTCGAGATGATGTCCCCGGCCGCCTTCTCGCCGGTCTGCCCCCACTCGGTGACGTCCCGCAGCTCCGTCGATCCGTCCGGGCGGCCGACCGCCTGGTAGCCGTGGTTGTGCGGGCCGTGGATGCGCGGGTCGTCGCCGGGGAACGAGGTGTGGCGCAGGCCGAGCGGCTTGAGGATCCGCGTGCCCACCGCCTCCGCGTAGGACGTGCCCGTCACCTTCTCTATGAGCACGCCGAGGATCGTGTAGTCGATGTTCAGGTAGTGCTGGGCCGTCCCGGGATCGAACTCGGGCCCCTTGGCGACCGCGTCGGCGATGAGCTCCCGCGGGTCCCGGTGGTCGAAGCGGGCCGCCCACTGGTCCTCGAACGCGTCCCCGGGCCCGTCGGCCGGCCGGATCCCGCTGGTGTAGTTGAGCAGGTGGCGCACCGTCACCGGCTTGGTGAAGCTGTCCGGCAGCAGGCCCGGCAGGTAGTCCGTCACCGGACGGTTCAGGTCGACCCGGCCCTCGGCCGCCAACTGCAGCACCACGGCCGAGGTGAACACCTTCGTCACCGAACCCGCCCGGAACCGGCCCTGCTCCAGGGCCCTGCGCCCGGTGCGCACGTCCGCGACCCCGGCGCTGCCGCGCCAGCTGCCGCTCGTGCCCCCCACCCTGACCAGCGCCGCCGTCGCGGCCGCGCCCGGCAGACCCGAAAGGGCCTCGCGCAGGGCCCGGGCGTTCGGCGGCGCGGCCACGACCGGGTCCGCGGGCGCACCGTCCGCGGTGGTGGTGGCGGTCGCGGTGGCGGCGGTGGCCGTCCGTACCGGGCCGCCGTCCGCCGCGGCGGCGGCCGGGCCGGCCGCGATCCCGAGGACCAGAGCAGTGGCGATCACCGTGCGGGCCGTGCGTGCGTTCATGGCGGGCTCCCCCGTGCGTCGTGAGCACCGGCCCGGTCGGCCGGCCGCCGCCGGCAGTCCCGGCGACACCCACAACACTGCAGGTCAGACCCCGTCCCGCGAATCCCGCCCGAGAGCCATCCTCACCGGTCCTACGAATCGCTCCCGCGAGGGATCCGCCCGCCCTCGCCTCACTCCGCCGGGGGACTACCCGCCGCGATCAGCCCCGTCTCGTACGCGCAGATCACCGCCTGGATCCGGTCCCGCAGCCCCAGCTTCGCCAGCACCCGCCCCACATGCGTCTTCACGGTGTGCTCGCTCACCACCAGCGCCGCCGCTATCTCCGCGTTCGACAGCCCCCGCCCCAGGAGCAGCAGGGTCTCCCGCTCCCGGGCCGTCAGCGCCCCCAGCCGCTCGGCGGCCGCGGGCGGCGCGGCCTCCGGCGCCGGACGGGCCGTCACCGCCGTGTACTCCTCGATCAGCCGCCGTGCCACCGACGGCGCCAGCAGCGACTCCCCGGCCGCGACCACCCGCACCGCGTGCACCAGGTCGTCCCGCCGCACGTCCTTCAACAGGAACCCGCTCGCCCCCGCGTGCAGGGCCTCGTACACGTACTCGTCCGCGTCGAAGGTCGTCAGCATCACCGTCCGGCACGCCGTCTCCGCGCAGATCGCGCGGCACGCCTCGATCCCGTCGGTGCCCGGCATCCGGATGTCCAGCAGCGCCACGTCGGGGGAGTGCCGGCGCACCGCCGCCACCGCCGCGGCCCCGTCCCCCACCTCGGCGACCACCTCGATGTCCTCCTGGACGTCCAGGATCATCGCGAAGCCGCTGCGCACCAGCTCCTGGTCGTCGGCCACCACCACACGGATCGTCAACTCCCCACCTCCAGCGGCGACAGTACAAGGCAGGCGCGCACCTCGTAGCCGCCGAGCGGGCCGCCCGGCCCCATGACCGCCGTGCCCCCGTGCGCGGCCGCCCGTTCCCGGATCCCGACCAGCCCGTGTCCCCCCGATCCCGCTCCGGAGGGACCCCGCCCGTCGTCCGCGACGGTGATCCGCAGCTCCCGCTCCCCGTACTCCAGAGCCACCTCCACCCGCGTCGCCCCGGCGTGCTTGACCACGTTCGTGAGCGCCTCCTGCACGATCCGGTACGCCGTCGTGTCGACCGAGGCCGGCAGGTCCCGCACCGCACCTCGCTGCTCGTACCCGACGTCGGGCCCGCCGCCGCGCACCCGTTCGACCAGCGCCGGCAGCCCGGCCACCCCCGGCTGCGGCTCCCGCAGCGCCGGTCCCTCCTCCCGGAGCACCCCCAGCATCCGGCGCAGCTGCACCATCGCGTCGCGACCCGTCTCCGAGATCGCGTCGAACGCCGCCTCGGCCCGCTCCGGCGCCCGCCGTACCGCCACCGGGCCCGCCTCCGCCTGAACGATCATGATGCTGACCGCGTGCGACAGGATGTCGTGCATCTCCCGCGCGATCCGGGCCCGCTCCCGGGCCGCGGCCTGCTCCGCCTCGATCCGGTTGGCCCGCTCCAGCTGCGCCGCCCGGTCCTCCACCGCCGCCGTGTACGCGTGCCGGGTGAACTGCAGCCGGCCCAGGGCGTACGCGGCGCCCGCGCAGAAGACGGCGAAGAACAGCTCCCGGGCCGTCCCCGTGTTCTGGCCCACCGCGTACAGCAGTACCGCCAGCGCCACGACCGAAACCGCCGCCCGCACCCGTGCCGGACACTGCACCGCGACCGTGTAGAACGCGATCAGTCCCGCGTACGGCAGCGGTTGCCCCGGGCCGTCCAGCAGCTGCTGGTACAGCGTGCCCGTGACCAGGTGCGCCGTCAGTACGGCCACCGGCCACCGCCGCCGCCACGCCAGCGGCACCACCCCGGCCGTGGTCAGCGCGTACGCCTCCCAGGTCACCGGCGGCAGTCCCGGCTCGCGCGGCAGCACGAACGGCATCGTCACCGCCAGCTGCACCAGCAGCGTCAGCCCCAGGTCCAGCACCCACGGCCGCGCCGCGCGCACCCGCGCGCCCAGCTCCGCCCCCGCGCGCAACACCGCGCCCGCCGTCCCGTTCCCGCCCCGCAGCACGGCCGTCCCCCTCGATCGCCGGGGCCGGTCGCCCCCTCCCGTACGGCCCCTCAGTCTGCCGGGCCGCGCGCGCCGGCGGCGGCGCGGACCGCCACGAGGGCGTCCACACGGTTGGTGGTGACGGAGTCGACGCCCAGGTCGAGGAGCCGGCGCATGGTGCGCTTGGTGTCCGCGGTCCACGCGGAGACCAGCAGGCCGTCGGCGTGCAGCGCGTCGACCAGTTCCCGGCTCAGGACCCCGAAGCGGTAGTTGAGCCAGCGCGGGGCCAGCGCCTCCACCAGTGAGCGGCGCGGCGGGCACAGGGAGGTCCACGTCATGGCGATCTCCGCGCCCGGGTCGGCGGCCCGGACCTTCAGCATCGTGGCCGGCCCCGCGCAGTAGTACGTACGCTCCCGGGCCCCGCAGTCGCGCACCACCTGCACCACGGCCCGGACCGTACCGGCGCTCGCACCCGGCAGGTCGATCATGACGCGGCCCGCGCCCGCGGTGGCCTCCAGCGCCTCGCGCAGCGTGGGCACCCCGCCCGCCGAGAGCGCGTACACCTCGTCGGCGGTCAGGGCGACCAGCGACCGGTCGTCCTTCCACAGCCGGCGGAAGGACTCGTCGTGGAGCAGCACCGGCACGCCGTCGGCGGTGAGCCGGACGTCGACCTCGACCGCGTCGGCACCCCGCGCGAAGGCGGAGCGCAGCGAGTCCAGCGTGTTCTCGCGGACGCGGTGCGGGTCGCCGCGGTGGCCGACGGCGTGCACGGTGCGGGGGGCGGCTGCGGTGCGCATGCCGCCCATTGTCCGTCCCCGTGGGCGGGTCAGCGGGCCAGCCACGCGTTGGTGTAGGCGTCGATCTCCTCGGCCAGCCGCGCCTTGCCCGCCGGGTCGAGGAAGGAGGCCTCGACGGCGTTCTTGGCGAGGCCCGCCAGGCCCTTCTCGTCCAGCTCCAGCAGGCGCGCGGCGACCGCGTACTCGTTGTTCAGGTCGGTGCCGAACATCGGCGGGTCGTCGCTGTTGATGGTGACGAGCACGCCCGCCTGCACCATCTCCTTGATGGGGTGCCGGTCGAGGTCGGCGACCGCCCGCGTGGCGATGTTGGAGGTCGGGCAGACCTCCAGCGCGATCCGGTGCTCGGCCAGGTGGGCGAGCAGCGCCGGGTCCTGGGGAGCGCTGGTGCCGTGGCCGATGCGCTCGGCGCGCAGGTCGACCAGGGCGTCCCAGATGGTCTGCGGGCCGGTGGTCTCGCCGGCGTGCGGGACGCTGTGCAGGCCGGCGTCGATGGCGCGGTCGAAGTAGGGCTTGAACTGCGGGCGCGGTACGCCGATCTCGGGGCCGCCCAGACCGAAGGAGACCAGGCCCTCGGGGCGCAGGTCGACCGCCAGGCGCGCGGTCTCGGCGGCGGCCTCCAGGCCCGCCTCGCCCGGGATGTCGAAGCACCAGCGCAGCACGACGCCCAGCTCGGCCTCGGCCGCCTTGCGGGCGTCCTCGATCGCGTCCATGAACGCGCGCTCGTCGATGCCGCGGCGCGTGGAGCTGTAGGGGGTGATGGTCAGCTCGGCGTAGCGGATGTTCTGGCGGGCCATGTCGCGGGCCACCTCGAAGGTGAGCAGCCGGACGTCCTCGGGCGTGCGGATGAGGTCGACGACCGAGAGGTAGACCTCGATGAAGTGGGCGAAGTCGGTGAACGTGAAGTAGTCGGCCAGCGCCTCGGGATCGGTGGGCACCTTGGAGTCGGGGTGGCGCGCGGCGAGCTCGGCGACGATCCGGGGCGAGGCGGAGCCGACGTGGTGCACGTGGAGTTCCGCCTTGGGCAGCCCAGCGATGAACGGGTGGAGATCGGGCACGGGGTCCTCCGGGGTGACGACGGGTGCGGGCGGTCGGGGTTCATCGTAGGCAGCTGCCGGGGTGTCGGCGGGGGCCCGTAGCATGGCGCCGAAAGCGAGGGGGGATGGCCATGACCGAGCCGGAGCCGTACCAGGGGCAGGCGGGGCCCGCCCCGCGGGTCGCCCGGCGCGACCCGTGGGCGCCGCCGGAGGACGCCGCCGCGCCGACCGTCGTGCCGCGGGACGCGCCCGCGGACGCGGTGCGCCCGAGTCTGGAGAAGACGGGGACGCCGGCCGGGCCCGTGCCCCCGGCGCCGGTGGCGCACGGGCGGGCGGGGTTCGCCGCGCCCGGTGGCGGCACGGCGTACGCGGCACCGCACCCGGCCGCCCCGCCCGGCGGTCCCGCGTACGGTGCGCCGGCCTACGGGGCACCGGGCCCGGGCGCCGAGCCCGGCGGTCCCGCCTACGGCTACCCGGGGCAGCCCGAGCACCTGGGACAGCCCGGGTACCCGGGGCAGCCCGCCTACGCCGAGTACCCGGGACAGCCCGGCTACGCCGCCTACCCCGGGTACCCCGGTTACGCCGGCCACCCCGGCTACATGGGCGGCTGGGGCCGGCCGGAGCCGCGCAACGGGTTCGGGATCGCGGCGCTGGCGCTCGGGATCCTCTCCGTCGTCGCCTTCTGCTCCAGCATCTTCGCCGTCCTGATCGGCGTCGTCGCCGTCGTCTTCGGCGTCCTCGGCCGCGGCCGGGCCAAGCGCGGCGAGGCGGCCAACCCCGGCCAGGCACTGGCCGGCATCATCCTGGGATCCGTCGGGATCGTGCTGGGCGCGGTCGTGTTCGTGGTGATCATCGCCGGGGCGGTGTTCGGGGGCAGCAGCCACGGTGACGACGGCTACTTCGAGCACGAGGAGGTCCCCCCGGCCTACGAGACCGGTCTGGTCGTCGAGGCGCCGGAGGACCTCCCCGCCCGCGTCTGACCCGGAGCCGGCGGTTCCGGTCGGCTGGCCCCGTCCCGGTCAGCCGGTCAGGCCGTCAGCCGGTCGCCCACGGCCAGTCGGCCTTCGCCGCGCCCTCCAACAGCGGAACCATCCGGAAGGCCGCGTCCGTCAGCCCGCCGAACGTGTGCCGGCTCGGCCCGCCGGACGGCCCGTGCCCGGTCCGGTAGCCCGCCAGGTTCCAGGTGTAGACCGGCACGTCGGGCGGCACCTGCGCGGTCGGGTCCCCGTGGGAGTGGTACGAGGCCTGCTCGTCGGTGACGATCAGGACCCGGTCGTGCCCCCGGTAGTGCCGGCGCACGGCCTCCGTGGTGTCCGTACCGCCGAGATGGCGGAAGCGGTCCAGCACCCGCAGCACCGACTCGCCCGGCCGGAACGGCACGGCCGCGCTGGTGGTGCCGAACTCCACGAGGTCCGCCGCCTCGGCCCGCACCGCGACCGCCGTGCCGAAGACCGCGGCGGCGTCGGCCCGGTCGAGCTCCGACCGGTCCGACAGCGGCGCCCACATGGACCCGGACCGGTCCACCAGGACCAGGGTCCGCCCGGGCAGCGCCGGTACGTTCGCCAGCGAGTGGCCGAGCGCGAGCTCCAGCGGGTGGGCCCAGCGCAGCGACGGCACGTGCCGGTGCGCGGCGAGGTACCGGAACGGGAACTGCCGGGAGGCGGCCACCACCGCCGGATCGGACAGCGTCGCGCCCACCCGCGCAGCGACCTCGTCCGAGACGCCCGCCCGGTCGAAGTTGCGCAGGTTGCGCACCAGGGCCATCGCCCCCATGGACGGGATCACCGCCTCCCAGACGGCGGCGTCGAGCGGGCCCTGGAGCCAGCCGGCCAGCGCTTCCCACGTCATGCCCGCGGCGGCCAGCCGCTCGGCACCGCCGGGTCCGGTCACCGCCGCCCGCCGCTCGGCCACCGGGAGCGCCGTCAGCGCCCGGTGCGCGACCAGTACGGGGGAGGAGGCCGGCGGCACGGCCGTCTCCGGGTGGTGCCGGCGGTCCAGCGCGTACCGGAACAGCTCGCCCTGCCACGGCGCGGCCGGGTCCGGCGCGGCGTGGGTCAGGTTCAGGACGTCGCCGAAGCGGAAGCCCTTGCCGGCCGTGTCGTACTTGAGCAGGCCGCGCGGGTGGTAGAGGCGGCGCACCGCGTCGGCGACGCCCCGCTTGACGGGCTGCGGGAGCGCCCGCCCGTACCGCCCGGTCCAGTACGCGAGGAACTCGCCGGGCTCGTCGGGGCGCTGGAGGACGGAGTCGACCACCCGCCGGTTGGCGGGCCCGCCGGTGCTCCCGGCCGCCAGCCTGGCCCGTACGTACTCGGCGGCGCCGACCAGGGACGCGGTCCGCATCCCGGCGTCCGCGCGCAGCCAGCCGAGCAGGCCCGCGGTCCACTCCGGGTCCGTGACCGCGAGCTCGCGCACGAGCGCCGCGTACCGGTCGTCCCGGGCGTCGCCGGCCTCGTAGAAGGTCCGCTGGGTGACGAAGTTGGCCACGGCCAGCAGGAACAGCTCCGAGCGGGCGTCGCGGAGGTGGCCGGAGCCGCCCTGGTGGTTGCGGGTGACCGCGCCGGTGGTGCGGACGGGGCCGGAGTGCGCGGCGGCCGCCCTGTCACGGCGCAGGTTGAAGCGCGACATGGTGAATCCCCCCGAATTCGGTGACGACGGCGGGAGGCGGACGCGCGGGGGACGCCCGAGGTCGGAGGTCGGCGACGGCGCATAGCCGGGCGAGCTTCCGAACTGCTCCACCGACCGTGGCCGGACGGGATTCGAACCCGCGACCTCCCGGTCCGAAGGAGCCGTCGCCTGCGCACCGGGCGTCCCCCACACGGCCTCCCGAGATCAGAAGTGGCGGCGGTGTGGGTTTCTCTGCGAAAGAAGGAACCGCAGCCGGGCGCACCGGGAGGTGCGTGAGCGAGGTCCAGAGGACGGAGCGGCGGAACCGGTGTGACCACTGCTCTACCGATTGAGCTACACCGCCCGCGAGGGCGGTGACGGGACTCGAACCCGCAACCGGCGAAGGAGGTCCTGCCTGCGCACCTGGACGTTCCTCACCCTAGGGCCCCGTGGCCGAGGGGGCCACGGGATTTCGGCGGCGACGGGCGGTGCCTCAGGCCGCCGTGCGCAGCTGCTCGCGCGCCTCCATCAGGGCGAACCCCAACAGGTTCAGCCCGCGCCAGCGGGCCGGCACCAGGGCGTCCGGCGAGTTCACGCCCAGCCCGATGCCCCAGATCCGGTCCATCGGGCTCGCCTCGACCAGCACCCGGCCGCCCGTCCCCAGCAGGAAGGACCGCAGCGCCGGGTCGGAGCCGAACTTGTGCACGCTGCCCTCGACCACGATCCGGTACCGCTCGCGCTTCCAGACGGCGTCGTCGAAGCCGCGCACCAGCCGTCCCTGCTGCTTCGCCTCCGCCGGCGTGCGCGAGGCGAGCACCGCGGCCAGCGCGTCGGCGTCGTCGAACAGACGTGCCTTCTCGGCCATCATCCAGTGCTCGGCGGTCGCGTACCCGATGTCACCCACCGTGAACGGAGCCGACCACCACTGCGACAGACAGCTCGGGCCGAGCGTGCCGTCAGGCCGCGGCCGGTGTCCCCAGAACGCCAGGTACTTCACCGGCTCACCCCGGTTGACCTGCTCGATCAACTTGTCGATCTTCTCCATGCACGCGAGTCTGACACTCGCCACTGACACTTCGTACGGGATTTCCTCCCCGACGCGACACATGGTCGACCGATTCCGTCGCGTAACCAAAAGGAAACGACGGAATCACTTGTTGGACGGAAAAGCCTCTGTCAGGATCGGCACTCAATTCGAGCTGGAGCTACGGAGAGCGTGATGGGCAACCGCTTCCAGGTTAAGGACCGATTCGCCGACGGCGCGCAGTACATCGGCGGCCGTCTCCGGTCCGGTACCTCCGGACACTCACACACGGTGGTGAACCCCGCCACCGGAGAAGAGGTCCTCACCTACGAGCTGGCGTCCACGGCGGACGTCGACGCGGCCGTCGCCGCCGCCAAGGCCGCCTTCCCGGCCTGGGCCGCCGCCACCCCCGGCGAGCGCTCGGACGCCCTGCACCGCTTCGCCGCCGTGCTCGCCGCGCAGGCCGAGGACTTCGCGTACGCCGAGTCGCTCCAGTGCGGCAAGCCGCTCAAGCTGAGCACCGAGTTCGACGTCCCGGGCACGATCGACAACACCGCCTTCTTCGCCGGCGCCGCCCGTCACCTCCAGGGCCAGGCCGCCGCCGAGTACTCCGGCGACCACACCTCGTACGTACGCCGGGAGCCGATCGGCGTGGTCGGCTCCATCGCCCCCTGGAACTACCCCCTCCAGATGGCCGCCTGGAAGATCCTCCCGGCCGTCGCCGCGGGCAACACGATCGTCCTCAAGCCCGCCGAGCTCACCCCCCTGACCTCCCTGATGTTCGCCCAGGCCGCCACCGAGGCCGGCATCCCCGACGGCGTCATCAACATCGTCACCGGCGCCGGCCGCGAGGCCGGCGAGCACCTGGTCGGCCACCCGGACGTGGCCATGACCTCGTTCACCGGCTCCACCCCGGTCGGCAAGCGGGTCGCCGAGGTCGCCACCGCCACCGTCAAGCGACTGCACCTGGAGCTCGGCGGCAAGGCGCCCTTCGTCGTCTTCGACGACGCCGACGTGGAGGCGGCCGCCCACGGCGCCGTCGCCGCCTCGCTCATCAACACCGGCCAGGACTGCACCGCGGCCACCCGCGCGTACGTCCAGCGCCCCGTGTACGACGCCTTCGTCGCCCGGGTGGCCGAACTGATGGCATCCGTCCGCGTGGGTGACCCCTTCGAGCCCGGCACCGACCTCGGGCCGCTCGTCTCCCACGTCCAGCGCGACCGCGTCGCCGCCTTCGTCGAGCGGGCCCGCGCCTACGCCACCGTCGTGACCGGCGGCGAGGCCCCCGGCGGGGCGCTCGCGGACGGCGCGTACTATCGGCCCACCCTGATCACGGACGCCCCGCAGGACAGCGAGGTCGTGCAGTCCGAGATCTTCGGCCCGGTCCTGGTCGTGCTGCCGTTCGACGGCGACGACGAGGCCATCGGCCTGGCCAACGACACGCCCTACGGACTCGCCGCCTCCGCCTGGAGCCGTGACGTCTACCGCGCGAACCGCGCCACCCGGGAGATCAAGGCAGGCTGCGTCTGGGTCAACGACCACATCCCGATCATCAGCGAGATGCCGCACGGCGGGTACAAGGCCAGCGGCTACGGGAAGGACATGTCGTCGTACTCCTTCGAGGAGTACACGCAGGTCAAGCACGTGATGTACGACAACACCGCGGTGGCCCGCAAGGACTGGCACCGCACGATCTTCGGGGACCGATAGACGGCGCTCCGCCCGACCAGCGGAACTACACGACACATGGGAAAGGCACAGCGCATGGAGCACCAGGAGTCCGGGCTCTCGGCAGTGGAGTTGGCGGCGATGCGGCGCAGCCTCACGAGCGGGCGCGGCGCGCTCACCCGCCGCTCGCTGCTGCGCGCCTCCGGGATGGGCGCCCTGGCCCTCGGCGGCCTCGGCACGCTGACCGCCTGCGGCATCCCCCCGGCCAAGCGTTCCGAGGGCCCGGCGGCGGCCTCCGACGACCACTCGGCCCAGGAGAAGGTGATCTACTTCTCGAACTGGACCGAGTACATGGACACCAGCGAGGACGAGAAGCACCGTCCGACGCTGGAGGAGTTCACCAAGCGGACCGGGATCAAGGTCAAGTACACCGAGGACATCAACGACAACGTCGAGTTCTTCGGCAAGATCAGGCCCCAGCTGGCCGCCGGCCAGGAGACCGGCCGCGACCTGATCGTCGTCACCGACTGGCTGGCCGCCCGCATGATCAAGCTCGGCTGGGTGCAGCAGCTGGACCCGTCCCACCTCCCGCACGCCTTCGCCAACCTCGTGCAGCAGTTCCGGATGCCCGACTGGGACCCGGGCCGCGCCCACTCCTACCCGTGGACCGGCATCTCCACCGTCATCGCCTACAACACGAAGGCCACCGGCGGCAGGAAGGTCGACTCCGTCACCCAGATGCTCGACGACCCCTCCCTCAAGGGCCGCGTCGGCTTCCTGACGGAGATGCGCGACACCATGGGCATGACCATGCTCGACATGGGCTACGACCCGGCCACCTTCACCACCCCCCAGTACGACGCCGCCATCGCGCGCCTGCAGAAGGGCGTCGACAAGAAGCAGATCCGCCGCTTCACCGGCAACGACTACACCTCGGACCTGGACAAGGGCGACCTCGCCGCCTGCCTGGCCTGGGCCGGCGACATCATCCAGCTCCAGGCGGACAACCCGGCCATCCAGTACGCCATCCCGGCCGCGGGCTACATGACCTCGACGGACAACCTCCTGGTCCCCGCGAAGGCGCGCCACAAGACGAACGCCGAGCGGCTCATCGACTACTACTACGAGCCCCCCGTCGCCGCACAGCTGGCCGCGTACATCAACTACGTCTGCCCGGTCGAGGGCGTCCGGCCCGAGCTCGCCAAGATCGACCCGGCGCTGGCCGCCAACCCCCTGATCATCCCGGACAAGGCGATGGCCTCGAAGTCGCACGCCTTCCGCTCCCTGACCGTCCAGGAAGAGCGGGAGTACGAGGAGAAGTTCGCCAAGCTCATCGGTGCCTGACCCCGCCGCCCCCCTTCCGAATTCCACACCACGGGACCGCGACCCATGACTGACAAGAACGCGGGCGGCGATGTCCGCCTTTCCGGGATCAGCAAGCACTACGGCAGCTTCACCGCCGTGCACCCGCTGGACCTGACCATCCCCCAGGGCTCCTTCTTCGCCCTGCTCGGCGCCTCCGGCTGCGGGAAGACCACGACCCTGCGCATGATCGCCGGCCTGGAGGACCCCTCCACCGGCACCGTCCACCTCGGCGACCGCGAGGTCACCCACCTGCCGCCCTACAAGCGGCCGGTCAACACGGTGTTCCAGAGCTACGCGCTCTTCCCGCACATGGACATCTTCGAGAACATCGCCTTCGGTCTGCGCCGGCGCGGCATCAAGTCGGTCAAGAAGCAGGTCGACGACATGATCGAGCTCGTCCAGCTCGGCGAGCACGCCCGCAAGAAGCCGCACCAGCTCTCCGGCGGCCAGCAGCAGCGCGTCGCCGTGGCCCGCGCGCTCATCAACCACCCGCAGGTGCTCCTCCTCGACGAACCCCTCGGCGCCCTCGACCTCAAGCTGCGCCGCCAGATGCAGCTGGAGCTCAAGCGCATCCAGACCGAGGTCGGCATCACCTTCGTCCACGTCACCCACGACCAGGAGGAGGCCATGACCATGGCCGACACGGTCGCGGTGATGAACGGCGGCCGCGTCGAGCAGCTCGGCGCCCCCGCCGAGCTCTACGAGAACCCGCGCACCACCTTCGTGGCCAACTTCCTCGGCACCTCGAACCTCATCGAGGCCTCCGTGGAGTCCGCCGGCTCCGACGACGTGGTCGTCTCCGCCGCCGGCAGCAAGCTCCGGCTGCCCGCGCAGCGCTGCTCCACCACGCCCCGCAACGGCGGCCACCTGCTGGTGGGCGTGCGCCCGGAGAAGATCTCCGTGGTGCACGCCGAGGACGCGCACACGATCGCCGCCGGCCGCAACACCCTCACCGGTCGGATCGCCGACTCCTCCTTCATCGGCGTCTCCACCCAGTTCGTGGTCGACACCGCGGTGTGCCCCGAGTTCGAGGTGTACGTCCAGAACGTCGAGCGCGACGCCCGCCTGACCCCCGGCACCGAGGTCGTCCTCCACTGGAACCCGGAGCACACCTTCGGCCTCGACGCCGCCCAGGACATCGACGCCGGCGCCCTGACGGTCGAGGAGGGCGCATGACCGCCACCGTGGCGCCCCCCGCCGAACCGCAGGCGGAGCCGCCGGTCCACAAGGCCTCGACGCGGCGCAAGCTGGTCCCGTACTGGCTGCTGCTGCCCGGCATCGTGTGGCTGCTCGTCTTCTTCGTCCTGCCGATGGTCTACCAGGCCTCGACCTCGATCCAGACCGGCTCCCTGGAGAGCGGCTTCGAGGTGACCTGGCACTTCCAGACCTACTGGGACGCGTTCACCGAGTACCTCCCGCAGTTCCTGCGCTCCCTCCTCTACGCCGGCACCGCCACCGTCCTGTGCCTGGTGATGGGCTACCCGCTCGCGTACCTGATCGCCTTCCGGGCCGGTCGCTGGCGCAACCTGCTGCTCATCCTGGTGATCGCGCCCTTCTTCACCAGCTTCCTCATCCGCACGCTGGCGTGGAAGACGATCCTCGCCGACGGCGGGCCGGTCGTGGAGGTCCTCAACACCCTCCACGTCCTGGACGTCACCAGCTGGCTCGGCATGACCGAGGGCGACCGCGTGCTGGCCACCCCGCTGGCCGTGGTCTGCGGTCTGACGTACAACTTCCTCCCCTTCATGATCCTTCCGCTGTACACCTCGCTGGAGCGGATCGACTCCCGCCTCCACGAGGCCGCCGGGGACCTGTACGCCACGCCCGCCACCACGTTCCGCAAGGTGACCTTCCCGCTGTCGATGCCCGGCGTGGTCTCCGGCACCCTGCTCACCTTCATCCCGGCGAGCGGCGACTACGTCAACGCCGAGCTGCTCGGCTCCACCGACACCCGCATGATCGGCAACGTCATCCAGTCGCAGTACCTGCGGATCCTGGACTACCCCACCGCGGCCGCGCTGTCGTTCATCCTCATGGCCATCGTCCTGATCATGGTCACCGTCTACATCCGCCGCGCCGGAACGGAGGACCTGGTCTGATGCAGTGGCTCCGACGCAACCTCGTCGTCATCCTCGGCCTCGGCACGCTCGCGTACCTGATCCTGCCGAACGTCGTGGTGACGGTCTTCTCCTTCAACAATCCCGCCGGGCGCTTCAACTACGCCTGGCAGGAGTTCTCCCTGGACGCCTGGAAGGACCCCTGCGGCGTCGCCGACATGTGCGGCTCCCTGTCGCTGTCCCTCCAGATCGCGATCTGGGCCACCATCGGCGCCACCGTGCTCGGCACGATGATCGCCTTCGCCCTGGTCCGCTACCGGTTCCGGGCCCGCGGCGCGGTCAACTCGCTGATCTTCCTGCCCATGGCCATGCCCGAGATCGTGATGGCCGCCTCGCTGCTCGCGCTCTTCCTCAACATGGGCATCGAACTGGGCTTCTGGACGATCCTGATCGCCCACGTCATGTTCTGCCTCAGCTTCGTCGTGGCCGCCGTCAAGGCGCGCGTGCTCTCGATGGACCCGAGGCTGGAGGAAGCCGCGCGCGACCTCTACGCCGGCCCCGTCCAGACCTTCGTGCGGGTCACCCTCCCGATCGCCGCCCCCGGCATCGCGGCGGGAGCCCTGCTCTCCTTCGCCCTGTCGTTCGACGACTTCATCATCACGAACTTCAACTCGGGCAACACGGTCACCTTCCCCATGTTCGTGTGGGGATCGGCCCAGCGCGGCACGCCCGTGCAGATCAACGTCATCGGCACCGCCATGTTCGTCATCGCGGTCCTGGTGGTCGTCGCCGGCCAGGCCATCGCCAACCGGCGCAAGAAGCAAGCAGCGAACTGAGCACGTCCCGTTAGGAGATGGAAACCATGGCCCCAGTCGCCATGCGTACCGTTGCACAATCACTTTCCGAAGCACTGCCGGTCTCGTACTGGCTCGACGACCCCGGCAAGCCGGCCCCGCTGCCCGCCCTCACGGCGGACGAGCACTGCGACCTCCTCGTCGTGGGCGGCGGCTACAGCGGCCTGTGGACCGCGCTGCTGGCCAAGGAGCGCGACCCCGGCCGGGACGTCGTACTGATCGAGAGCCGTGAGGTGGGCTGGGCCGCCTCCGGCCGCAACGGGGGCTTCTGCGCCGCCTCCCTCACGCACGGGCTCTACAACGGGCTGACCCGCTGGCCCGACGAGCTGGCCAAGCTCGAGGAGCTGGGCGCGCGCAACCTCGACGCCATCGAGGAGGCCGTGGCCCGCTACGGCATCGACTGCGACTTCGAGCGCACCGGCGAGATCGACGTGGCCACCGAGCCCCACCAGGTGGAGGAACTCAAGGAGCTGCACGCCGAGGCCGAGCGCCTCGGCCTGGGCGGCGGCTACGAGTTCCTCGACCGCGACGCGCTGCGTGCCGAGGTCGACTCGCCCACCTTCCTCGGCGGCCTGTGGGACCGCGACGGCGTGGCCATGCTGAACCCGGCCAAGCTGGCCTGGGGCCTGAAGCAGGCCTGCCTCGACCTCGGCGTGCGGATCTACGAGAACACCCGCGGCCTGTCGCTCAGGTCCACCGGCCCCGGCATGGCCGTGACCACCCCCTACGGCCGGATCCTGGCCCGCCGGGTGGCGCTGGGCACCAACATCTTCCCGTCGCTGGTCAAGCGCCTGCGCCCGTACACCGTCCCGGTCTACGACTACGCCCTGATGACCGAGCAGCTCACCGCCGAGCAGGTGGCGTCGATCGGCTGGAAGCGGCGCCAGGGCATGGGCGACAGCGCCAACCAGTTCCACTACTTCCGGATCACCCCCGACCGGCGCATCCTGTGGGGCGGCTACGACGCCATCTACCCGTACGGCGGAAAGCTCGACTCCGAGTACGACCACCGCCCGGAGACCTACCTGAAGCTGGCCGGCCACTTCTTCGACTGCTTCCCGCAGCTGGAGGGGATCCGCTTCAGCCACGCCTGGGGCGGCGCGATCGACACCTGCTCGCGCTTCTCGGCCTTCTTCGGCACCGCCCACTCCGGCAAGGTCGCCTACGCGGCCGGATTCACCGGCCTGGGCGTGGGCGCGACCCGGTTCGGCGCGGACGTCATGCTCGACATGCTGGCGGGGGAGCGCACCGAGCGGACCGAGCTGGCGATGGTCCGCAAGAAGCCGATGCCGTTCCCGCCCGAGCCCTTCAAGTGGACCGGCATCTCGCTCACCAAGTGGTCCCTGGCCCGGGCCGACGAGCGCGCCGGACGGCGCAACCTGTGGCTGAAGACCCTCGACAGGTTCGGCCTCGGCTTCGACAGCTGACCGTACGAGCGGCCGACCGGGTGAGTGGCTGACCGTACGAGCGCGGTGTGTGCGCCCCCGGGACCCGGGGGCGCACAACCATGATCGAAACGTGAGCCGGCTCACCACCACCCGGTCGTGGAACCCGCGTCATCCCCGGCTCCCGCCCCGCTCTCCCTCCTACGACACACCGTCGCAACGGAGGGAGAGCAGGGAGAGATGGCGCGCTCGGAGAGCCCCGCGACGAAGTCCGCGGTGGAGTGGCTGGTGTCCGTGGCCCCGGACCCCGACGCCTGCCGCTGGGACTGGGAGCGCAACCCCCTCGGGGTCGCCCTGCTCCCGGCCGGCCGGTACTGGGACGTCCTGATCCTGCCCGGTGCCCTCGGCCGTCCCGCGCTGGACGTGCTCGCCCGCCTCGTCACCCGGCCCGGCCCGGTGCTCGCCGACTTCGGCGACTCCAGGCTGGGCTTCTTCGTGCCCGCCGGCACCGCCGCCTGCTGGCTGGGGACCGGCGTACGGGCCGCCGGACGCGGCACCTGGATCGTCGTGCCGTACCCCGGGCGGGCCACCGGCGGGGTCCGGTGGCTGGTGGCCCCGGACGGCACGGGCACGCTCACGGACCCCGCCCTGCTGGAGCTCGCCCTGCACGAGGCGGCGGCGCTGGTCGCGGAGGGGGGTGCGGGGGAGCGCGGGGGGCCCGCGTGACCGCCGGTCAGTACCGCTGTGTGCCCGATGACTTGACACGGGCATTGGTCTGGACCATGTTGTGCGGCGATCGGCGCCTCTCATCCCCCCGTGCACCGGAGGCAGTTGTGCCACGTCCGTTCCCCCGCACGTCGCGGACCGCTGGATCCCGTCCCCCACGACGGCTCCTGTCCGCCCTGTCCGCCCTGTCCGCCACCGCCCTCGCCGCGGCCGCCCTCGTCGCCGTCGGCCCGTCCGCCGCCGCGGCCGACGCCGACATCGCCCGCAACGGCGGCTTCGAGTCCGGCCTCGACGGCTGGACCTGCTCCGCCGGCAGCGCGACCACCGTCACCACGCCCGTCCGCAGCGGTACTTCCGCCCTCAAGGCCACCCCGGCGGGCCAGGACAACGCCCGCTGCGCACAGACCGTCACCGTCAGACCCGGTTCCACGTACACCCTCGCCGCCTGGGTGCAGGGCGCCTACGTCTACCTGGGCGCGAGCGGCACCGGCACCACCGACACGTCCACCTGGACCCAGTCCGCCGGCGCCTGGAGCCGGCTGTCGACCACCTTCACCACCGGCGCGAACACCACTCGGGTCACCGTGTACACCCACGGCTGGTACGGCCAGCCCGCCCACCACGTCGACGACCTCACGCTCGTCGGACCCGCCACCGACCCCGGCCCGCAGCAGCCCCCGGCCACCCCGACCGGTCTCGCCGCCGGCTCCGCCACCGCGACCAGCGTCGCGCTGAGCTGGTCCCCGGCGGCCGGCGCCACCGGGTACACCGTGTACCGCGACGGCGCCAAGGTCCTCACGACCACCGGCACCGGTGCCACCGTCACCGGCCTCGCCCCCTCGACCTCGTACTCCTTCCAGGTCAGCGCCACCAACGGCGCGGGGGAGTCGGGCCGCAGCACGGCCGTCACGGCCACCACCACCGCCTCCGGCGGCGATCCCGGCGGCCAACTGCCCCCGCACGCGCTCGTCGGCTACCTCCACGCGAGCTTCGCCAACGGCTCCGGGTACCTGCGCATGGTCGACGTACCCGACTCCTGGGACGTCATCGACCTGGCCTTCGGCGAGCCGACCTCCGTCACCTCCGGGGACGTACGGTTCGGCCTGTGTCCGGCCACCGAGTGCCCGGGCGTCGAGACGCCCGCCGAGTTCAAGGCCGCCATCAAGGCCAAGCAGGCCAAGGGCAAGAAGGTCCTGATCTCCATCGGCGGCCAGAACGGCCAGGTCCAGCTCGCCACCACGGCCGCGCGCGACACGTTCGTCGCGTCCGTGAGCAGGATCATCGACGAGTACGGACTGGACGGCCTCGACATCGACTTCGAGGGCCACTCGCTCTCCCTGGCGACCGGCGACACCGACTTCCGCAACCCCACCACGCCCGTGGTCGTCAACCTGATCGCGGCGTTGAAGGCCCTGAAGGCCAAGTACGGCGCCGGCTTCGTCCTCACCATGGCGCCCGAGACGTTCTTCGTGCAGCTGGGGTACCAGTTCTACGGATCCGGCCCGTGGGGCGGCCAGGACCCGCGCGCCGGCGCCTACCTGCCCGTCATCCACGCCCTGCGCGACGACCTCACGCTGCTGCACGTCCAGGACTACAACTCGGGCCCGATCATGGGCCTGGACGGCCAGTACCACTCCATGGGCGGCGCCGACTTCCACATCGCCATGACCGACATGCTGCTCACCGGCTTCCCGGTCGCGGGCGACGCCTCCCGGTTCTTCCCCGCGCTGCGGCCCGAGCAGGTCGCCGTCGGACTCCCCGCCACCACCAACGCCGGCAACGGGTACACGCTCCCCGCCGAGGTCACCAAGGCGCTGGACTGCCTGACGAGGAAGGCGAACTGCGGCGCGTACGCCACCCACGGCAGCTGGCCCGGCCTGCGCGGCCTGATGACGTGGTCGGTCAACTGGGACCGCTTCGGCGGCTGGGAGTTCTCGAAGAACTTCGACGCCTACTTCGGCTGACGGGTCCGCCCGGACTCCCCGGGCCGGTGCGACGCTCCCCGCACCACCCGGGCGCTCGCCAGCGCCACCGGCCCGAGCAGCAGGACGCTCAGGCACCCGCTGGCCAGCACGTCCAGCGGCCAGTGCCAGCCGCGCAGCACCAGACCGACGGCCGTCGCCCCCGCGAGCGTGAGGGCGGCGGCCATCGGCCACCGCGACCCGCGCCCGTCCCGGCGCACGTACGGCCGTACGAGCAGCGCGGCACCCGCGTACGCCACCGCGGCCGTCGCCGTGTGTCCGGAGGGGAAGTAGCCGGCCGCCCAGGGCTCCAGCGGGCCGGGCCGCGCCGTCCACTCCTTGAGGGGGGCGACCACCGCGGGCACCGCGGCCATCGCGAGCCCGGCCGCCAACGGGGGCAGCCACCAGCGCCGCGCGCCGGCGCGGCGCGCGTGCCAGCCGGCGTACGTCATGGCGAGCGCGAGGACGGGCACGGCGACCTGCCCGTTGCCCAGGTCCGCGAGGGGCTCGGTGACCGTGTCGGGCAGGGCCCGGACCAGCTTCCGGCTCAGCCCCTCGTCGGGCTCCAACAGGGCTCCGGAGACCAGGACCTGCCAGGTCGTCAGACACAGGACCACTGCGGGCAGGGCCACGCGCAGGGCGAGTCGGACGGAGCGGTGCCGGGGGGAGAAGGCCCGCACGAGGGCCCGGGAGAAGGTCGGCCGCCCCGGAACAGGGGGGATGGTTCCGGGGCGGCCGCCCGGATCGGATCGCCGCGCGCCCCGGGGGGTTTGGGGCGGGCGGCCGTCCGATCGGTGAGGATTGCCGGGGCCGTCAGCCTCGGCGGGGTGGGTGCAGGCACGACCGGCGGTGAGCTGGGGAAGCTCGCAGCCGGCTTCGTCCGCGGTCTCCCGCGGGCGGGGTGTCTCACTCATCTGCAGAAACCGTACGGCAGCGAAAGGGGGACCGACAGCGGGAACGCCGTCCCGCCATCGGCCCCCCACACCATCTTCACAGTGCCCGACCGGTTACCGCGGGTACTGCGAAAGGGTGTTCAGGCCAGGGCCGTCGGACGGCCCGGCGCCGTGCCTCAGAGGGCCGCCAGCGCGGCCTCGATGACGTCCAGGCCCTCGTTCAGGAGGTCCTCGCCGATGACCAGCGGGGGCAGGAAGCGGAGCACGTTGCCGTAGGTGCCACAGGTGAGGACGAGGACGCCCTCGTTGTGGCAGGCCTTCGCCAGCGCGCCGGCGGCGGCCGCGTTCGGCTCCTTGGTGGCGCGGTCGGTGACCAGCTCGATGGCGATCATGGCGCCGCGGCCGCGGATGTCGCCGATGATGTCGTACTTCTCGGCCATCGCGGAGAGGCGGGTCTTCATGACCTCCTCGATGCGCTTGGCCTTGCCGTTGAGGTCGAGCTCCTTCATGGTCTCGATGGAGCCCAGCGCACCGGCGCAGGCCACCGGGTTGCCGCCGTAGGTGCCGCCGAGGCCGCCCGCGTGCGGGGCGTCCATGATCTCGGCGCGGCCGGTCACGGCGGCCAGCGGCAGACCGCCGGCGATGCCCTTGGCGGTGGTGATGAGGTCGGGGACGATGCCCTCGTCCTCACAGGCGAACCACTGGCCGGTGCGGCAGAAGCCGGACTGGATCTCGTCGGCGACGAAGACGATGCCGTTGTCGTTGGCGAACTTCACGAGGGCCGGCAGGAAGCCCTTGGCCGGCTCGATGAAGCCGCCCTCGCCGAGCACCGGCTCGATGATGATCGCGGCGACGTTCTCGGCGCCGATCTGCTTGCTGATCTGGTCGATGGCCTGGGCGGCGGCCTCGGGGCCGCAGTTCTCCGGGCCGGTGGGCCAGCGGTAGCCGTAGGCGACCGGCACGCGGTAGACCTCGGGGGCGAACGGGCCGAAGCCCTGCTTGTACGGCATGTTCTTCGCCGTCAGCGCCATCGTGAGGTTGGTGCGGCCGTGGTAGCCGTGGTCGAAGACGACGACGGCCTGGCGCTTGGTGTACGCGCGGGCGATCTTGACCGCGTTCTCGACGGCCTCGGCGCCCGAGTTGAACAGCGCGGACTTCTTGGCGTGGTCGCCCGGGGTCAGCTCGGCCAGGGCCTCGCAGACCTCCACGTAGCCCTCGTACGGGGTCACCATGAAGCAGGTGTGGGTGAAGTCGGCGAGCTGCGCGGAGGCGCGGCGCACGACGGCCTCGGCGGAGGCGCCGACGGAGGTCACGGCGATGCCGGAGCCGAAGTCGATCAGGCGGTTGCCGTCGATGTCCTCGATGATGCCGCCACCCGCGCGGGCCGTGAACACGGGCAGTACCGAGCCCACGCCGCCGGCCACCGTCTCGAGGCGGCGGGCCTGCAGCTCCTGGGACTTCGGGCCGGGGATCGCGGTGACGAGCTTGCGCTCCTGCGGGACAGCGGTCATGGGGGCTCCTGGGATGGTTCGGACGCACTTGTTCTTCGTCCGCAGGCTAGGCCCGCGCAGGGGGTGGCGGCATGCTCCGTTCGGGAGTGGTGCCCGCGTGTCCTTGTCCGGTACGGCCATAGGGAGTGTCTTGTGGATCGCGCCGGGATGCGGTCCGCGTGTCCTGCCCGGCCACTAGATTGAACTGCGCAGTCAGGGTGAGCGGTCAGGGGGCAGGGGACATGGACAGCGAAGGCACGCAGCGGCAGGCCGGTGTGCCCATTCCCGCCCCGGCGGCGCCGGGGGACGCCCCCCGGGTCCCGCCGCCGCCCGCGCACGCACCCGCCGCCGGGCCGTCCCTGGTCGACTGGCTGCGCACGCCCCGGCCCGCCGCCGCGCCGGGCGTGTGGCGCTTCGGGCACACGCCCCGGCCCGAGCGGGCCGCCGACGAGGTGCCCGACCGCGCCCTGCTCAGCAGCGCGGTGATCTCCTTCCTGGCCTGCGCGCTGCTGTGGTCGCTGCTGCGCAACGGGCTGGTCCCGTACCGCTTCTGGACGCTGCCGGTGCGCATGTTCACCCCGAACGACTGGTGGCAGCAGACGAGCGGCGAGCCCTTGGGGCTGGCGGGGTACGTCGCGAGCTGGGTGTGGGAACTGCTGGTCGACATCGGCCTGCTCATCGGTTTCGGCCGGCTGGGCAACTGGCGCCTGGCATGGCAGCGGCTGGTGGTGGCGCGCGGCGCCTGGGCTCAGATCGCGGGCGTGGTGGTGCTGATCCTTCTCGTGATGCGCCTGATCGACGGGGAACAGGTGCCCGTGCGCGGACTCGTCGCTCAGCTCTTCCGCAACGACGAGGGCTACCGGGTGGTCGACCCCGTGATCAACTTCGCGGTGGTCGTGCTCTTCTCGTGGCTCGGCGGCCTCTTCGGGCTCGTCCGGGGCCTCGCAGGCGGCCGCCGGGCCCCGGCGGGCGCCGGGCCGACCGCCGCCCCGGCGCCCGCCGAGGACCCGGCCGCCTGGCCCGAGCTGCGGGCCGCGGGACTCGCCGAGACCGCGGACCGGCTCGGTTCCGAGGCCGCCGGCGGCGGCATGACCGACGTCGACTACGCCCGGATCCGGCGCGCCTGGCTGTCCGTACGGGCCGACCCCTCGCGGCTGCGGGCCTTCGCCGAGGCCGTGCGCGCCAAGGGCGCCGGGGCCTGCGTCCACCCGTCCGGGGTGCGCGACCTGCCCGCCCGGGCGGCCCGCCACGACCTGTTCACCGGCCAGGTGCGGCTCGGCACGGTCGCGGACGCTGAGCGCAACCCGTACGCCCGGCGCGGCACCGGACTGGCCCTCGACCCGGCGCTGCTCGGGACCTCCCTGCTGGCGGTCGGCCCTTCCGGAGCGGGCAAGACCGGCCGGCTCGTGCGGCCCGTGGTCGAGTCCCTCGCGCTGCAGGCACTGGCCGGGCAGGCCGCGGTGATCGCGGTGGGCCCGGCCGGTGGCCGGCTCGGGCCCGACGGGGCGTACGACGTGGTGGTCCGGCTCGGCGACCCCGACTCCGTGTACGACCTCGACCTGTACGGCGGCACCACCGACCCCGACGAGGCGGCCGGCCTGCTCGCCGAGGCCCTCGCCGGCGACGTGCCCGGGGCCGACGCGCGCCGGGCCGCCACCGCCCTCGCCCAGCTCCTCGGCCCGTTCCGGGCGGCGTACGGGCGCTTCCCCGCGGTGCCCGAACTGCGCCTGCTCCTCGACGGCGCGCCCGCGGCCCTCGGCGCGCTGCGCGAACACCTCGACTCCGCGGGCGACCAGGCACAGCTGCGGGAGCTCGACGCGCGCGAGCGGCAGGCCGGGCACCCCGGCGACCCGGCGCCGCTGCTCGCCGACCGGGTCGCGCTGCTCGACCGGCCCGCCTTCGCCGGGTTCTTCGACACCAGCGGCAAGGGGCGCCCCTTCTCGCTGCGCTCGCTGGAGCACCCGCTGCGGGTCCGCGTCGACCTGCCCGAGCGGGGGCACGCGGACGCGTCGCGCATGCTCGCCCGGCTGCTGCTGGCGCAGTTCACCGCGAGCGCGGCCGCGCGCGCGGACCGCTCGCTGTTCGCCTGCCTGGTCCTCGACGACGCCGCGCAGGCGCTGACCCCGGAGACCGTGCGCGGGCTCGGGCGGCTGCGCTCGGCGCACGCCGGGGTGGTGCTGACCCTGCGCACGCTGGACGACGTGCCCGAGGCGCTGCGCACGCCGCTGTTCGGCGCGGTGGGCTGCCGGATGGCCTTCTCCGGCGTCACGACCTGGGACGGGCAGCGGTTCGCCGAGGCCTGGGGCACCGAGTGGGTGGAGACCCGGGACGTGACCAGCCGCACCGTCTTCGCCGACCAGCCGCTGACCCGGGCGATCCACTCCTTCCGCAAGCTCGTCACCGGCAAGGCCGTCACCACCGACGCGGTCACCGTCCGCCAGGTCGAACGGGAGCGCTGGTCGGCCTCCGACCTCGCCCACGCGGTACCGCCCGGGCACGCCGTCCTGTCGGTCACCTCGGTGCGCGGGGAGCGGGCGGCCCCGCTGCTGGTGGACCTCGAGGGCTGAACGGGGCGTACCCGCGTCCGGGCGGCCCGCCGCCGCAGGCCGGGCGGACCGCCGGTAACCGCCCGGCTCGAACCGAGCTGACCCGACCCCTACGGGGTGGCAGAATCGAGCTGAGCCGTTCATACGCAACGGCGAAAAACCTCCCTGCCGCCCACCCTCCGAAAGCGCACGGTCCCGATGCCGCTCACCCTCGCCTCGCTCGTCCAGCACTCGGCGCTCAAGCTCAGCGTCCGGGCGGGCGAGGGCAATCTGGACACCCCGGTGCGCTGGGCCCACGTCAGCGAGCTGGCCGACCCCGTCCCCTACATGGAGGGCGGGGAGCTGCTGCTGATCACGGCCATGACGCTGGACGCGGGGGACCCGGAGGAGATGGGCCGCTACGTCCGGCGGCTCGCCGCGGCCGGAGTGGTCGGCATCGGCTTCGCCGTCGGCGTGAACTACGACGAGATCCCGCAGGCCCTGGTCGACGCCGCCCGCGCCGAGGACCTGCCGCTGCTGGAGGTGCCGCGGCGCACCCCCTTCCTCGCCATCTCCAAGGCCGTCTCCGCCGCGCTGGCGGCCGACCAGTACCGGGCCGTGACCGCCGGCTTCGAGGCACAGCGCGAGCTCACCCGGGCCGCCCTGTCCGCCGACGGCCCGGCCGAACTGCTGGCCAAGCTGGCCGCGCACGTCCACGGCTGGGCCGCGCTCTACGACACCTCCGGCAGCGTGGTCGCCGCCGCGCCCGAGTGGGCGGCCCGCCGCGCCGCCCGGCTCACCGCCGACGTGGAGCGGCTGCGCGAGCGCCCGGCCCCGGCCAGCGCCGTGGTCGGCGGCACCGAGGACCGGGTCGAGCTGCAGTCCCTGGGCACCGGCCGGCGGGCCCGCGGCGCCCTGGCCGTCGGCACCGGCGCCCCCCTCGGCACCGCCGAGCGGTACGCCGTCCACTCCGCCGTCGCCCTGCTGACGCTGACCACCGAGCGCTCCCGCTCCCTGCACGACGCCGAGTCCCGGCTGGGCGCGGCCGTGCTGCGGATGCTCCTCGACGGCGAGCCCGGGCACGCCCGCGCGGTGGCCGGCGACCTGTACGGCGGACTGCTCGACGCGCCGTTCCGGCTGG
This sequence comes from Streptomyces sp. NPDC093225, assembly GCF_044753805.1. Taxonomy (NCBI): domain Bacteria; kingdom Bacillati; phylum Actinomycetota; class Actinomycetes; order Kitasatosporales; family Streptomycetaceae; genus Streptomyces; species Streptomyces sp. NPDC093225. The sequence continues at coordinate 72,169 of NZ_JBIVNX010000024.1, forward strand.
TCATCGCGGAGTCCTCGGCTCCCGAGCAGATCGGTGCCCTGACCGACGCCGTCGAGTCGGCCGCCGCCCGGGCCGGTGAGGCCGTGCTCGTGGTGCCGGAGACGGCGCGCCTGGTCCTGCTCGCCGCCGACGGCGGGGCGGCCGTGGGGGCCTGCGCCAACTACGCCGAGGCCCTCGAGGCCCTGCGCGGCAGCGAGGCCGGCGGCACCCCGGGGGCCGCCGCCGACGACCTCGTGGTGGGCCTGTCCGCGCCGGCCGGGACCGGCGCGGCCGCCACCGCGTACAAGCAGGCCGACCAGGCCATGGCCGTGGCCCGGCGGCGCGGCCGCGCCCTGGTCGAGCACGAGGACCTCGCCGACGGCTCGGTCCTGCCGCTGCTCGCCGACGACGCCGTACGGGCCTTCGCCGAGGGCACCCTGCGCGCCCTGCGGGACCACGACGCCACCGGCCGGGGCGATCTCGTCGCCTCCCTCCAGGCCTGGCTCTCCCGGCACGGCCAGTGGGACGCGGCCGCCGCCGACCTGGGCGTGCACCGGCACACCCTGCGCTACCGGATGCGGCGCGTGGAGGAGATCCTGGGCCGCTCGCTGGACGATCCGGACGTGCGCATGGAGCTGTGGCTGGCGCTCAAGGCCAGCCCGCCCGTCCCCGCGCGGTGACCGGGGCGACGGGCGGTAAGAACCCCGGCCGGAGTGAAAGCTTCCGGTTGGCACCGTGACAAACCGGCGCGACGGCGCGCCCGGCCACTCCACCCCGGACAAACGACCTTTCGCGCCGCCGGTCCTACCGTGGTGATGACAAGGACACCGCACAACTTCCGAAGGGCCGGGATTCGCATGACTTCCACCCACGCCTTCTGGCTCGCCGGCCGCCAGGCCACCGGCGAGAGCAGCTTCGACGTCCACAACCCGTGGGACGGCCGTCTCGTCGGCACCGTCAGCGTGCCGACCGACGCCCAGGTCGAAGAGGCCGTGGCCGCCGCCCACGCCGTGACGGCGGAGTTCTCCGCGACCCCCGCGCACGTACGCGCCGCCGCCCTGGACCACGTGTCCAAGCGTCTGGTCGAGCGCACCGAGGAGATCGCCCAGCTGATCTCCGCAGAGAACGGCAAGCCCATCAAGTGGGCCCGTGGTGAGGTCGGCCGCGCGGTGTCCGTGTTCCGCTTCGCCGCCGAGGAGGCCCGCCGCTTCAACGGTGGCGAGGCCCAGCGCCTCGACACCGACGCCGGCGGCACCGGCCGCCTGGCCCTGACGCGCCGCTTCGTCAAGGGCCCGGTCCTGGGCATCGCGCCGTTCAACTTCCCGCTGAACCTGTGCGCCCACAAGGTCGCCCCGGCCATCGCCGTCGGCGCCCCGATCATCCTGAAGCCCGCCCCGGCCACCCCGCTCTCCGGCCTGATCCTGGGCGAGCTGCTGGCCGAGACCGACCTGCCCGCCGGCTCCTGGTCGGTCCTGCCGGTCGCCAACGAGAAGATGCCCGCCCTCGTCAAGGACGAGCGCCTCCCGGTCATCTCCTTCACCGGCTCCGACAAGGTCGGCTACGCCATCCAGCAGTCCGTGCCGCACAAGCACTGCACCCTGGAGCTCGGCGGCAACGCCGCGGCCGTGGTCCTGTCGGACTGGTCCTCCGAGGCCGACCTCGACTGGGCCGCCACCCGCATCGCGACCTTCTCGAACTACCAGGCCGGCCAGTCCTGCATCTCCGTGCAGCGCGTGATCGCCGACGCCGCCGTCTACGACCGCCTGGTCGAGAAGGTCGTCGCGAAGGTCCAGGCCCAGGTCACCGGCGACCCGGCGGACGACGCCACCGACGTCGGCCCGCTCGTCTCCGAGGACGCCGCCAAGCGCGTCGAGTCCTGGGTCGACGAGGCCGTCTCCGCCGGTGCCAAGCTCCTGGCCGGCGGCAAGCGCGAGGGCGCCTCGTACGAGCCGACCGTCGTGGCCGAGCTGCCCGAGGGCGTCACCCTCGCGTGCGAGGAGGTCTTCGGCCCGGTCCTCACCCTGCACAGGGTGGAGAACACGGACGAGGCCTTCGCCGCCGTCAACGACTCCAAGTTCGGCCTGCAGGCCGGCGTCTTCACCCACGACGTCCAGACCGCGTTCCGCGCCCACCGCGAGCTCGAGGTCGGCGGCGTGATCATCGGTGACGCCCCGTCCTACCGCGCCGACCAGATGCCGTACGGCGGCGTCAAGCAGTCCGGTGTCGGCCGCGAGGGCGTCCGCTACGCGATGGACGACTACACGTACGAGCGCGTTCTGGTCCTGACCGGCCTGAACATCTGATTCGTACGGCCACGGAGCCGACGGCCGGAGCCCACTGTGCGGGGGCTCCGGCCGTCCCCTTTCCGGCGCGCCCCGGCTCGAGCTCGCCGTGGTGGGCCGGCCCGTGGTGTGTGGGTCCCCTCGGCTTCAGCGCCGTGCTTGCGGGCCGGTGTCGGGGCTTGCTCTCGCTTCGTGGGGCCGGCCCGTGGTGTGTGGGTCCCCTCGCCTCTTGACCCGCCATGGCCTGCAGGCCCTGCCTCAGGCCCACCCCTGGGGCAAGGGGGCTCCGCCCCTGGCCTTCGGCCACCCCAGGCCCGGGCCTGCCTCCGGACCAGCCTGCCATGACGCCTCAAGAGGCTGCCCCACACACCACGGGCCGGCCACTCCCGTGCCCGCGGCGCCCGGATCTTCGCACCCCGCCCGAACTACCCGCCCGGCCCAACCCGGCTTTTCCGGGCGCGGTGGAGCGGGTACGACTGGGAGGTAGCACCGATCGGTAGCGTCCCCACTCCCGGCGGCGAGGTGAGCCCCCTCATGTCCGCAACACAGCCCGCACAGCCCAAGGTGACCGAGCGCGAGGCCCGGCAGGTCGCGGAGGCGGCCAGGGAACAGGACTGGCGCAAGCCCAGCTTCGCCAAGGAACTGTTCCTCGGCAGGTTCCGGCTCGACCTGATCCACCCGCACCCCCAGCCCGACGCCGAGGACGTCAGGCGGGGCGAGGCCTTCCTCGCCCGGCTGCGGGAGTTCTGCGAGCACGAGATCGACGGCGCCCGCATCGAACGCGAGGCGCAGATCCCCGACGAGACGATCCGCGGCCTCAAGAGGCTCGGCGCCCTCGGCATGAAGATCGATCCTAAGTACGGCGGCCTGGGCCTGACCCAGGTGTACTACAACAAGGCGCTGGCCCTGGTCGGTTCCGCCAGCCCCGCCGTCGGCGCCCTGCTCTCCGCCCACCAGTCCATCGGCGTGCCCCAGCCGCTGAAGATCTTCGGCACCCAGGAGCAGAAGGACGCCTTCCTGCCCCGGTGCGCCACCGACGCCATCTCCGCCTTCCTGCTGACCGAGCCCGACGTCGGCTCCGACCCGGCCCGGCTGGCCACCACCGCCGTGCCCGAGGGCGACGACACGTACGTCCTGGACGGCGTGAAGCTGTGGACCACCAACGGCGTGGTCGCCGACCTGCTCGTCGTCATGGCCCGCGTCCCCCGGTCCGAGGGCCACAAGGGCGGCATCACCGCCTTCGTCGTCGAGGCCGACGCGCCGGGGATCACCGTCGAGCACCGCAACGCCTTCATGGGCCTGCGCGGCCTGGAGAACGGCGTCACCCGCTTCCACCAGGTGCGGGTGCCCGCCGCGCACCGCATCGGCCCCGAGGGCACCGGCCTGAAGATCGCGCTCACCACCCTCAACACCGGCCGGCTCTCGTTGCCCGCCATGTGCGTCGGCGCCGGCAAGTGGTGCCTGAAGATCGCCCGCGAGTGGTCCGGCGTCCGCGAGCAGTGGGGCCGTCCGGTCGCCGGGCACGAGGCCGTCGGCGCCAAGATCTCCTTCATCGCCGCCACCACCTTCGCCCTGGAGGCGGTCGTCGACCTGTCCTCCCAGATGGCCGACGAGGACCGCAACGACATCCGCATCGAGGCCGCCCTCGCCAAGCTCTACGGCAGCGAGATGGCCTGCCTGATGGCCGACGAGCTCGTGCAGATCCGCGGCGGCCGCGGCTTCGAGACCGCCGAGTCCCTCGCCGCCCGCGGCGAACGGGGCGTACCCGCCGAGCAGATGCTGCGCGACCTGCGCATCAACCGGATCTTCGAGGGTTCGACGGAGATCATGCACCTGCTGATCGCCCGCGAGGCCGTCGACGCCCACCTCTCGGTCGCCGGCGACCTCATCGACCCCGACAAGGCCGTGCAGGAAAAGGCCAGGGCGGGGGCCCGCGCCGCCGGGTTCTACGCCCGCTGGCTGCCCAGGCTCGCCACCGGCCCCGGCCACGTCCCGACCAGCTACCGCGAGTTCCACCCGCGCGGCCACGTCGACCTCTCCGGCCACCTGCGCTACGTCGAGCGGAACGCCCGCAAGCTGGCCCGCTCCACGTTCTACGCGATGTCCCGCTGGCAGGGCAGGATGGAGACGAAGCAGGGCTTCCTCGGCCGGATCGTCGACATCGGTGCCGAGCTGTTCGCGATGAGCGCGGCCTGCGTGCGGGCCGAGCACCTGCGCGCCACCGGCGACCACGGGCGGGAGGCCTACCAGCTCGCCGACGCGTTCTGCCGGCAGTCCAGGCTGCGCGTCGAGGAGTTGTTCGGGCGCCTGTGGGCCAACACCGACGACCTCGACCGCAAGGTGGTCGCCGGAGTCCTCTCGGGCACGTACACCTGGTTGGAGGACGGCGTCATCGACACGTCCAGCGAGGGCCCGTGGATCGCCGACGCCACCCCCGGCCCCTCCAAGCACGAGAACGTCCGCCGGCCCGTCCGCTGACGGACACGGCCCGACCTGCGATCATCGCCGCAACGCCGGACAGGCGTACGAATCCGGCGAGCGGAGCAGGACATGACAGACGGCGACCGAGAGCACAGACGGCTCGCGTGGTGCGTGGCGCTTCTCCTGCGCCACGCACCGGACCCCGTCGTGACCGGGCTCCTGGACCGCATGGACCCGGCCGCGCGGGGCTTCCTGTGCCGCGACGAGCTGCTGCCGCCCTCGGCCGTCACCCTGCTGCTGCGCGACGGATCCGCCGAGGACCGCCGCCGCGTGGCCGCCAACCCGTACGTCCTGGGCCGCCCGCTGCCCGGCCTGCCGTCGGTACGCCGCTACGCCGCCCGGCCCGGGCCGAGCGCGGAGCTGCGGGCATCGGTGCGCGCCGCGCTCGCCGCCGCCGACGGGCGCGCGGGCGAGGGGCCTGCCGCTGACGGGCCTACCGCCGAGGGGTACGCCGACGACGGCCGCCCCCTGGACACCGCCGCGGTCGTCGCGCTGCTGCGCCGGCACGGCCGCCGCCGTGCCCGGGTGCCCCTGGACCTGTTGACGCTGGCCGGCGACCTCGACCCCGACGCCCTGCTGCGCGCGCACGCCCGCGAGCCGCTGCCGCCCGGCTCCGTCGAAGCCCTGCTCCTGGCCGGCGGGCTGCCCCGGGAGACGTGCCTGGGCCTGCTGGACACGCGCGCGGAGCGCTCGTACGGGCCCGCCTGGCACCGGCCCGCCGTCCGGGCCGTCCGCATGGGCCTGCTCACCTGCGACGAGCTGGTGACCGGGGTGGCGCCCGCGCACCGGGCGCTGCTGCTGGCCGACCTGCGGCTGCGCAGCGGTCTGCGCTGGTCGCTGCCCGAGCAGGCCGCGGTCCGGGGCGCCCTCGACCGCGTCCTGCGGCCCGCCCTCGGCCAGGACCCCCTCCTGTGGGAGGAACTGCTGCGCCGCGCCCCCGCGTTCGCGGGCACCCTGCCGGAGCTGGCCGAGGCCGTGGCCGCCGGCCCGTCCGCGACTCCCGCCCCCTCCGCGGCCCCGTCGCCCCCCGAGGCCCCCGCGCTGGCCCGCGCCGTCGCCGCCCTCGCCCCGCCGCCGCCCGACGCGGCGGCCGCCGGCGGGGTCGAGCGCGAACTCGCGCTCGCCGCCCTGGCCGTGCCCAACGCCATGGGCGACCTCGCCGAGGACATCCGCTGGGTACGGGCCTGCCTGGACCGGGGCCTCCTCACCGGCGCCGACGTGCTGTGGCACAAGGCCCCCGCCGCCTGGGCCCTCGACGAGGACCACTGGCTCGGCGAGATCGACCACTGGAACACCCGCCTCGACGAGCCGGACGACTACCCGGCCGGCCGGGCCGCCCGGCTCCGGGCCGAGGCCATGCTGGCCGCCCACGCGGCCGCCGACCGGCTGCTCGGGGCGGCGCTCGGCGGCGACACCGCCGCCTGGTGGCGTGCCGCCCGCGCGCTGCCCGAGTTCCCCGGCAGCCTGCCCGAACTCCTCGGTGCGCTCGTACAGGGGGACTCCGTGCCCGAGCGCGGCTGAGTTCCGGCAACAATGGGGGGCATGAGCGACAGCCCAGCCCCCCTCGCCGACCCGCACCTCCTGTTCGACCCCGCGGTCGGCCGCCGGGACATCGTCATCCTCGGCTCCACCGGGTCCATCGGCACCCAGGCCATCGACCTGGTCCTGCGCAACCCCGACCGGTTCCGCGTCACCGCCCTCTCGGCGGCCGGCGGCCGCGTCGGCCTGCTGGCCGAGCAGGCCCGCCTGCTGCGGGTGGACACGGTCGCGGTGGCCCGCGAGGACGTCGTACCGGCCCTCCGAGAGGCGCTGCGCGCCCAGTACGGCACCGAGCCGCTGCCCGAGGTCCTGGCCGGCCCGGACGCCGCCACGCAGATCGCCGCGTCCCCGTGCCACACCGTCCTGAACGGCATCACCGGCTCCATCGGCCTCGCCCCCACGCTCGCGGCCCTGGAGGCCGGCCGGACCCTCGCCCTCGCCAACAAGGAGTCGCTGATCGTCGGCGGCCCGCTGGTGAAGGCGCTGGCCAAGCCGGGCCAGATCATCCCGGTCGACTCCGAGCACGCCGCGCTCTTCCAGGCGCTGGCCGCCGGGACCCGCGCCGACGTCCGCAAGCTCGTCGTCACCGCCTCCGGCGGGCCGTTCCGCGGCCGGACGAAGGCCGAGCTGGCCCACGTCACCGTCGAGGACGCCCTCGCGCACCCCACCTGGGCGATGGGCCCGGTGATCACGGTGAACAGCGCGACCCTCGTCAACAAGGGCCTGGAGGTCATCGAGGCGCACCTGCTCTACGACATCCCCTTCGACCGCATCGAGGTCGTCGTCCACCCGCAGTCGTACGTTCACTCGATGGTGGAGTTCACCGACGGCTCCACCCTCGCCCAGGCCACCCCGCCCGACATGCGCGGCCCGATCGCGATCGGCCTCGGCTGGCCCGAGCGGATCCCGGACGCGGCCCCCGCGTTCGACTGGACCAAGGCCTCCACCTGGGAGTTCTTCCCCCTGGACACCGAGGCCTTCCCCTCGGTCGGCCTGGCCCGCCACGTGGGCGACCTGGGCGGCACGGCACCGGCCGTGTTCAATGCGGCGAACGAGGAGTGTGTCGACGCGTTCCTGGCCGGTCGGCTGCCGTTCACAGCAATCATGGATACGGTCACCGCTGTCGTCGGGGACCACGGAACGCCGGACCGGGGAACTTCCCTCACCGTCGCCGACGTCCTCGCAGCGGAGACCTGGGCCCGCGCCCGGGCCAGGGAGATGGCGGCGAAGGCCGCAGTGGAGGCGCGCGCATGATCCTTCTGATGACGGTGCTCGGGATACTCGTCTTCGTCTTCGGGCTGCTCCTCTCCATCGCGTGGCACGAGCTGGGCCACCTGTCGACGGCGAAGATCTTCGGCATCCGCGTGCCGCAGTACATGGTGGGCTTCGGCCCGACCGTCTGGTCGCGGCGCAAGGGCGAGACCGAGTACGGCATCAAGGCCATCCCGGCCGGCGGGTACATCCGCATGATCGGCATGTTCCCGCCCGGCGAGGACGGCCGGATCACCGCCCGCTCCACCTCCCCGTGGCGCTCGATGATCGAGGACGCCCGCTCGGCCGCGTACGAGGAGCTGGAGCCCGGCGACGAGACCCGGCTCTTCTACACGCGCAAGCCGTGGAAGCGCGTCATCGTGATGTTCGCGGGCCCGTTCATGAACCTCGTGCTCGCCCTCGTGGTGTTCTTCGGCGTCTGGATGACCTTCGGCGTCAACATGCAGACCACCAACGTCAAGTCGGTGACCGCCTGCGTCATCCAGCAGAGCGAGAAGCGCGACATCTGCAAGGCCGGCGACCCGGTGGCCCCCGCCAAGGCGGCGGGCCTGCGGCCCGGCGACCGGATCGTCGCCTTCAACGGCGAGAAGGTCGACGACTGGTCGGTCCTCCAGCAGAAGATCCGCGACACCATCGGCCCGGCCACGGTCACCGTGCAGCGCGGCGGCGCGGAGCTCACGCTCCACCCCAAGCTGATCGAGAACCAGGTCGCCAGGACCGACGGCCACGGCGGCTACGTCGAGGGCAAGTTCGTCGAGGCGGGCTTCCTCGGCTTCACCCCCCGCACCGAGAAGGTCCAGCTGGGCTTCGGCCAGTCCGTCGACCACATGGGCGAGATGGTCGAGCAGGGCGTGCAGGGCCTCATCAAGCTGCCGTCGAAGATCCCCGCGCTGTGGGACGCCGCGTTCGGCGACGGCCCGCGCGAGCCCGACTCCCCGATGGGCATCGTCGGCGCCGCCCGGATCAGCGGCGAGATCGCCACCCTCGACATCCCCGCCACCGACCGGCTGGTGTTCTTCCTCCAGCTGATCGGCTTCTTCAACCTGTCGCTGTTCCTGTTCAACATGCTCCCGCTGCTCCCGCTGGACGGCGGGCACATCGCGGGCGCGCTGTGGGAGTCCGTGCGGCGCAACCTGGCGCGGCTGTTCAAGCGGCCCGACCCGGGTCCGTTCGACGTCGCCAAGCTCATGCCCGTCGCCTACGTCGTGGCCGGCATCTTCGTCTGCTTCACGCTGCTGGTCCTGGTCGCCGACGTGGTGAACCCGGTCAAGATCAGCTGACGCCGCCTTCGGGCAGACGTGCGAACGGGGCCGGGCACGGTGCGTGCCCGGCCCCCTACGTTCGGGTGTACGCCCGGCGTCGGAGCCCCGCCGCGTGCGCGGGGCGCGCGCTGATTGGCGTAATCTCGGGCCTGGAGCCCGCCCGGAAGCCGGGCTCGGAGTCCGCCGTCAGCGGGACCTTGATCCAGACCTTGGGGTTGCACAGCAGATGACTGCCATTTCTCTCGGAATGCCGGCCGTGCCGACGAAGCTCGCCGACCGGCGGGTCAGCCGCAAGATCCAGGTCGGCTCCGTGGCCGTCGGCGGCGACGCGCCCGTCTCCGTGCAGTCCATGACGACCACCCGCACCTCCGACATCGGCGCCACCCTCCAGCAGATCGCCGAGCTGACCGCCTCCGGCTGCCAGATCGTCCGCGTGGCCTGCCCGACCCAGGACGACGCCGACGCGCTCGCGACCATCGCGAAGAAGTCGCAGATCCCGGTGATCGCCGACATCCACTTCCAGCCCAAGTACGTGTTCGCCGCCATCGACGCCGGCTGCGCCGCCGTCCGCGTGAACCCGGGCAACATCAAGCAGTTCGACGACAAGGTCAAGGAGATCGCCCGGGCGGCCAAGGACGCCGGCACTCCGATCCGCATCGGCGTCAACGCCGGCTCCCTCGACGCCCGGCTGCTGAAGAAGTACGGCAAGGCCACCCCCGAGGCCCTCGTCGAGTCCGCGCTCTGGGAGGCCTCCCTCTTCGAGGAGCACGACTTCCGCGACATCAAGATCTCGGTCAAGCACAACGACCCGGTCGTGATGGTCGAGGCCTACCGCCAGCTCGCCGCCCAGTGCGACTACCCGCTGCACCTCGGCGTCACCGAGGCCGGCCCCGCTTTCCAGGGCACCATCAAGTCCGCCGTGGCCTTCGGCGCCCTGCTCTCCCAGGGCATCGGCGACACCATCCGCGTCTCGCTGTCCGCGCCGCCGGCCGAGGAGATCAAGGTCGGCATCCAGATCCTGGAGTCGCTCAACCTCCGCCAGCGCCGCCTGGAAATCGTCTCCTGCCCCTCCTGCGGCCGCGCCCAGGTCGACGTCTACAAGCTGGCCGAAGAGGTCACCGCGGGCCTGACGGGCATGGAGGTGCCGCTGCGCGTCGCCGTCATGGGATGCGTCGTCAACGGCCCCGGCGAGGCCCGCGAGGCCGACCTCGGCGTCGCCTCCGGCAACGGCAAGGGCCAGATCTTCGTCAAGGGCGAGGTCATCAAGACCGTCCCCGAGTCGAAGATCGTCGAGACGCTGATCGAGGAGGCGATGAAGATCGCCGAGCAGATGGAGAAGGACGGCGTGATGTCCGGCGAGCCCACGGTCGCCGTCGCCGGCTGACCGTCCTCCCCGTACCCCGCCCGGCCCCGTTCCCGCAGCTCGCGGGCGGGGCCGGTCCCGTTCCGTGACCCGTGAGCGGGGGCAACCCCGGGTGTCGCCGGGTACAGTGCGACAGATCAGCAGACCCGCACGGTGAGGCCCCCACAGTGTTGACGCAGACCACCACCAGGGTCCTCGAGCCCAGCGACCTCGGCGCCGCGCTCGAGGTGCTCGACCGCGACCCGGTCGCCAACGCGTTCGTCACCTCCCGGGTCCGGGTGGCCGGCCTCGACCCCTGGCGCCTGGGCGGCGAGATGTGGGGCTACTACGAGGACGGCCGGCTGGTCTCGCTCTGCTACGCGGGCGCCAACCTCGTCCCCGTGTGCGCCACCCCCGCCGCCGTACGGGCCTTCGCCGACCGCGCCCGCAGGACCGGCCGCCGCTGCTCGTCCGTCGTCGGCCCGGCCGAGCCCACCGGGCAGCTGTGGCGGCTGCTGGAGCCCCACTGGGGGCCCGCCCGCGAGGTCCGCGCCCACCAGCCGCTCATGGTCATCGAGGAACCCTCCCGCGACGTCGCCCCCGACCCGCTGGTCCGCCGGGTCTGCAAGGACGAGATGGACCTGATCATGCCGGCCTGCGTGGCCATGTTCACCGAGGAGGTCGGCGTCTCCCCGCTGGCCGGGGACGGCGGACTGCTCTACCAGGCCCGGGTCGCCGAACTCGTCGCGGCCGGCCGCTCCTTCGCCCGGGTCGAGGACGGCCGGGTCGTCTTCAAGGCCGAGATCGGCGCCGCCACCGCGCGCGCCTGCCAGATCCAGGGCGTGTGGGTGGCCCCCGAGTTCCGCGGCCGGGGCCACTCCGAGTCCGGGATGGCCGCCGTGGTCGCGTACGCGCTGCGGGACGTGGCCCCCGTGGTGAGCCTCTACGTCAACGACTACAACGCCGCGGCCCGGGCGGCGTACCGGCGCGTCGGCTTCCGCGAGGTCGGAGCGTTCATGAGCGTGCTGTTCTGAGGGCCGGGCGCACGGTGTGCCGCCACCGGCACACGCGGCCCGACGAGCGCTGTTCCGACCGTATGACCGCCGAGTAGGGTTCGCCGCATGGTGCATTCGCCCGGGGGTGACCCCCGCCTTCCCGACGGTGACCGGCTGCCGGCCGGCGTCGTGCTCGCGCCGCTGGACCTGGCCGCCCGCGTGGACGAGGCCCTGGAGGTCCAGGCCGTCGCCTTCGGACTCACCGACGAGGAAGTGGGCATCCGCCGCCACATCGTGCAGCGGCACATGACCTACCCCGGGGCCCGCGCGCTCGGCGCCTTCGCCGAGGACGACGCCCGGCTCGTCGGCTTCGTGTACGGCATGCCCAACGACCGCATGCACTGGTGGTCCACCGTCGTCGAGCCGTACCTGCGCGTCCAGGGCGAGGACGGCTGGCTGGACGGCTCGTTCACCATCACCGAACTGCACGTGCACCCCGGCTTCCAGGGCCGGGGCGTGGGCCGGGGCCTGATCACCCGCATCACCGACGGCGCGGCCGAGTCCCGCTCCATCCTCTCCGCCATCGACATCGAGAGCCCGGCGCGCGGCCTGTACCGCGCCCTGGGATACCGGGACCTCGCCCGCCGCGTGTACTTCCCCAGCGCACCCCAGCCGTACGCCGTGATGGGCGCGCCGCTGCCGCTGCTGCGCGCCGCCGCCGCCTGGTAGCGCGACCGGGCCGCGGTGCCGTAGACCGGTGCGCTGGCCCGTAAACCGGTACGGGCCGTCCTCCCGCACGGACTAACCTCCTGCTCAACCACCGTTTCCCACGGCCCTTCGAGCAGGAGCGCAGCATGTCCCAGCCCGTCCAGCGGATGTCCCGACTCATGGTGAAGACGCTCCGCGAGGACCCGGCGGACGCGGAGACCCTCAGCCACCGGCTGCTGGTCCGCGCGGGCTACGTACGGCGCAGCTCGGCCGGCGTCTGGAGCTGGCTGCCGCTCGGCAAGCAGGTCCTCGACAACGTCTCGCGCATCGTGCGCGAGGAGATGGACGCCATCGGCGCGCAGGAGGTCCTGCTCCCCGCGCTGTTGCCCCGTGAACCCTACGAACTGACCGGCCGCTGGGAGGAGTACGGCGACCTGCTCTTCCGGCTCAAGGACCGCAAGGGCGCCGACTACCTCCTCGGGCCCACCCACGAGGAGGTCTTCACCCAGATCGTCAAGGACCAGTGCGCGTCCTACAAGGACCTGCCGGTGATGCTGTACCAGATCCAGACCAAGTACCGGGACGAGGCGCGGCCCCGCTCGGGCGTGCTGCGCGGGCGCGAGTTCCAGATGAAGGACTCCTACTCCTTCGACGTCGACGACGAGGGCCTGGCCGCCTCCTACGCGCTGCACCGGGAGGCCTACCGGCGGATCTTCACCCGGTTGGGCATGGACTTCCGGATCGTCTCGGCCGTCTCGGGCGCGATGGGCGGCTCGGCCTCCGAGGAGTTCCTGGCGCCGGCCGCCGCCGGCGAGGACACCTTCGCCGACTGCCCGTCCTGCGGCTACGCGGCCAACACCGAGGCGGTGACCTTCGCACTCGCGCCGGCCTCCGCCGAAGGGGTGGGGCCGGTCGAGGAGCTGGACACCCCCGACACGCCCACCATCGAGGCGCTGGCCGCCCACCTGGGCGTACCGGCCTCGGCGACCCTGAAGAACCTGCTGGTCAAGGTCGACGGGGAGATCGTCGCCGTGGGCGTGCCCGGCGACCGCGAGGTGGACCTCGGCAAGCTCGGGGAGCACTTGGCCCCGGCGGTGGTCGAGCTGGTGACGGAGGCCGACTTCGCCGGCCGGCCCGACCTCGTCCGCGGCTACGTCGGCCCGCAGGGCCTGGAGAAGGTCCGCTACCTCGCCGACCCGCGGATCGCCCCGGGCACCTCGTGGGTGACGGGCGCGAACCGGCCCGACACCCACGCCCGCAACGTCGTGTGCGGGCGCGACTTCGAGGTGGACCGCCACCTCGACGTGGTCGTGGTCCGCGAGGGCGACCCCTGCCCCGCCTGCGGCGCCGGCCTGAGGCTGGACCGGGCCATCGAGGTGGGCCACATCTTCCAGCTCGGGCGCAAGTACGCCGACGCCTTCGGGCTGGACGTGCTCGGGCCCCAGGGCAAGCCCGTCCGGGTGACCATGGGGTCGTACGGCATCGGGGTCTCGCGGGTCGTCGCCGCGCTCGCCGAGCAGACGGCGGACGGGCGGGGGCTGTGCTGGCCCGCCGCGGTCGCGCCGGCCGACGTGCACGTCGTCGCCGCCGGCAAGGCGGTGCAGCTCGACCTCGCGGCCCGGGCCGCGGACGCCCTCGCCGCCGCCGGCCGCCGCGTCCTGCTCGACGACCGGCCGGGCCTGTCCCCGGGCGTCAAGCTGACCGACGCGGAGCTGCTGGGCGTCCCGGTCGTCCTGGTCGCCGGCCGCGCCGCCGCGGACGGCCTCGTGGAGCTCCAGGACCGCCGCACCGGCACCCGGGAGACCCTCGCCCTCTCCGAGGCGCTCTCCCGCCTCGCCTAGCCCGTCCGGCCGCCCCGGCCGCCCCGGCCGCCCCGAGCGGTCACGCCGGGTCGCCGGGCGCGGCGCCGTCGGGTACGTCGGCGGCGCCGCGGGACACCTCCACCGCCGGGCCCGGGTGCGCGTCGAGGGAGGACCCGCCCGCGGGCAGCGCGTCGGAGGGCAGGGCGTCGGCGGGGAGTTCCGCCAGCTCGACCACGGGGTCCACGGCCGCGGGGGCCCCGCCCGGGGCCTTGGACGGGGGCTTCGGGGCGGCGGGGTCGGCGTGCGGCGGGACCGGCTGGGCCTCGGCCGCGCGCTCCAGGAAGCGCAGCAGCTCCACCGGGAAGGGGAGGACCAGCGTGGAGTTCTTCTCGGCGGCGACGGCCACCACCGTCTGGAGCAGCCGGAGCTGGAGCGCGGCCGGCTGATCGGCCATCACCCCCGCCGCCTCCGCCAGCTTCTTCGACGCCTGCAGCTCGGCGTCCGCGTTGATCACCCGCGCCCGCCGCTCGCGGTCGGCCTCCGCCTGCCGCGCCATCGAGCGCTTCATGGTCTCCGGCAGCGACACGTCCTTGATCTCCACCCGGTCGATCTGCACGCCCCATCCGACCGCCGGGCTGTCGATCATCAGCTCCAGGCCCTCGTTGAGCTTCTCCCGGTTGGAGAGCAGGTCGTCCAGGTCCGACTTGCCGATGATCGACCGCAGCGAGGTCTGCGCCATCTGGGAGACCGCGAACCGGTAGTCCTCGACCTCGATGATCGCGTTCCGCGGGTCGACCACCTTGAAGTACACGACCGCGTCCACCCGCACCGTGACGTTGTCCCGGGTGATGCCCTCCTGGGCCGGCACCGGGAGCGTCACGATCTGCAGGTTCACCTTGATCAGCCGGTCGACGAACGGGACGACCATGGTGAAGCCGGGTGACCGGACGCCCTCGCGCAGCCGCCCGAAGCGCAGGACCAGACCCCGCTCGTACTGCTTCACGACCCGCGCCGCCGCGGCCGTGTACACCCCGGCGCCCACGACCGCCGCGGCGGCTACTGCCAGCAGTTCCTCGACCATGACGGCCCCCTGCCAGACATGTCCACTACCTAACGGTATGCCCGACGGCGGGGGTCACAACCGGTCCGGCCGACGCTCGGGGGACGTCCGGCGGATCAGGGGCGGGCACCCCCTACAGCCAGGTGGCGAACTCCAGCAGCAGCTCCGCGTCCCGCCGGCGCCCCGCCGCCAGCGCCCGCGTTCCCGACTCCACCGCCCGGTAGACCGTCCAGCCGCGCAGCCGGTCCCGGTCCACCTCCAGCGCGTCGGCCAGCCGGTTCACCCGCCGCCGGGCCACGGCAGCCCCCGATGCGGCGGCCATCTGGTCCTCGAGCCGGTCCCGGACCAGCCGGGCCAGGTCGTACGCCCGCTCACCGACCACCGGTTCGGGGCCCACGGCCAGCCACGGCGCCCGGTCGCCCGCGAGCACCTTGCCCTGTCGGAAGGCGCCGTGCAGCAGCAGTTCCTCCGGCGGGAGGGCCACCAGCTCGTCCCGGACCGCCAGCGCCGTGCGCACCAGCTCCCGCGCCTCCTCGGGCGCCTTCGCCATCGCCTCCGCCTGCCGGGCCGTGCGCCCGGCCACCGTCTCGAAGCCGTGGCCGACGGGCGGCGCCACCCACAGCCGCCGGATCGTGCCGAGCGCCTCCAGTTGGGCCTTCGCGTCGGGCAGCGAGCGCAGCGAGACCTCCGACTGGAGCCGCTCCAGCAGCATCGCCCCGTCCTCGTGCCGCGTGTCGAGCACCCGTACGGCCCCGAACCCGCCCCAGTGCGCCAGTGCGGCCACCTCCAGCTGCGGCCGGGCGACCGGCGGCGCGAGCTTGAGCGCGGCAGGGGTGCCGTCCGCGTACCGGACCAGCACGACCAGGCTGCTGCGGCCCCCCGGAGCCTGCACCCGCTGGGCGGTCAACTCCCGCTGGTCGAGCGCCTCCTGGGTGAGTTCGGGGAGACGATCCAGCCACTCCCCGGCGGTGTCCGCGGACCCTTCGCCGAGCGCCCTGACAAGCCGCTCAGGCGGTTCGAAAGCCATACGTGCGAGGTCCCTTTCAGCTGGTCGTGGCTCGTTCCGATCGTTCCACGAGCCCAGGGAAGGCTACGCCGCCGCCCCGCCAGCGCGCCGCGCGCAGGGCCGCGGCGGTCAGCGCGTCGGCCGCCTCCCGGCGCAGCGGGCCCTCCGCGGCCCGCACCAGATCGGAGTACGCGCCCGCCACCCGGTCCTCGACGCCGGCCGCGAGCCGCTCGGCGTCCGCCGTGGTGCGGACGGGCGCCGGCAGGGCGTACGCGGCCTCCGAGGGCCGGGGCGTCCCGCCGAGCGCCCGTACGGTGCGGGTCAGCGCGTCGCGGCGGGCGTGGTGGGCGGCGTACGCGGTGCGGGCCTCGGGCGCCCGCTCGCCCGCGACCCGCGCGCCGACGATCCCGTAGGCGTAGACGGCCGCGTGCTCGGCGGCCAGGGCGGCCTGCGCGGCGGCGAGCACGCCGGGGCCGCTCTCCGGCTTGTCGGTCATGCCCGGTGCTCCGTTCCGGTCAGGAGGTACGCGTGCACGGTGGCGCAGGCCGCGACCGAGGCCAGCAGCCGTGCCAGCTCCCCGGTCGCACCGTCGAGCGCCGCGGTGCGGGCGGTGGCGGTACGGCGCTCGGCCCCGGCCAGCGAGGCCACCGCGGCCGCGGGGTCGGACGGCACCGGGTCGGCCGGGGGCGTGGGGGCCGGGGACCCCGACGGCGCGGGCGCCCCGGAGCCGGCCGGAGCGGCGGGCGCCGCCGCGGACGGCGGGGGAGACGCCGGGGACGCGGGAGCGGACGGACCGGTCGAACCGGTCGGACGCGGTGCCGTCACCGGGTGCGTCCCGGCCGGGGCCAGCGCCAGGGCGTGCGCCGCCACCGCGGCGCGCAGCGGGGCGAGCCGGGTGCCGAGCGCCGGGTGGGCCGCGAGCGTGGCGTCGTAGCGCCCCAGCAGCTCCAGGGTCTCCCGGACGGCCGATTCCCTGATGCGCCGATCGGGTGGTACCGCCGTGGGCCGCCGCGGGCCGCCGCCCTCCCCGGAGCACCCGGAGAGCAGGACGGCGCCGCCGGTCGCGGCCGCACCGGCGGCCAGCAGGCTTCTTCGCGAGGGGCGCGGGGGCCGCGCGGGCAGGGGGAACGGCACGGTGACGTCCTCGTGGGGTGGCGGAGGTACGGGGCGGGACGGTGATCACCGTACCCGCGGCGTGCGGGGCCGGGGCGGACGGCAACACCCCCCGGGACCGGATACCCTTTGGTCTGACACGCGACGGAAACCACAACAGCACACGCGGCCGAGGAGTCACCCGGATGAGCACCACCCAGAGCGACAGGCTGCGCGGACTGCTGGAGCCGCTCGTCGCCGACAAGGGCTTGGACCTCGAAGAGATCGAGATGTCCCGTGCGGGTCGGCGCCGGATGCTGCGGATCGTGGTCGATTCCGACGAGGGCGTCGAGCTGGACCTGTGTGCCGAGCTGAGCCGTGAGATCTCCGACAAGCTCGACGAGACCGACGCGATGGGCGAGGACGAGTACGTCCTCGAAGTGAGCTCGCCGGGCGCGGACCGCCCGCTGTCCGAGCACCGCCACTACGTACGGGCCCTCGGCCGCCTCGTGAAGTTCCAGCTGACCACCCCCGGTGACAAGGGGGCCGGCGAGCTGGTCGCGCGCATCCTCGACGTCGACGACGAGGGCCTCGACGTCGAGGTCCCGGGCGTCAAGGGGCGCAAGGCCACCACACGCCGGATCGCGTTCGCGGACATCGCCAAGGCGCGTGTCGAGATCGAGTTCAACCGCAAGGACAAGAAGGAAGAGGAGGCGTAGCCGTGGACATCGACATGAGTGCCCTGCGGGGTCTGGTCAGGGAGAAGGAGATCTCCTTCGACCTGCTGGTCGAGGCGATCGAGTCGGCCCTCCTCATCGCGTACCACCGCACCGAGGGAAGCCGCCGGCGCGCCCGCGTCGAGCTGGACCGCACCAACGGTCACGTGACCGTATGGGCGAAGGAGGACCCGCAGGACCTGGAGGAGGGGCAGGAGGCCCAGGAGTTCGACGACACGCCGTCGGGCTTCGGCCGGATCGCCGCCACCACCGCCAAGCAGGTGATCCTCCAGCGACTGCGCGACGCGGAGGACGACCTGACCTTCGGCGAGTTCGCGGGCCGCGAGGGCGACGTCATCACCGGCGTCGTCCAGCAGGGCAAGGACCCCAAGAACGTCCTCGTGGACATCGGCAAGCTGGAGGCCATCCTGCCCGTGCAGGAGCAGGTCCCCGGCGAGGAGTACCCGCACGGCCTGCGCCTGCGCACGTACGTCGTGCGCGTGGCCAAGGGCGTGCGCGGCCCGTCGGTGACGCTCTCGCGCACCCACCCGAACCTGGTGAAGAAGCTCTTCGCCCTGGAGGTCCCGGAGATCGCCGACGGCAGCGTCGAGATCGCCGCGATCGCCCGCGAGGCCGGCCACCGCACCAAGATCGCGGTCCGCTCCACCCGGGCGGGCCTGAACCCGAAGGGCGCCTGCATCGGCCCGATGGGCGGCCGGGTGCGCAACGTGATGGCCGAGCTGCACGGCGAGAAGATCGACATCGTCGACTGGTCGGACGACCCGGCGGAGATGGTCGCCAACGCGCTGTCCCCCGCACGGGTGAGCAAGGTGGAGATCGTCGACATGGGTGCGCGCTCCGCGCGCGTGACCGTGCCGGACTACCAGCTGTCGCTGGCGATCGGCAAGGAGGGGCAGAACGCCCGCCTGGCCGCACGCCTGACCGGCTGGCGGATCGACATCCGTCCGGACACCGAGCAGCCCGCCGAGCAGGGCTGAGGGAATAAACCGCTACCCGCCGGGGGTTCCCGGCGGGTAGACAAGAGGAGCGGGGGCGGCTTGTCCAGCCCCCGGATCGGGACAACATCCGTTCGATTTCTCGCCCGAAGGGGTGAGGTCGGTGCGGGGAGGTAGACTTAGGCGTGTCTGGCCGGACGCATGCCCGCGCATGCCCTGAGCGCACGTGTGTGGGGTGCCGGGAGCGAGCGGCCAAGAGCGACCTGCTGCGGATCGTGGCGAGAGGGGACGAGTGCGTCCCCGATCCTCGCGGTACGCTGCCCGGCCGGGGTGCGTACGTGCACCCCGCCGTGAACTGCCTCGAGCTGGCGGTCCGCCGCCGGGCGTTCCCCAGGGCCCTTCGGACCCAGAGGGCGCTCGACACGGCGGAACTGCGCAAGGCGCTCGAGGCGACACCGTAAGAAGAAGTGCGGCACGGATCTCCGTGCGGTCAGGTACCTCGCGAGTTGGAAGTAGGTCGAGATTGCGATGAGCACTCGATGAGTACGCGATGAGTACGCCCATGAAGTAGCAACGGTCCGGCGGTAACCGGACCTAAAAGGAGCGAAGTGGCTAAGGTCCGGGTATACGAACTCGCCAAGGAGTTCGGGGTTGAGAGCAAGGTCGTCATGGCCAAGCTCCAAGAACTCGGTGAATTCGTCCGTTCGGCGTCCTCGACGATCGAGGCGCCCGTTGTACGCAAGCTGACCGACGCTTTGCAGGGTCCCGGCGGTGCCGGCAAGACCGCTGCGAAGCCCGGCGCGCCCCGCAAGGCCGCCCCTGCGAAGCCCGCGGCGCCCGCGCCGTCTCCGGCCTCCGCGGCCCGTCCTGCTGCCCCGAAGCCCGGCGCACCGGCCCCCAAGCCGGCCGCTGCCGAGGCTCCCGCGGTCAGCGCCCCGGTGACCCCGGCCGCCCCCGGCCCGCGTCCCGGTCCGAAGGCCCCGGCCCCGAAGCCCGCTCCGGCGGCTCCGGCTCCGGTCGCGGCCGAGTTCCAGGCGCCCCCGGCGGCCCCGCAGGCCCAGCGCCCCTCCGGCGCGACCCCGGGCCCGCGTCCCACCGGCAACCGTCCGGCCGCTTCCGGCCAGGGCGGCGCCCGTCCCGGCGCGTCGCGTCCGGCCGGCACCCCCGGTGCCCAGGCCCCGCGTCCCGGCGGCCAGGCCCCGCGTCCGGGTGCCCGTCCCGCGGGTCCCCGTCCGGGCAACAACCCCTTCACCTCCGGCGGCTCCACCGGCATGGCGCGCCCGCAGGCGCCCCGTCCGGGCGGCGCCCCGCGCCCCGGTGCCCCCGGCGCCGGTGCTCCCGGTGGTCCCCGTCCGCAGGCCGGCCCCGGTGGCGGCCCGCGTCCGCAGGGTCCGCGCCCGACCCCCGGCGGCATGCCCCGTCCGCAGGGCGGCGCCCCGCGTCCGGGCGGTGCCCCGGGCGGTAACCGTCCGAACCCCGGCATGATGCCGCAGCGTCCGGCTGCCGGCCCGCGTCCGGGCCCCGGCGGTCGTGGCCCCGGTGGCCCCGGCGGTCGTCCGGCCGGTCCCGGCGGCGGCGGCGGTCGTCCCGGCTTCGCCGGTCGTCCGGCCGGTCCGGGCGGCGGCGGTCGTCCCGGTGGTGGCGGCGGCGGCTTCGCCGGTCGTCCCGGTGGTGGCGGCGGCGCTCCCGGTGGTGGCGGCGGCTTCGGCGGCGGTCGTCCCGGCTTCGGTGGTCGTCCCGGCGGCCCGGGTGCCCGTGGTGGCACGCAGGGTGCGTTCGGCCGTCCCGGCGGTCCCGCCCGTCGCGGCCGCAAGTCGAAGCGTCAGAGGCGCCAGGAGTACGAGGCCATGCAGGCCCCGTCCGTGGGCGGCGTGATGCTGCCCCGCGGCAACGGCGAGACCGTTCGCCTGTCGCGCGGTGCGTCCCTCACCGACTTCGCGGAGAAGATCAACGCCAACCCGGCGTCGCTGGTCGCGGTCATGATGAACCTCGGCGAGATGGTCACTGCCACGCAGTCCGTCTCCGACGAGACCCTCCAGCTCCTCGCGGGCGAGATGAACTACGAAGTTCAGATCGTCAGCCCGGAGGAGGAGGACCGCGAGCTGCTCGAGTCCTTCGACATCGAGTTCGGCGAGGACGAGGGCGGCGACGAGTTCCGCATGCCGCGTCCGCCGGTCGTGACCGTCATGGGTCACGTCGACCACGGTAAGACCCGACTGCTGGACGCGATCCGCAAGACCAACGTGGTCGCGGGCGAGGCCGGCGGCATCACGCAGCACATCGGTGCGTACCAGGTCTCCACCGAGGTCAACGACGAAGAGCGCAAGATCACCTTCATCGACACCCCGGGTCACGAGGCGTTCACCGCCATGCGTGCCCGCGGTGCCAAGTCGACCGACATCGCGATCCTCGTGGTGGCGGCCAACGACGGTGTCATGCCGCAGACGATCGAGGCCCTGAACCACGCCAAGGCGGCCGACGTGCCGATCGTGGTCGCGGTCAACAAGATCGACGTCGAGGGTGCCGACCCGGTCAAGGTGCGCGGTCAGCTGACCGAGTACGGCCTGGTGGCCGAGGAGTACGGCGGCGACACGATGTTCGTCGACATCTCCGCCAAGCAGGGTCTGCACATCGACTCCCTGCTGGAGGCCGTCGTCCTCACCGCCGACGCCTCGCTCGACCTGCGGGCCAACCCGGAGCAGGACGCGCAGGGTATTGCGATCGAGTCGCACCTCGACCGCGGTCGCGGTGCCGTCTCCACCGTCCTGGTGCAGCGCGGTACCCTCCGCATCGGCGACACGATGGTCGTCGGCGACGCGTACGGCCGTGTCCGCGCCATGCTCGACGACAAGGGCAACAACGTCGAGGAAGCGGGTCCGTCGACCCCCGTCCTGGTCCTGGGTCTCACCAACGTCCCGGGTGCCGGCGACAACTTCCTCGTCGTGGACGAGGACCGCACGGCCCGCCAGATCGCCGAGAAGCGCGCGGCGCGCGAGCGCAACGCCAACTTCGCCAAGCGCACCCGCCGGGTGTCCCTCGAGGACCTCGACAAGGTGCTCAAGGCCGGTCTGGTCCAGGAACTCAACCTCATCATCAAGGGCGACGCGTCCGGTGCGGTCGAGGCCCTGGAGTCGTCCCTGCTCCAGCTGGACGTCGGCGAAGAGGTCGACATCCGCGTCCTGCACCGCGGCGTCGGTGCGGTCACGGAGTCGGACATCGACCTGGCCATGGGCTCGGACGCCATCGTCATCGGCTACAACGTCCGTGCGGCCGGCCGTGCCGCGCAGATGGCGGAGCGCGAGGGCGTCGACGTCCGGTACTACTCGGTGATCTACCAGGCCATCGAGGAGATCGAGGCGGCCCTCAAGGGCATGCTCAAGCCGGAGTACGAAGAGGTCGAGCTCGGCACGGCGGAGATCCGCGAGGTCTTCCGCTCGTCCAAGCTGGGCAACATCGCCGGTGTCCTCATCCGCTCGGGCGAGGTCAAGCGCAACACCAAGGCGCGCCTCATCCGCGACGGCAAGGTCATCGCCGAGAACCTCAACATCGTCGGCCTGCGCCGCTTCAAGGACGACGTCACCGAGATCCGCGAAGGCTTCGAGGGTGGTATCAACCTCGGAAACTTCAACGACATCAAGATCGACGACGTCATCGCGACGTACGAGATGCGCGAGAAGCCGCGCGTCTGACGCGCAGCGGTTCGCGCCGTGTCGTGACCGGGGCCGGTCGGCGGAATTTCCGTCGATCGGCCCCGGCCGTTGCGTGTACGGTTTGGATGTTCCCGCCGAGCGCGTCGGTCGAGCGTGTCGGCCCGGCGGGCACCCCATGGCGGGCGCCACCGAACCCGAACCGGCGGGACATCCGGATCTGCATGTACGTAGGGACTCTGTCCTTCGACCTGCTCCTCGGCGACGTACGGTCGTTGAAGGAGAAACGCTCCGTCGTCCGGCCCATCGTCGCCGAGCTCCAGCGGAAGTTCTCCGTGAGCGCGGCCGAGGTCGGCGACCAGGACCTGCACCGCCGCGCCCGTATCGGGGTGGCCATGGTGTCGGGGGACACGGGGCACCTCTCGGACGTACTGGACCGCTGCGAGCGGCTGGTCGCGGCGCGTCCGGAAGTGGAGCTGCTGTCGGTGCGGCGCCGGCTCCACGGTGATGAAGACTGAATGCTTGACTTGCAAGAAAAGAAGGAGAAGGACCAGTGGCCGACAATGCGCGGGCGAAGAAGCTGGCGGACCTCATCCGGGAGGTGGTCGCCGAGAAGCTGCAGCGCGGCATCAAGGACCCGCGTCTGGGTACGCACGTGACCATCACGGACACCAGGGTCACCGGCGACCTGCGGGAGGCCACGGTCTTCTACACGGTCTACGGTGACGACGAGGAGCGCGCGAGCGCCGCCGCCGGCCTGGAGAGCGCCAAGGGCCTCCTGCGCTCCGCGGTCGGCCGGGCCGCGGGCACCAAGTTCACGCCCACCCTGACCTTCGTCGCGGACGCCCTCCCGGAGAACGCCCGCACGATCGAGGACCTGCTCGACAAGGCGCGCGCCTCCGACGAGCAGGTCCGCGAGGCCTCCTCGGGCGCCACGTACGCGGGCGAGGCCGACCCCTACAAGAAGCCTGGCGAGGACGAAGCCGCCGAATGAGCACCACGCCCCGGACGCCGGACGGCCTTGTCATCGTCGACAAGCCGTCCGGCTTCACTTCGCACGACGTCGTCGCCAAGATGCGCGGGATCGCGAAGACCCGCCGCGTCGGCCACGCCGGCACCCTCGACCCCATGGCCACGGGCGTGCTCGTGCTCGGCGTCGAGAAGGCCACCAAGCTCCTCGGCCACCTCGCGCTGACCGAGAAGGAGTACCTCGGCACCATCAGGCTCGGGCAGGACACCCTGACCGACGACGCCGAGGGCGACATCACCTCGTCCACCGACGCCTCCGGGGTCACCCGGGAGGCGGTGGACGCCGGGATCGCCAAGCTGACCGGCGAGATCATGCAGGTGCCGTCGAAGGTCAGCGCCATCAAGATCAACGGCGTGCGCTCGTACAAGCGCGCGCGGGAGGGCGAGGAGTTCGAGATCCCGGCGCGGCCGGTCACGATCTCCTCGTTCCAGGTGTACGACATGCGCGAGGCGGAGGCCGCGGACGGCACCAAGGTCGTCGACCTGGTCGTCTCCGTGGTCTGCTCCAGCGGTACGTACATCCGCGCGCTCGCCCGGGACCTGGGGGCCGACCTCGACGTGGGCGGCCACCTGACGGCGCTGCGGCGCACGCGCGTGGGCCCGTACAAGCTCGACCGCGCCCGCACCCTCGACCAGCTCCAGGAGGAGCTCACGGTCATGCCGATCGCCGAGGCGGCCACCGCGGCCTTCGCCCGCTGGGACATCGACGCGAGGCGTTCCCGGCTGCTGGCCAACGGCGTGCGGCTGGACATGCCGGACGAGTACGCCCCGGGCAAGCCGGTGGCGGTCTTCGGCCCGGACGGCCGGCTGCTCGCGCTCGTCGAGAGCAAGAACGGCAAGGCGAAGTCGCTGGCGGTCTTCGCGTAGCGGGACGGCGGGCCGTCCTCGGGAGGTCGGGCGGCGTGCGCGCGGCCCGACGGTCCTGGGACGGCCGGCGGTCCCGGACGTGGTGACAAGGGCGGCCCCGCTCGGCGGGGCCGCCCTTGTCGTCCGCTCCGGTCCGTCCTCCCGTGCCGTCGCGGAGCGGTGAGCGCACCCCCCTGCGCCGCTCACCGCTCCGCGTCCCCCTCGCTCCCCCTGCACGGTCTCTATCCACCCGACCTCCGCTATTCACCCTTCCGGGGCGGCGCTCGGAGTGAAAGGAGGGAGCGTGAGGGGGCGCGTTTCCCAGGCGTCCTCCTCGGGCGATCTTCGCCCCCTACCGTCTGCCGTACGGGGGAGCGGTGGGGAGGCGGGCGAGGGGGCGTGATGGCGGCTGGCGCCGACCGCGACGGCGGTGGGGACGGGAGCAGGAACAGGGGTCCGGGCGAGGGCGGAGCCGTCCACGGCCCCGCCCTGGTACGGCTGAGCGACCGGGCTGGCCGGCCCCGCGGCAGCGGGTTCGTCGCCGACGACACCGGCACCGTGGTCACCTGCCTGGAGGCCGTGACCGGCGCCTGGGGACCGCTGGTCCTGCACGGCGCGGGGGAGCGGTCCTTCGAGGCCGGGCCCGACGCCGTGGTGCCGGTCCCGGAGCACGGGCTGGCCTTCGTACGGACCGACGGTCTCGGGGTGCGGCCGCTGCCGGTGGGCGCGGCGCCGCGGATCGCCGCCGGGACGTACGTGCACCTCGCCGCGGGCGGCTGGCGTCAGGCCCGGGTGCTCCGGGCGACCGGCACCGCGCTGGACCTCGCCATCGGCACGGACGGCCGCGACGCGCTCCGGCACGGCGGCGAGGCGACCGGCGGACCGGTCCTGGACGGCGCGACCGGGGCGGTCCTCGGCGTCCTCACCGGTGGTCCGCGGGCGGTGCCGCTGCGGGCCGCCGCCGCCGCCGCGGCCGCGCCCGACGGCCCGCTGGCCGCGCTGCTGGCGCGCAACGCCGCGACCGTGCCCGCGTACGGCCCGGAACTCAACCTCGCCGGCGCCCTGCAGCTCACCGCCACCACCCTCGGAGCGGCGGACGGCGGACCGGACCCCGTGGCACGCCCCGCCGTGGCGCGGGAGCTGGCGGCCTTCGCGGCGGGCCCGGAGGCCGTCTGTGCCGTGGTCGGGTACCCGGGCGCCGGGCGTACGACCGAACTCGCCGCCCTCGCGCGCCGCCGGGCCCGCGGCCCCGAGCCGGCCCCGACCGTGTGGCTGCGCGGCGCCGACCTGAAGGCGGGGGACACCTCCCTGGCCGAGGCGGTCGGCCGGGCCCTGCGCGAGGCTGGCCGGATCGTGGCCGCGGCGGAAGCCGCGCCGTACGGGACGGACGCGGTGCCGTACGGGACGGAGGCGCCGCCCTACGGGACGGTGGCCGGATCCCGCGGCCCCGGGGGAGGGGCGGCCGGACCGTCCCGGGCCGCGGGGCACGGGCGCCCGGTCGGCGACCCCGCGGAGCCGGCGGACCCGACCCGGGTGGCGGCCCTGGCCCTGGCGGCGGGCCGGCCGCTGCTCGTCGTGCTCGACGCGCCGGAGGAGATGCCGCTGCGGCTCTCGGGAGCGCTGGGGGACTGGACGGCCGCCACCCTGCGCTGGCTGCGTCGGAGCGGGGCGCGGCTGGTGGCGGGTTGCCGGTGGGAGTTCCACGAGTACTGGGAGCAGGCCGGCCTCACGGGTGCGCCCGCGGTCCGGCTGGGGGACCTGGCCGCGCCGGAGGCGGCCACCGTCCGCTGCCGGTACGGCATCCCCGACTCCGGCGTGGCCGCGCGGGACGCGGGCCACCCGCTGACGCTGCGGCTGCTGGGGGAGGTGCGCGCGGCGGGCGTCACCGACGGCTGCCCGGACCGCGACGAGACCTTCACGGCGTACCTCGCGCTGGTCTGCCTCCGCATCGCGACCCGCCTGACCGCCGACCCCCTGACGCCCGGGCACGGCTCCGGGGCGGGCCCGGGCGGAGCGGGGGCGGGTGGTGCCGGCGCGCGGTCGGGTACGCGTTCCGGTGGGGCGGCCCCGGGGGCGGGACCGGGTGGTGCCGGGAGGGGTGCGCGGGCGGGTTCGGCAGCGCACGCGGGTGCGGGGGCGGGAGGCGACGGCCCTCGGGGGGACGCGGGGACGGGACCCGCCGGCGCGGATCCGTGGGCGGGGTCCGCCGGTACGGCCGGGGGTTCGGGTGCGGGTCCGGGGCGTACCGGGGCAGCGGGGTCGTGGGCGGGAGCCGGTCGGGAGGCCGCGGGACCGGGCGCGGGCGGCGGCCGCCGGCGGCGGACCGGCGGCGGTGCGACGCGCGACCAGGCCGGCACGGCCTTCCGGGACCGGCCCGGTGGGAGCGGCTCCGGGAGGCATGCCGCGGGAGGGGTGCCGGGTCGGGAGGTCCGGCGGCTCGCCGCGCGGGTCTCCGGCCGGGTGCACGAGGCCGCCCGGCTCTGCCTGGCGCGCGGGGACCTCGACCGCGCCGCCTTCGAGGCGCTGTTCCCGTGGCGCACCGGCTGGGCCTCGGCCGTCCTCACGGAGGGGCTGCTGGTCCCGGCGGGGGAGGGGTACCGGTTCGCCCACGAGGAGTTCGCCGACTGGCTCCAGGCCGCCCACCTCGACCTGCCCGGCGCCCTGCACCTCCTGACCGGCCCCCCGCTCCCCCCGACACGGCCCCCGGCGACGCCGCCGGGGCCGGTGCCGTCGGCGGCCGGACCGGCCGGGGCCCCGCCGCCCGCAGTGCCCGCCGGCGGCCCCGGGCCGGCGGCGTGGCCCCCGTCCGCGACCGCGGGTGCGGCGGTCGCGGACGGGGCGGGGGCCGCGCCCCGGGTGCCCCGGCACCGGGTCGGCGTGGTCGTCGAGGCACTGCTCCAGCAGGACGCCCCGGCCCTGACCCGGTCCCTGGCCGGCCTGGTCGAGGCGCTCGCCGCCGCCGCGCCGCCGCCACCCGCCTCGTCACCGCCACCCTCCGCGGGGCCCGGCCCGGCCGGTCCGGAACGGACGCTCCGCACCGGGGGCGGCGGGCGCGCCGGCGAGGACCGTCCCGACCCGCGGGCCGGGTGGGGCGCGGCGCCGGTCGGGCGCGCCCGTCCCGCCCCCGTGGGGGAGGCGGGCCCCGCGGGCCTGTGGCGGGCGGCGGTCGTCGGCCCGGACGGGGGCGCGGCGTTCGCAGGGCCGGGCGGCGCGGCCGAGGGCCCGCGTGAGCGCGCCGGGAGCCAGGGCGTGCCCGACGGGGGCGGGGCGGCCGCACCGCCGGACGGTGGCGCCGACCCCATGCGGGGCGGCGTCTGGGTGCCGCGGCAGCCGACCGGGTGCCGCACCGCCGGCCCGGCGGGCGACGGCGGGGGCGACGGCCGACCGGTCGACGGCGGGCTCCCCGGCCCGGCGGGCGGCGGCGCGGCCGGTGGAGCGACGGGTGCCGGCGGGGCCGGGGAGCGGGGGTGGTGGGCCGGGCGGCTGCTGCGGGAGGTGCTGCTGCGGCTGGGCGACGTACGGCCGTACCTCGGTGTCCTGCGCGTCCTGGCGCTCGTCCCCGCGCCGCCGGGGGCCGGGCTCGGCGGGTGGTTCTGGGAGCGGCTCGCCCTCCCCGAGCCCGACCGGCTGGACCTGCTGCGCACCCTGCTCCCCGGCGACGCGGCTCCCGGCTCGCCCGACCGCCGTCTGGACGCCGTCGTCCGTCGGCTGCACGCGGACCCGCGGGCCGTGCAGCCCCTGCTCTGCGACTGGTTCGCGGACGACACCCCGCTCGCCGCCACCCCCGGCGCCACCGTGGCCACCGCCGCCCAGGCCCTCCTCCACACCCACCGTCGCCTGGCCCTGGACGACCTCGCCGAGGCCCTGGTCGCCCGTGCCCATCCCCGCGCCGACGAACTCCTCGCGGTCCTCGCGGAGGAGGAGCCGCCCGCGCTCTGCCGCGCGGTGGACCGCTGGTCGCGCGACCCCCGTCCGGAACGCCGCGTCGCCGCGGCCGCGTACGGCCTCGCCACCGCCCCGTACGCCGCCACCCCCGCCGACCGCGACCTGCTGCGGTTCGCCGCCCTCGCGCTGCTGGCGCGTCCCGAGGACACCACGGCCCACGGCCCGGCCCTGACGCTCCTCACCGTGCTCGAGAGGCACTCGAGCCCGCCACTCAGGACCATGCCGATGACGGCGGACGAGCGGGGACATGGCAGTCTTAGACCTGCGTAAGGCGTCATCCGTGTCATCCGTGTGAGCGAATGACGTCCGCAGGGCAGAGGCATTTCACTACCGGCACTACGGGTTTCGGGCGAGGAGCGGTCACAGTGCAGCGCTGGCGTGGCTTGGAGGAGATCCCCCAGGACTGGGGGCGCAGCGTCGTCACCATCGGCTCCTACGACGGCGTCCACCGCGGACACCAGCTGATCATCGGCCGGGCCGTGGCCCGCGCGCGTGAACTCGGCGTCCCCTCCGTCGTCGTGACCTTCGACCCGCACCCGAGCGAGGTCGTCCGCCCCGGCAGCCACCCGCCGCTGCTGGCCCCGCACCACCGGCGCGCCGAGCTGATGGCCGAGCTGGGCGTGGACGCGGTGCTGATCCTGCCCTTCACCGCCGAGTTCTCCCAGCTCTCCCCGGCCGACTTCATCGTGAAGGTGCTGGTCGAGGCGCTGCACGCGAAGGCCGTCATCGAGGGCCCGAACTTCCGCTTCGGCCACCGCGCCGCCGGCACCACCGCCTACCTCACCGAGCTGGGCGCGACGTACGACTACGAGGTCGAGGTCGTCGACCTCCACGTGAGCGGCGAGGCGGGCGGCGGCGAGCCGTTCTCCTCGACGCTGACCCGGCGGCTGGTCGCCCAGGGCGACGTCGAGGGTGCGGCCGAGATCCTCGGGCGCCCGCACCGCGTCGAGGGCGTGGTCGTGCGCGGCGCGCAGCGCGGGCGCGAGCTCGGCTACCCGACGGCGAACGTCGAGACCGTGCCGCACACCGCGATCCCGGCGGACGGCGTCTACGCGGGCTGGCTGAGCGCGAACGGCGAGCGGATGCCGGCGGCCATCTCGGTGGGCACCAACCCCCAGTTCGACGGGACCGAGCGGACCGTCGAGGCCTACGCGATCGACCGGGTCGGGCTCGACCTGTACGGGCTGCACGTGACCGTGGACTTCCTGGCGTACGTGCGCGGCATGGCGAAGTTCGAGTCGCTGGAGGGCCTGCTGGAGGCCATCGCGGACGACGTGAAGCGGGCGCGGGCGCTGACCGAGGCGTACGACGCGGACCGCTAGTTCCTGCCGGTTCCTGCCGGTTCCCCGCTCGTGCCGGGTCACCCGGAGTCGAGCCCGAGCAACGGCCGAGGGCCCGTCCCCATCAGGGGTACGGGCCCTCGGCCGTTTCCGGTCACGGGTGCTGCGGGTGCGGCGGGGGCTGCTGCCAGTCCTGGCCGGGGGCGGGTGCGCCGGGCTGCTGGTGCGGCTGCGGGGCCGGGGCCGGACCGGGCACCGGCGCCTGCCCCGGGTGGGGGCCCTGGCCGGCGTACGGGCCCGGGACCGGTGCGCCGGGGGTCCCCGCCGACCCGGGGGCGTACCCGGCCTGCGGCCCGTGGGGTGCCGTGGGGTGGCCCCACGCGCCCCGGGCCTGCTGGGCCCGCACGAAGTCCTCGGCGACCAGGGACGCGAGGTGGAAGTACGCCTCCCGGGTCTTGGGCCGCATCATGTCCAGGTCGACCTCGGCGCCGGCCGACAGGTGCTCGTCGAACGGCACCACGACCACCCCGCGGCAGCGGGTCTCGAAGTGCCGGACGATGTCGTCCACCTTGATCATCTTCCCGGTCTCGCGGACCCCGGAGATGACCGTGAGGGAGCGCGCGACGAGGTCGGCGTACCCGTGCGCGGACAGCCAGTCGAGCGTGGTGCTCGCGCTGCTCGCGCCGTCGACGGACGGGGTCGAGATGATGATCAACTGATCGGCGAGGTCCAGTACGCCGCGCATGGCGGAGTAGAGGAGCCCGGTGCCCGAGTCCGTGAGGATGATCGGGTACTGCTTGCCGAGGGTGTCGATCGCGCGGCGGTAGTCCTCGTCGTTGAAGGTCGTCGAGACCGCCGGGTCCACGTCGTTGGCGATGATCTCCAGGCCGGACGGGGCCTGGGAGGTGAAGCGCCGGATGTCCATATACGAGTTCAGGTACGGGATCGCCTGGACCAGGTCGCGGATGGTCGCCGAGGTCTCACGGCGCACGCGGCGGCCGAGCGTGCCGGCGTCCGGGTTGGCGTCGATGGCCAGGATCTTGTCCTGGCGCTCGCTCGCCAGCGTCGAACCGAGGGCGGTGGTGGTCGTCGTCTTGCCGACGCCGCCCTTGAGGCTGATGACGGCGATCCGGTAGCAGGACATGACGGGGGTGCGGATGAGCTCCAGCTTCCGCTGGCGCTCGGCTTCGGCCGCCTTGCCGCCGAACCGGAACAGCCCGCCGCCGGATCCGCCGCGGTTGCTGCGCGGCTTCTGCGGCTTGGCGCGCAGCAGGCGTTCGGAGGACAGCTCGACGGCGGCGGTGTAGCCGAGGGGCGCACCGGGGCCGGGCTGCTGCTGGCGCGGGTCGGGGCCCATCGGGCCGGCGGGGCCGGCCGCCGGCGGGGTGGTGCCGGGGGCGTGACCGGGGACCGGTCCGGTACCCGGTGCGCCGGCCGGTCCGGCGCCGGGACCGCCCGGGACGGGGCCGGCGGGGAAGGCCCCGCCGTGGCCGGGGGCGTGGCCGGTCGTGAACGCACCACCGGGGCCCGGGGCCGGCGCACCCGAGTGCCCTCCGGGAAGTCCCGCCACGGGAGCCCCGGCCGGGTCACCGGACGGCGCGGGCCACACGGCCCCGGTCCGCGGGTCGGCGGGCGGCTGCGCGTACGCCTGCGGCTGCCCGTACGGCGCGGCGGCGGCCGGTGCCGGCGGAACGGGCGGCTGGGCGGCCGTGACGCCGTAGCCGGCGTCGTACGAAGTGCCGGGCCCCTGCGGAGCCGTGGCCGCAACGTGAGCCGGACCCGAGGTGGCTGCCGCGGGTGCCTGCGGGACCGCCGGCGACGGGAAGCCGTACCCGTCGGAGGCCTGCTGCGCCGGTGCGGGCCCGCCCGTCGCGGCGGGCAGCGGGTAGTCGTCGGTGCCGGCGCCGGCCGGGGGCCGCGCGTCCGACACCGGCACGGCACCGGGTCCCGGCGGGGGCAGCAGGGCGTCGTCCCCGAAGTCGATGGCCGCGCCGGCGGCGTCCGGCCGCGCGGCGGGGTACGGCTCCGGTGCCGCGTCCGTGCCCGGAGCGTCGGGGCCGGTGCCGTCCGCCGCCACGGCCGGGTACGGCTCCGGGGCCGGGACCGCACCCGCGTCGGGGAGCGCACGCGTGCCGGCGGGCACAGCCGCGGCCGCGTCCCGGGCCGGGCCCGGGTCCGTGCCCCGCGTCGGGTCCGGGGTACCGGCTGCCCACGGCTCCGCGTCCGCCGGTGCCGCGGCGGGCAGCGGCGCGGGGTGCTCGGGGGTCGGCGCCGGGGCCGCCTCGACGCTGCGGCCCGGGGCAGCAGCGAGGGGCGCAGCCGTGGCCGGCTCGGCCGGGGGCATCGGCGCGTGCTCCGGGTCCGGGAACGCGCCGGGAGCCTCGGCCGAGACCGAGTAGTCGGCGTAGGGGGTGACGGGTGCGCGGACCGCCTCTCCGGCCGGGGGCGTCGGGGCGGTCAGGACCGCGTCCGCGGGCCCGTTGCCGGGGCCCGGGGCCGCGTCGCCCGCACCGGTGACCCGCTCGACGGCACCCGTCACCCGATCGGCTGACCCGGCCGGGCCCCGTGCGCCGCCGGGACCGGACCCGGGTACGTCCACGAAGGGCCCGGCGGCGAGGCCCTCCGCGGCCGCGCCGGGCACCCCCTCGTGCGGGGTTCCGGCGGTCACCGCGGCCTGCGGACCGGAGCCGAACGGCTCGACCCCAGCCGGTACGGGAGCCGTCGCGCCGAGCGGGTCGGCCTGGGGGGAAGCGGCGGACCCGGGCCCGACCGGCAGCCCACCAGGAGCCGGCGGTGCGCCGGCCTCGCGACCGGGCTGAGCGAGTACGGGGAACGCGACCCCGCCCTCCGCGGGCGGCGCCGGCACGGCGGGCGCGACGGTCGCACCCTGTGCCGGCGTCGACCCGACGCCCGCACGGGGCGGGACCGGTGCCGGCGGGACCACGGGCACACCATGGCCGGGCTGCGCGGGGGCCGGGCCCTGGTACGCGGGTCCGTGCTGGGCCTGCGCAGGAAGAACGGGAGGTGCGGCCTCGAACCCGGGCTGCGCCGCCACCGCGCCCGAGGGCGCGGCCGTGCCGTGCTGCGGGGCGGCAGGGGCACCGGGCTGCACCGGGTACTGCGCCTGCGCCTCGTGTCCGGAGTGGACCGGCGCCGGGGCGGGCGGGGTCGAGAAGCCGGGCCGGGCCGGGGCCTCGTAGCCCTGGTCAGGGTGTGCGGGAGTCGCCGGGGGGCCGGCCTGGGCGGGGACGCCCTGCTCCGGCCGCGCCGGTACGGGGCCCGACGGCCCCGGCGGGGTGCCGTGGGTGGACCAGGCCGGGGGGACCGCGGGCTGCGCCGGGGCGGCGTCCTGCGGGGGCCAGTTCGGCTCGAAGCCGCTGCCCGGAGGCAGCCCCGGTACCGGGACGCCCGGCACCGGTCCCGGCGCCGCGGTCTGCGTGTACCAGGCCGGCGGCGTGTAGTCGATGGTGAACTCGCCCGTCAGCTCGGGCTCCGCGTCGGACTGATCGTCCGTCGGGACGTCTCGCGACCCGTCGCGGCTCTCGTTCCGATCGCCGTACACACATCCTCCTGCTCGGTCCGAGTGCCGACGTCCGGCACTCGCGTGGGCGGACCGCCCGGGGCCCGGCCCGGTCCAGGTGCCGACCGCAGCTGCCGTACGAGCCGGCCGGTTGGACGGCCGGGCGATCCCGACCGGACCCCCCACGTGGCGCCTCCGCGCACACGGCCAGCCTAGGGGGTGTCCCGACGCTCCCGCCGGGCTCCCGCCGCCTTGCACCGGCCCCGGCGGGCGGCAATGAGCCGCCGATGGCGACGGGCCGCGCCAACGCCCCACCATCGGAACGCAGTTCGGGTGCCCCCTGATGCTCCTCCGCCTGCCCCGATCGGTACGGCCCTCCGCACCGCCGCGAGCCGATGCGCCCCGCGTCCAGCCGGGTACGGCGCCCAGCCGCCGCGCCCGAAGCGGTCCGGACCCCGGCCGACCCGGCAGCGAAGCCCCGGGCCCACGAAATCGAGGGAGTGGGCCGTCCCGTGGTGTGTGGGGGAGCCTCTTGAGGCGCCATGGCAGGCTGGTCCGGAGGCGGGCCCGGGCCGAGGGGGGGCCGCAGGCCCGGGCGAAGCCCCGAAGCCCTCGGGGTAGGCCTGCCGCAGGGCCTGCAGGCCATGGCGGGTCAAGAGGCGAGGGGCTCCACACACCACGGGACGACCCCACGAAGCCGGAGTCCACCTCCCCGACACCGCCCACCGCTCCGCGTCGCCCCGCCCCGCGCCGCCCGCTCAGTCGATCCGCCGGGCCGCGCCCAGCAGCCCGAGCTCCGCCTCCGTGCCCTGCGTCATCACGAACTGCCGGTCCCGGCCCGTGCACCACAGGGTGACGCCGTCGCCCAGCGTGGGCAATGCGTCCACCGCCGAGCGCGGCAGGTTCATCAGGCGGCCGACCTGCTCGGCCTCGTCCGGGGACACCCGCTGCACGCCCACCAGCGCGGACTGCTCCAGCAGCCGCGGCGCCGCCGGGCTCAGATAGGGCAGGAGCGTCAGCACCGACTGCCAGGGCCCGGCCACGACCCGGCCCCGCGGCGGCCGCATCCCGCAGTCGCGCACCACCAGCACCGGGCTGCCCGCCGACGCGCCCTGCGGCGGCACCCGGCCCACCTCGTGCAGCGTCACGCACTGCTGGCCGCCGCCGGCCGAGCGGGCCAGGGTCGTCCACGCCGGGGCGCGGCCGGTCTCCACGGCCACCCGGGCCCCCGTCGCCGCCGCCCGGAGGGCCACCACCTGGGCGGTCCACAGGCCGCCCACCAGCGTGACGTCGTACGCCGTGGGCCGGTTCAGCCCCAGCACGGCGGGCCGGCCACCGGAGTCCACGCCGATGACCACGCCGTCGTCCGCCACCGGCAGCGCCAGCGCGTCGAGTTCCTCGGACGAGACCGCGTGCCGCTCGCGCCGCGGGCCGATCAGACCGAAGCCGAGCAGCTGCCGACCGCGCCGGTCCCCAGCCGCCCCAGCACCAGCACCAGCACCAGCACCAGCACCAGCCCCAGAGCCAGAACCAGCCCCAGAACCAGCACCGCCCCGGCCCCTCCAGGCCCCCGCACTCCGCCGCGCCCTCACCGCGCACCTCCCAGCGGCAGCGAGGCCAGCAGCCCCGGCACCTGTTCGCGGTCCAGCCGGACCAGTCCCGTACGCACGCCCCGCGCCATGCGCTCCAGCTCGCGGCGCGCGACCACCAACTCCTCGTCGCTGCGCCCCGTGATGCGGACGTGGCCCGCGAGGGCGACCTCCTGCCGCGCCCCGCGCGCCAGCGTCAGGCTGAAGTTCGTCGCCACCGCGGGCACCGACGTCAGCAGCGCCGCGAACTGCGCCAACGGTGCCGACCCGCCGCCCAGCTGCGGCCAGCGCCCCACCCAGTACGTCGTGTGCCGCCGGTCGTCGCAGCGCCAGCTGCGCGCGGTCTCCTCCGTGCGCCGCCCCGCCGTACCGGCCTGTCCCGCGCGGCCCGCCTGCGTGATCGCCATCGGGTTGGCGCAGGACGAGGTGGCCAGGGCCGCCGTCAGCTCCTGCTCCGTGAGCACGGTCGCCCGGAACCCGGCACCGGTCAGCCGGCTCGCCAGCTGGTCCGCCGCCCGTACGACGCACCGCTGCGCCCCCACCAGGCCGCCGCCGCGCGCGGCCACCGCCTCGGGGCACAGCTCCGGGTCCAGCTTCAGCGCGATCCACGTCAGCCGCACCGCCGGCGTGCCCGTCCGGGCCTGCAGCGGCGCGTAGTTGCGGGCCGCCATCGCCTCCTTCGGCAGGTGCGGGGCCGGCGCGGGCTGGGTGTGCTGCACCAGCTGGGCCGATTCCAGGCGTATCCCGTCCGCCTCCAGCACGTCCCGGACCAGGCCCAGCGGCAGCGCCCGCTCCGAGCGGTCCGGCCGCAGGGCCGTCGCCTCCACGTCCACCTGCACCACGGCCGTCAGGAACGTGCCGTCGCCGACCATCCCCACCGGCGGCCGCTCACGGCCCCGCTCCCGTTCGCTCTCCCGGTCCGCGAACGTGTAGGTGCGCAGCGCCGGTTCGGCCTCCACCAGCGGAGCCAGCCCCGGCTCGGTGCCCGCCGGCACCGTCGACGCGGCCGCCCGGCGCCGCCGCGCCCGCAGGGCCAGCGCGGTGCCCAGCCATTCGGGGAGGGAGCGCTGGTGACGACGTACCAGCGCGAGCAGGACGAGCACCGCGGCCAGCACGCCGGCCGGCACGAGCAGCCACGGCCCCAGCACCCACGCCACCAACAGCAGCGCGGCCGCCAGCTCCAGCAGGACGACCTGTTGCAGTCGGAACGGACCGAAGCGCCCGGGCCGCGCCGTCGGACGCGGCGTCACCCCGCCCCGGTCGGCCGCGGCTGCGCCGCCGCCCGGGCCCGAACTCCCGGCGTCCGGCCGCAGGGCCCCCGCGGCCCGTGGTTCCGTCGCGGTGGCCATCTCCCGCGCACCTCCCCCTTCGTGTGCGGCGGACCCGCACCCGCGCCGCGCGCCGTCCGGAATCCGCCCGATCCGCCCCCATCGGCCTGACGCGGGCCCGAACGGGCCGGTGCGGAACGCCCGCAGGGGCGCGGCCACCCTACCCGGCCCGAACTCGCCGTCCGGCAACAGGCATAGTAGGTGCCCGGTCCGACAGCCCGCGGCCGACCGCCCACCGCGGTCCAGCCCGCGCGCACCGGCCACCGGGGGCCCCGTCACGGGGCCCGCGACGGCCGGGAACGGCCGGCAACGGCCGGGCGCGACCGGGGAGAAGCGGGGAGAGACAGGCGGTCATGGCATCACGGCGCGACGAACTCAACGCCTACACCTTTGCGAAGCGGCGCACGGTCGCCGCGTTCCTGCAACCCTCCGCCACCGGCAGCGAGGAGGGCGCCCCGCGCCCGCTGCGCGCCGTCGTGCCCGGCCTCGTGGCCGGCGCGCTCGTCCTGGCCGGCTTCGGCGCCTGGGGCATGTTCAAGCCCGTCGCACCCAAGGGCTGGGACACCCCCGGTGCCAAGGTCATCGTCGGCGAGCAGTCCACCACCCGGTACGTCGTCCTCAAGACCGGTGACAAGACGCTGCTGCACCCCGTCCTCAACCTCGCCTCGGCCCGCCTGCTGCTGACCCCCCAGCAGTTCGACGTCATCCAGGTCAGCGACGAGATCCTCGACTCGGGCAGGCCCCCGCGCGGACCCATCCTCGGCATCCCCTACGCCCCCGACCGGCTGCCCACCGCGCGGGACGCCGGCACCGCCAAGCGCTGGGCCGTCTGCCAGCAGCCCGGCGCCGGCGGCCACGGCACGCAGACCGCCGCCTTCGTCCTCGCCGACCGCGACGCCGCCCGCACCGAGGGCCCGAACCGGCTGACCGGCGCCCAGGTGCTCTACGTCCACGGCCCCGACAAGACCCGCTACCTCGTCGACGCCGCCGGCATCAAGTACGCGATCGCCGGCCCGAAGTCCGACCGCGACACCCTCGTGCGCGCCCTGGTCGGCGAGACCGCCCGCTCCCAACCCGTCACCGCCGCCTGGCTGGCCGCCCTGCGCACCGGCACCCCCGTCGCCTTCCCCGAGCTGCCCGGCCGCCCCGGCGCCGACGCCAGGGTGTCGGGACTGGCCACCGCGGACAACCGCGTCGGCCTGGTGCTGCGCGCCCAGACCGGCGCCGGCCCCCAGCACTACGTCGTGCTGCCCGGCAAGGTCCAGCCGGTCTCGGAGTTCACCGCCTGGCTGCTCATCAACGCCCCCGTCACCGCGGGCCTCGACATGAACGGCCGGCCGCGGGACGTGGACCTGCAGTCCCTCGACCCGGCCCGCGGCACCTTCGCCGGTTCCGCCCGCTGGCCCCAGTCCCGGCCCGCGCAGGTCAACCGTACGAGGGCCGCCGCCCCCGGCACCTCCGGCGCGGCGCCGCGCGACACCGTCTGCGCCGTGCTGCGCGAGGTCGACGCCAAGGGCCGCGCCACCCTCAGCACCTGGGCCGGCACCGGCTTCCCCGTGGACCTCACCGCCACCGGCACCAGCACGTACGTCACGCCCGGCACCGGACTCCTCTACACCCAGGTCCAGGGCGGCGCCCGGTCCCGCCCGGACGGCTCCCTCTTCCTCCTCACCGACACGGGGCTGCGCTACGCCCTCCAGGCCAACGGCGACAGCGACGCGCGCCGCTCCGCCGTCGGCGCCGGCGCGGGCGGGGGCAGGGAGGAGGACGGCCGCCCCGAGGCGAGCCAGGCCCAGATCCGGCTCGGCTACGAGAAGGTGGTGCCGACCCTCGTGCCGATCGCGTGGTCGGAGTTCCTCTCGAAGGGGCCCCGGCTGGACACCAACAGCGCCCGCCAGCCGCAGGGTTCCTGAGGACCGGGGAGGGACGCCAGTGATCCGTACGACCGCCCTGCTCGCGGCCGCGCTCGTGCTCGCCCCGACCGCCGCCCGACCCGCCGACGGGCCGCGCCTGGCCGGCGCCGGCCAGTGCACGTTCCCGATGAAGAAGCAGATAGCGGGCCGGCCGTGGCCCCTCCAGCGCGTCCTGCTCGACCAGCTGTGGCAGGACACCAAGGGCAAGGGCGTCCGCGTCGCCGTCATCGACACCGGCGTCGACCGCGTCAACCCCCAGCTGCGCGACGCCGTCGACACCACCGCCGGCCGCGACTTCCTCGACAAGGGCAAGGACGGCACCGACGACCAGGTCGGCCACGGCACCAAGGTCGCCGGCCTCATCGCCGCCCGCCCGCGCGAGGGCACCGGCTTCGTCGGCCTCGCCCCCGAAGCCACGATCATCCCCGTCCGCCAGAACGACGACCGCAACAGCGGCACCGCCGCCACCATGGCCGAGGCCATCGACCACGCGGTGGCCAAGGGCGCCCAGGTCATCAACATCTCGCAGGACACCGACAAGCCCCTGCCGCCGGCCTCCGCCCTCGCACAGGCCGTGGCGCGGGCGATCGGCAAGGGCGTGGTCATCGTCGCCTCGGCCGGCAACGACGGCCTCACCGGCGAACAGAAGAAGACCTACCCGGCCGCCTTCGACGGCGTCCTGGCCGTGGCCTCCTCCGACCGCAACAACGAGCGCGCCGCGTTCTCCCAGCCCGGCCCCTTCGTCGGCGTGGCCGCGCCCGGCGTGGACATCGTCTCCACCGTTCCCGGCAACGGCCAGTGCGTCGACAACGGCACCAGCTTCTCCGCCCCGTACGTCGCCGGTGTCGCGGCCCTGCTGCGCGCCAAGCACCCCGACTGGACCCCGCGCCAGATCGTCGCCCAGATCGAGCAGACCGCCGTGCGCTCGGTCAACGGCCACGACGACTTCGTCGGTTGGGGCGTGGTCGACCCGGTGCGCGCCCTGACCGAGGACGAGGACCCGCGCGAGTCCCCGACCCCCGACCCCGGACCGGCCCCCGCCGCGGCCCCCGACGCCGCGCCGCTGTCCACCGCCGAGACGCGCCAGGAGCGCGAGGCCCGGTACGCCACGTACGCCCTGGCCCTCGCGGGGCTGCTGATCGCGGTCGTCGCGGGCACCGCGACGGTCACCAGGGACCTGCGCCGCCGACGCCGCGGACGGTAGCCGGCGGACGCGCCGCCCGAGCGACTGCCGTACGGAACTTTGCAGTCGGCGAACACGCGGCGCCCGCGGACCGTCACCCTGGGCCATCAGGGGTACTTGTTGGGCCTGTCCTATGAAGTGGCTAGAGTGGCAAGCGACTTCACAGAAGTAATGACGGGAGTGCACCGACCATGGCGTTCAACCTCGCAGTCGACGACGCGAAGAAGCAAAAGCTCGCCGACGAGATCCTGAGCTACCACACCGAGCTGTCGAACCGGATCACCCGGCTCAACGACGTGGTCGACCGGATCCAGGAAGGCTGGGAAGGCGCCGCCAGCCAGGAGTACGACGTCCTGCAGCGCGGGGTGAACGACCACCTGCGGAAGATCAAGCAGAAGCTCCAGGAGCTCGAGGACGCCATGCGCATGAGCGTCAAGGGCTTCACCGCCGAGGAGCAGCAGCGCATCGCGGAGATCCGCCGCGTCAACGACAGCGACGGCGAGCCGGCGCACAGCGCGATCCTCGACATCTGAGCCGTCCGCCCCGCCCCGCCCTGCCGCAGCCGCATTCCCACGGGAGAAGACCGACATGTCCTTCGCAGTCAACTACGACACCGTCGCCACCGCCGCCGATGACGTCCGCACCACCAGCCACAAGCTGTCGGAGGAGCTGGACCAGCTGATGGCCCAGGTCCGTACCGTCGCCGAGTCCTGGGAGGGCGAGGCGAAGACCTCGTACCTGGAGATCCAGCAGGTCGTCAGCACCGAGATGGCCGGCATGAACAACAAGCTCGGCACCATCGCCCGCCTGCTCGACAACTCCCTCGTCGGCTACCAGGACACCGACCGGGGCAACGCCGCGCGCTTCCGCATGGTCTGAGCGCCCCGCGCGCACCCGCACCACCCGGAAGGGGCCCCGCCGCCGAGCAGCGCGGGCCCCTTCCGGCGCGTGCGGCGACCGGGCCACGCGGCGAGCAGGCGGGGCGTACGCGTCGCCGCCGTCCGCGGGGCGCGGCGGACCCGTCACCGCTCCTCGAGGTCGAACTCCCCGTCGCGGGCGCCGAGGACGAACGCCTCCCACTCCGCCTCCGTGTACCGCAGCACGGTGCCCGGATCCAGCGAGGACCGCATCGCCACGGCCCCGCCGGGCAGGTGCGCGATCTCCACGCGCTCCTCGTGCTCCTCGGTCCCGGGGGCGCTCAGCCACTCCACCCCCGAGATGTCCAGGGCGTACAGCTCGTCCTTCTCACGTGCGTCGGCCATCGGCGCCTTCCTCTCGGGCGTGCGGGGGAGCGGTCGTACGAACAGCCCTGCCGCGGATCGTACTTGTCCGCCTCCGCCCGCGTCAGCGATCCGCCAGCCAGCCCAGCTGGACGAGTGACTGCCCGCGCTTGCGCGAGACGAACACGCCCCGGCCCGGCGGCAGCGCACGCGCCCGCACCCCGCCGAGGACGTCCCCCTCGTTGCGGTCGCCGGAGAGCACCACGCCCTGCGCCCCGAGCTCCTTGACCCGCTGCAGGAACGGCTCGTACGCGCCCCGGGAGGCGCCCGCCGTACTGCGCGCCACGATGAAGCGCACGCCCACGTCCCGGGCGAACGGCAGGTGCTCCACCAGCCCCGCCATGGGACTGCCCGCCTGCGTGGCCACCAGCTCGTAGTCGTCCACGATCACGAACAGCTGCGGACCCGTCCACCAGCTGCGGTCGCGCAGCTGCTGCGGCGTGACGTCCGGCTTGGGCGCCCGCCGGCCCATCACCGTGGCCACCGCCTCCATGTGCGTCTGCATGGACGACGCCATCGGCGCGTACTCCAGCAGGTGCGAGGGGGCCACCGCCTCCAGCATCGTGCGCCGGTAGTCGCCCACCACGATCCGCGCCTGGTCCGGGGTGTACCGCTCCGCCAGCTGCTTGGCGATCAGCCGCAGCAGGGCCGTCTTGCCCGCCTCGCCCTCGCCGAACACCAGGAAGAACGGATCGGTCTCGAAGTCGACGAACACCGGCTCCAGGTCCGTCTCGTCGATGCCGATCGCGATGCCCCGCTCCGGGAACTCGAAGCCCTTCGGCAGCCGGTCGGCCGGCAGCGTGCGCGGCAGCAGCCGTACCGCGGGCGCCCCCGGACCGGCCCAGCCGGCCCGTACGGACGCCACGAACGCGGCGGTCGCCTCCGACAGCCCCTCGGCGCCGGTCCGCCCGTCCACCCGCGGCAGCGCGGCCATGAAGTGCAGCTTCTCCGGTACCTGGCCGCGGCCCGGCGCGCCCGTCGGCACGTTCGCCGCCACCTTGCGGTCGAACTCCGAGTCCATCGGGTCGCCCAACCGCAGCTCGAGCCGGCCCAGGATCTGGTCCTTCAGCGCCGCCCGCACCTCCATGTAGCGGGAGGCCGTCAGCACCACGTGCACGCCGTAGCCCAGCCCGCGCGCCGCGACGTCCGCGACCACCGGCTCCAGGTGCTCGTAGTCGGCCCGGAACGCGCCCCAGCCGTCCACCAGCAGGAACACGTCGCCGAACACCTCGCCCGGCAGCTCCCCGGCCGCCCGCCGGCGCCGGTACGTGGCCATCGAGTCCACCCCGTGCGCCCGGAAGAACTCCTCCCGCCGCGCCAGCACCCCGGCCACCTCGGCGACCGTGCGCCGCACCCGCTCCGGATCCAGCCGCGAGGCCACCCCGCCCACGTGCGGCAGCTCCGCCACCGACGCCAGCGAGCCACCGCCGAAGTCCAGCGCGAAGAACTGCACCTCGTGCGGGGTGTGCGTGACCGCGAACGCCGACACCAGGCTCCGCAGCAGCGTCGACTTGCCCGACTGCGGACCGCCCACCACCATCAGGTGCCCCGCCGCCCCCGAGAAGTCCCGGTACAGCACCTCCCGGCGCTGCTCGAACGGCTTGTCGACGAGCCCCAGCGGGACCACCAGACCGCCCGGCCGGGTGTACCCCGCCGCGTGCAGACCCCGCTCCGCCGACGGCGCGAGGCCCGGCAGCAGCTGGTCCAGCGGCGGCGCCTCGTCCAGCGGCGGCAGCCACACCTGGTGGGCAGGTACGCCCTGCCCCTCCAGCCGCCGCACGATCACGTCCAGCACCGTGTCGGCGAGCGCGTCGTCCCCGCGCGCCGCCTCCTCCGCCAGGTACGCCGGGTCCGGCGCCGCGTACACCACCGGCACCGGCGCCGCCGTGAACAGCGCGGGGCGCCGCTCCACCGGGAACCGGCCCACCGACAGCTCCGGACCGGCCGCCCGGTAGGTGCCCGACACGTACGCCGCCTTGAAGCGCGTCATGTCGTCCGTACCGAACTTCAGGTAGCCCGAACCCGGCACCGGCGGCAGGTGGTAGGCGTCCGGCACGCCGATCGCCGTGCGCGACTCCGCCGCCGAGAAC
This sequence comes from Streptomyces sp. NPDC093225, assembly GCF_044753805.1. Taxonomy (NCBI): domain Bacteria; kingdom Bacillati; phylum Actinomycetota; class Actinomycetes; order Kitasatosporales; family Streptomycetaceae; genus Streptomyces; species Streptomyces sp. NPDC093225. The sequence continues at coordinate 114,311 of NZ_JBIVNX010000024.1, forward strand.
GTCCGCAGACCGATCCGGTACGACAGGTACGTGTCCAGACCGCGCAGCTTGCCCTCCTCCAGGCGCTGCGAGGCCAGCAGCAGGTGCACGCCCAGCGACCGGCCGATCCGGCCGATCTGGATGAACATGTCGATGAAGTCCGGCTTCGCGGTCAGCAGCTCGCTGAACTCGTCGATCACCAGCACCAGCGAGGCCAGCGGCTCCAGCGGGGCGCCGGCCGCCCGGGCCTTCTCGTAGTCGTGGACGTTGGCGTAGTTGCCCGCCGAGCGCAGCAGCTCCTGGCGGCGCTGCAACTCGCCGCGGATCGAGTCGCCCATGCGGTCCACGAGCGTCAGGTCGTCCGCCAGGTTCGTGATGACCGCCGCCACGTGCGGCATCTGCGCCATGCCCGTGAACGTCGCACCGCCCTTGAAGTCGGCGAGCACGAAGTTCAGCGTCTCCGAGGTGTGCGTCACCGCGAGCCCGAGCACCAGCGTGCGCAGCAGCTCCGACTTGCCCGAACCCGTCGCGCCCACGCACAGCCCGTGCGGGCCCATGCCCTCCTGCGCGGCCTCCTTCAGGTCCAGCATCACCGGCGCGCCGTCCTCGCCCACGCCGATCGGCACCCGCAACCGCTCGCCCGCCGACCGCGGCCGCCAGGTGCGCGCCACGTCGACCTGCGCCGCGTCGCCCAGGTTCAGCAGGTCCGTGAAGTCCAGGTTCGCCAGCAGCGGTTCGTCCTCGTCGCCGCCGCCCGTGCGCAGCGGCGCCAGCTGCCGCGCCAGCGCCTCCGCCGCCGGCAGCGACAGGGCGTCCGGTACGCCCTCGTACGCCATCCCGGCGCCCGATTCCAGCCGCAGCCGCCCGGGCCGTACGCGGACGGACAGGCCGCCGCGCGGCTCCTCCAGCTCGCCCGGCACGACCTCGACGATCGTCACGCCCTGCAGGCCCTCCGCCGCCGCGAACACCGAGTCCTGCGGCACCGAACCGCCGTCCAGCACCACCAGCACGTGCGGCTGGTCCAGCACCGGCTGCACGTCACGGCTGAACCGCGGCCGGCCGTCCAGTCGCCCCGCCAGCAGCCGCTCCAGCTCGCCCAGGTCGTCGCCGAACAGCCGCTTCGTACCGGCCCCGTCGACCTGCCCGGGCAGCTGCGCGTGCGGCAGCCACTTCGTCCAGTCCCACTCCGGCACCGCGCCCGGGGCCGCGACCACGGCCACCATCAGGTCCTCGGGGGAGTGCAGCGTCACCAGCTGCGCCACCAGCGCCCGCGCCGCACCCCGCACCGACTCAGGCTCGCCGGAGACCGTCACGTGGTAGAACGCCCGCAACGAGACGGCCATCGGCAGCCCGTCCAGGTACGAGTGCACCGCCAGGAAGCGCTGCATCGCCCCGGCCGTCAGCGGCTCCAGCTCGTCCACCGGAGCCGTCTCCGGCGCCACCAGCGGCGTCGCCAACCGCTGCGCGCCCAGCCCCAGCCGCACCTGGCCGAAGTCCGCGTCCCCGACGCGCCGCTCCCACACCCGCGAGCCCTCGGCCACCACCGACCACAGCTGCTCGGGAGCCGGGTGCAGGTACAGCTGCGCGTCGCGCTGCGCCCGCGCGGTGCGCCGCACCTGACGGCGCGTCTGCGCCAGGTACTTGAGGTAGTCCCGCCGCACGTCGGCCATTTGCCCCTGCGCACCGCGCCGGAACCGCACGATCTGCGCGACCACCATGGCCACCGTGGACACCAGCATCAGCACGCCCATCACCCGCATGAACGGGTGCGCGTTCGGCATGAAGAAGAACACCACCGACGAGCCCATGCCCAGCAGCGGCAGGAGCTGCATCAGCATGCCCTCCTGCTGCCCGCGCGGCAGTTCGGGAGGCGCCTGGAGCGGCAGCTCGTCCGACGGGACCTCGGGCGGCAGCGCCCGCGGCGGGCGCTTGACGACGATCTGGCTCACCGGAGCATCAATCCCTTGACAACGGACGGGACGTCATCCGGCGCCCCCACGGCCCTCCTTGCCGGCCCACCCCAAGGGGCGGCGACGGCGCTGGTGATCCTACTGGCCGACGGTCACACCACCGCCCGGTAGGGTGGCGCGCGCACCGCCCGCGCAGCGTGCGCAACCGCGAACCAGGGGGTTACAGGTGAGTACGGCCGCATCGACCGGTTTCTGCAGGGTCACCGTCGTGGCCCCGGACAGCCGCATCGACGTAGCGCTCCCCGAGGACATCGCCGTCGCCGACGTCTACCCGGAACTGCTCCGGCTGACCGGCCAGACGCAGCCCGTCGGCACCCCGACCGGCTACCACCTCGTACGCCGCGACGGCACCGTCCTCGACGGCGCCCGCACCCTGGCCTCCCAGCAGGTGCTCGACGGCGAGGTGCTCTCGCTGCGCCCGTTCGCCGAGTCCCTGCCGCCCGCCGTCTTCGACGACGTCTCCGACGCCGTCGCCGCGGCCGTCGTCCGCGACCGGCACCGCTGGAGCGACGACCTGCTGCGCGGCGCGGGCCTGGCCGGCGCCGTCGTCCTGCTCGTGCTGCTCGGCTTCGTCCTCTGGTACGCCGACCCGGTGCGCCACGACATGCACGGCCTGCCCGGCATCGTCGCGGGCGCCGCCGGCCTCCTCCTGACCGCCTTCGCCGGGGTGCGTGCCCGCGTCTACGACGACCGCGGCGCCGCCGTCGCCCTCGGCCTGGGCGCCCTGCCCCTCCTGCTCATCGCCGGCTCGGGGATCGTCGCGCCCGCCACCGGCGAGGGCCCCGGACGGCTGCAGTTCCTGCTGGGCTGCGCCTGCGTCCTGACCGCCGCCGTCGCCCTGGTGGCCCTCACCCCCAGCGGCGACGCGCCCTTCGTGGCGGCCACCTTCCTCGCCGCCACCGGCACGCTCGCCACCTTCGCCGCGATCCTCGCCGACGCCTCCGCCACCGCGACGGCCGCCGTCTGCGCCCCCGCCGCCATCGGCCTGGTCGCCTTCCTGCCCGGCCTGTCCGCCCGCTTCGCCCGGCTGCCCATCGGCTACGCCGCCCCGCGCGGGGCCTCCGACGGCTACGACACGCCCGAGGCGGACCCGGCCGCGGCGGACGTCGCCGCCCCGGTCGACGCCGACCGGGTGGCCGCCCAGGCCCGCCGGGGCCACGAGATGCTCCTCGGCCTCGTCGCCGGCTCCAGCGCCGTCGTGATCGGCTCCGCCGCCGTCCTCGGCTTCTCCGACGACACCTGGGGCAAGCCGCTGGCCCTCGCCGCCGGCCTGGCCATGCTGCTGCGCGCCCGCCTCTTCCGCTACACCTCCCAGGTCGCCTGCACCCTCGTCGCCGGCCTCGCCGCCCTCGCCCTGCTCGTCCTCGGCATGGCCCTCAACCCCCCGCACGACCTGCTCCGCGAGCTCCTCGTGTACGGCGACCGCGGCCCGCTGGACCTCCGCACCACCTGGCTGTCCGCCTCCGTGGCCGCCGGCGCCGCGCTGCTCACCGCCGTCGGACTGGTCATCCCGCGCAAGGGTCTGTCACCCTTCTGGGGGAGGCTGCTCGACCTGGCCGAGGCCGCCGTCCTGCTCTCGCTGGTCCCGCTGGCGCTGGCCGTCCTGGACGTCTACTCCGCCGCCCGGTCCCTGACCAGCTGAAACGCCCTGACCAGCGGGAACGCGCCGGGCCCGTAACCCGGCAGCGGCGCCGTCCCACGTACTGGTACGCTGTGTGACGGCCGTTTGTGTACGCGTCCCCGGTCGAACAGCCCGGGGCCGGCGTCCGGCGGACCCGCCTCCCGAGTCACGGAAGCTCCCCAGAGATGCAGACCTGGGGCACTCGGAGGCAATCGGAACCCCAAGAGGAGCAAGCGTGGCTCTCGACGCCGCTGTCAAGAAGCAGATCATGGCCGAGTTCGGTACCAAGGAGGGCGACACCGGCTCCCCCGAGGTCCAGGTCGCGATGCTCTCCCGCCGCATCTCGGACCTGACCGAGCACCTGAAGGCCCACAAGCACGACCACCACTCCCGTCGTGGTCTGCTGATCCTGGTCGGCCAGCGCCGCCGCCTCCTGCAGTACCTGGCCAAGAAGGACATCCAGCGCTTCCGTACGCTGGTCGACCGCCTCGGCATCCGCCGCGGTGCCGCCGGCGCCAAGTAAGACGCTGTGAAGGGAGCGGTTCCCACTCTTAGGGGGCCGCTCCCTTTGCTGTACGTGCGGGACGTACCGGACGCTTTGTAGTCTGGTCGCACACGCGACAACTGAAGAGGAGGAGCGCCCTCCATACGCACGCCGGTCCTCGGTAGTGGCATCCGGAGAGCCCGCGGGGCCCCGTACCGGGTGCTTCGATCGAAGACCGGCCCGCACCCAGGAGCGCTTCTCCAGAAACCGTCCCCCACCACACGGGTGGAGGACGGAGACGACGAAAATGGAGAAAACGCTAGTGGAGAACGAGACCCACTACGCCGAGGCCGTCATCGACAACGGCTCCTTCGGCACCCGCACCATCCGCTTCGAGACGGGCCGCCTGGCCCGCCAGGCCGCCGGCTCCGCCGTCGCCTACCTGGACGACGACACGATGGTGCTCTCCGCGACCACCGCGTCGAAGAAGCCCAAGGACCAGCTCGACTTCTTCCCCCTGACGGTGGACGTCGAGGAGCGCATGTACGCCGCGGGCAAGATCCCCGGCTCCTTCTTCCGTCGTGAGGGCCGCCCCTCCGAGGACGCGGTCCTCACCTGCCGCCTGATCGACCGCCCGCTGCGCCCGTCCTTCAAGAAGGGCCTGCGCAACGAGATCCAGGTCGTCGCCACCGTCATGGCGCTCAACCCCGACCACCTGTACGACGTCGTCGCGATCAACGCCGCGTCCGCGTCCACCCAGCTGGCCGGTCTGCCCTTCTCCGGCCCGATCGGCGGCGTCCGCGTCGCGCTGATCAAGGGCCAGTGGGTCGCCTTCCCGACGCACACCGAGCTCGAGGACGCCGTCTTCGACATGGTCGTCGCGGGTCGCACCCTCGAGGACGGCGACGTCGCGATCATGATGGTCGAGGCCGAGGCCACCGACAAGACCATCCAGCTCGTCAAGGGCGGCGCCGAGGCCCCGACCGAGGAGATCGTCGCGGCCGGCCTCGAGGCCGCCAAGCCGTTCATCAAGGTCCTCTGCAAGGCCCAGGCCGACCTGGCCGCCAAGGCCGCCAAGCCGGTCGCCGAGTTCCCGGTCTTCCTGGACTACCAGGACGACGTGTACGCCGCCCTCTCCGACGCCGTCCGCGGCGAGCTCGCCCAGGCGCTCACCATCGCCGGCAAGCAGGAGCGCGAGGCCGAGCTGGACCGCGTCAAGGAGCTGGCCGCCGAGAAGCTCCTCCCGGCCTTCGAGGGCCGCGAGAAGGAGATCTCCGCCGCCTACCGCTCCCTGACCAAGGCCCTGGTCCGCGAGCGCGTCATCAAGGACAAGGTCCGCATCGACGGCCGCGGCGTGACCGACATCCGCACCCTGGCCGCCGAGGTCGAGGCCATCCCGCGGGTCCACGGCTCCGCCCTGTTCGAGCGTGGCGAGACCCAGATCCTGGGCATCACCACCCTCAACATGCTCCGCATGGAGCAGCAGCTGGACACCCTCTCCCCGGTGACCCGCAAGCGCTACATGCACAACTACAACTTCCCGCCGTACTCCGTCGGTGAGACCGGCCGCGTGGGCTCGCCCAAGCGCCGCGAGATCGGCCACGGCGCGCTCGCCGAGCGCGCCATCGTGCCGGTGCTGCCGACGCGCGAGGAGTTCCCGTACGCGATCCGCCAGGTGTCCGAGGCCCTCGGCTCCAACGGCTCGACGTCCATGGGCTCGGTCTGCGCCTCCACCATGTCGCTGCTGAACGCCGGTGTGCCGCTCAAGGCCCCCGTCGCCGGCATCGCCATGGGCCTGATCTCCGAGGACATCGACGGCCAGACGCACTACGTCGCCCTGACCGACATCCTCGGTGCGGAGGACGCCTTCGGCGACATGGACTTCAAGGTCGCCGGCACCAAGGAGTTCGTCACCGCCCTCCAGCTCGACACCAAGCTGGACGGCATCCCGGCCTCCGTCCTGGCCGCGGCCCTCAAGCAGGCCCGCGACGCCCGCCTCCACATCCTCGACGTGATGATGGAAGCGATCGACACCCCGGACGAGATGTCCCCGAACGCCCCGCGGATCATCACCGTCAAGATCCCGGTGGACAAGATCGGTGAGGTCATCGGCCCCAAGGGCAAGATGATCAACCAGATCCAGGAGGACACCGGCGCCGAGATCACGATCGAGGACGACGGCACCATCTACATCGGTGCCGCCGACGGCCCGGCCGCCGAGGCCGCCCGCGCCACGATCAACGGCATCGCCAACCCGACCATGCCGGAGGTCGGCGAGCGCTACCTGGGTACGGTCGTCAAGACCACCACCTTCGGTGCCTTCGTCTCCCTGCTCCCGGGCAAGGACGGCCTGCTGCACATCTCGCAGATCCGCAAGCTCGCCGGTGGCAAGCGCGTGGAGAACGTCGAGGACGTGCTCGCGGTCGGCTCCAAGGTCCAGGTCGAGATCGCCGAGATCGACCAGCGCGGCAAGCTCTCCCTCATCCCCGTGATCGAGGGCGAGGACGCCTCTGAGAACAAGGACGACTCCGACAAGTGACGTCGCGCAGTTCCCGTGTGACGGCCCGCCCCTCTTCGGAGGGGCGGGCCGTCGCCCGTACCCAAACCCTCCTCCAGGGCGAGAACGGCATCGGCACCGTCCGCCGCACCGTCCTGCCCGGCGGACTGCGCGTCGTCACCGAGACGCTGCCCTCCGTCCGCTCCGCCACCTTCGGCATCTGGGCCCACGTCGGCTCCCGGGACGAGACGCCCACGCTCAACGGCGCCACGCACTACCTGGAGCACCTCCTCTTCAAGGGCACCAAGAAGCGGTCCGCCCTCGACATCTCCGCCGCCATCGACGCGGTCGGCGGCGAGATGAACGCCTTCACGGCGAAGGAGTACACCTGCTACTACGCGCGGGTGCTCGACACCGACCTGCCGCTGGCCATAGACGTGGTCTGCGACATGCTCACCGGCTCGCTGATCCTCGAGTCCGACGTCGTCGCCGAGCGCGGCGTCATCCTCGAGGAGATCGCGATGACCGAGGACGACCCGGGCGACTGCGTGCACGACCTGTTCGCGCACACGATGCTCGGCGACACCCCCCTCGGCCGCCCGGTCCTCGGCACCGTCGACACGATCAACGCGCTCAGCCGGGACCAGATCGCCCGCTTCTACCGGAAGCACTACGACCCCCGCCACCTCGTCGTCGCCGCGGCCGGCAACGTCGACCACGCCAAGGTCGTGCGCCAGGTCCGCGCCGCCTTCGAGAAGGCCGGCGCGCTGAAGCACACCGACGCCGAGCCGATCGGCCCGCGCGGCGGCCACCGCCGCATCCGCGCCGCCGGCCGCGTCGAGCTGGTCAGCCGCAAGACCGAGCAGGCCCACGTGGTCCTCGGCGTGCCGGGCCTGGCCCGCACCGACGAGCGCCGCTGGGCGTTGGGCGTCCTGAACACCGCCCTCGGCGGCGGCATGTCCTCCCGGCTCTTCCAGGAGGTCCGCGAGAAGCGCGGCCTGGCCTACAGCGTGTACTCGTACACCTCCGGCTTCGCCGACACCGGCCTCTTCGGCGTGTACGCGGGCTGCCGCCCCAACCAGGTCCACGACGTCCTGCGGATCTGCCGCGACGAACTGGACAAGGTCGCCGCGGAGGGACTCACCGACGAGGAGATCAAGCGGGCCGTCGGCCAGCTCTCCGGCTCCACCGTCCTGGGGCTGGAGGACACCGGCGCCCTGATGAACCGCATCGGCAAGAGCGAGCTGTGCTGGGGCACCCAGATGTCGGTCTCCGACATGCTCTCCGCCATCGCCGCCGTCACCCCGGACGACGTCCGGGCCGTCGCGCGCGACGTACTGGCCCAGCGACCGTCCCTCTCGGTGATCGGCCCGCTCAAGGAGAAGCAGGCCGCCCGCCTCGACGAAGCGGTGGCCTAGCAGGACAAGCAGTGGCGCGACAGGCAGTGACGTACGTACGCGACGTAAGGAAGCGAACAACATGAGCAAGCTGCGCGTGGCCGTCCTCGGAGCCAAGGGCCGCATCGGCTCGGAGGCCGTCCGGGCCGTCGAGGCCGCCGAGGACATGGAACTGGTCGCCGCGCTCGGCAGCGGCGACAAGCTGGAGACGCTGGCCGAGGCCGGCGCACAGGTCGCCGTCGAGCTGACCACCCCCGCCTCGGTGATGGGCAACCTCGACTTCTGCGTGCGCCACGGCATCCACGCCGTGGTCGGCACCACCGGCTGGGACGAGGACCGCCTCGCGCAGCTGCGCACCTGGCTCGCCGGCTCCCCGGAGACCGGCGTGCTCATCGCGCCGAACTTCTCCATCGGCGCCGTCCTGACCATGAAGTTCGCCGCCCAGGCCGCCCGGTACTTCGAGTCGGTCGAGGTCGTCGAGCTGCACCACCCCAACAAGGTCGACGCCCCCTCCGGCACGGCCACCCGCACCGCCCAGCTGATCGCGGCGGCCCGCGCCGAGGCCGGCTGCGCCCCCATGCCCGACGCCACCGCCACCGCCCTCGACGGGGCCCGCGGCGCCGACGTCGACGGCGTCCCGGTGCACGCGGTCCGCCTGCGCGGGCTGCTGGCCCACCAGGAGGTGCTGCTCGGCGGCGAGGGCGAGACCCTGACCATCCGCCACGACTCCCTGCACCACAGCAGCTTCATGCCCGGCATCCTGCTCGGCGCCCGCCGCGTGGTGACCACTCCCGGCCTCACCTTCGGCCTGGAAAACTTCCTCGACCTCTGACCCGCTGAGGCCCACCCATGCGCGCGAAGCTCACCTACCTGCTCACGGCCGCCGTCCTGGTCGTCTACTTCGTCCTGGTCGGCAGCCGCGGCGTGCTGCTCATCCAGCACGGCACCGTGCTGACGGTGACCTTCGGCGTGGCCGTGCTGATCCTGCCGGTGATCGGCATCTGGTTCCTCTGGAAGAACACCCAGTTCGTGGCGCGCTCCAACCGCCTCGCCGCCGAACTGGACGCCCAGGGCGGCCTGCCGGTCGACGAGTTGGCCCGGGACGGGTACGGCCGGATCCTGCGGGACTCCGCCGACGAGGTCTTCGCGCGCCGCAAGGCCGAGACCGAGGACAGCCCCGACGACTGGCGCTGCTGGTTCCGGCTGGCCGTGGCCTACCACGACGCCCGCGACACCCCGCGGGCGCGCAAGGCCATGCAGCGGGCGATCGCGCTGCACGCGAAGAAGCCCGTCGGGGTCTGAGACCCGACGGGCTTCCAGGGGCCGGCTCCGCGGAGCCGGCCCTGCGTCGTTCGTGCGGCGGTGTCACGCCTCCGCGGGGGCCGGGGCGTACTCCGCGGCCCAGGCCTCCAGTGTGTCCGCGGCCCGGTCGAAGGCCTCGGTACGGGAGAGGAAGTCGGCGTTGTGGTCGGTCAGCAGCACCGGCAGCGCGGAACCCGAACGGCCCGCGGCCGTCAGCGCCTGGCCCTGCACCGTACGGGGCAGGCCCAGCCAGCGGACCGGCTGCTGGACGGTGCGGATCTCGGTGACCTCGGACCAGGCGACCGTACGGGTGCCGAAGAACGACACCCTGCGCAGGCCCGCGCGGCTCACCCAGACGCCGGCCCGCAGCATGCGCAGGGCCGAGCCGACCACCAGGAGCGCCGCTCCGAGGCACACCAGAGTGCCCGTCAGGGCACCGGCGAAGGCCACGATGACCGTGGCCAGCAGCATGAACGACCCCAGGAGCAGCAGCAGCGCGGCGGCCGCCACGCGCCAGGGGCCGGGCCGGTAGGGGCGCCGCCACTGGTCGTGGTCGGCGTGCGGCAGCGCCGCGTCGAACTCGTCGTGCGCGTCGAATGCGCTGTCCGAAGCCGTCAGGAAGGGCAGGGGCACGGCTGGTCCTCACTCACATGCACATTCGGTTGGGCTGTGCCGGTGAGGCTATCCAGCCCGTCAATGGCCTTCCACCCCAGGGGGGCCGGACGGCGTCAGCGGCCCTCGGAGGAGGCCGTGGACTGCTCGGCCCCGCCCGGCGTCTGCGGTTGCAGCGCGGGCATCCCGAAGAGCAGGGCGCCGACGAGACCGGCCACCACTGTGATCCCGACCAGACTACGGGCGGCGATCTGCCCGAGGCCCGGACGCTCGCGCGGCGGGGGAGTGACGTTACTGCGGAATCGGTCGGCCTCGGCGACGAAGGCGAACGGGACGGACTCGCGCCGGCGGAACATCGGGCGGCATCTCCTCACGGGTGGGGCGGGGCGGACGTACGGAAACGACCTTGCTGTGAGGTAGGACGCACGAACGGCCCCCCGGGTGCCCCTTATCGGCAAATTCGACGAATTCCGTCCCGTGGCCCGCCGGCCGGCCGGCCACCGGGTCGGCGGTCCGGCGTTGTCCGTCGTGCCCCGTAGAGTGGGCGCCGCCCCTGGCCACGTACTGGAAGGACCCTTCGCCGGTGAGCGAGACCCCCGCACCCGACCTGAAACCCAGCTTCCGCAGCGACGTCACCGTGGAGCTGGTCAAGCACGCGGCCACGGACAGCGACGTGCTGTGGGCCGCGCGCGTGTCGACGGCCGGCGAGCAGTCCCTGGACGAGCTCCAGAAGGACCCCGAGCGCTCGAAGGGTCTCATCAACTACCTGATGCGGGACCGCCACGGCAGCCCCTTCGAGCACAACTCGATGACCTTCTTCATCAGTGCGCCGATCTTCGTGTTCCGCGAGTTCATGCGGCACCGCGTCGGATGGTCGTACAACGAGGAATCCGGCCGCTACCGGGAGCTCCAGCCGGTGTTCTACGTGCCGGACGAGTCCCGCAAGCTGGTCCAGGAAGGCCGCCCGGGCAAGTACGTGTTCGTCGAGGGCACCCGGGCGCAGCACGAGCTGGCCGGCCGCGCCATGGAGGACTCGTACCGTCAGGCGTACGACGCCTACCAGGAGATGCTCGCCGCCGGCGTCGCCCGCGAGGTGGCCCGCTCGGTGCTGCCGGTCGGCCTGTACTCCTCGATGTACGCCACCTGCAACGCCCGCTCGCTGATGCACTTCCTCGGCCTGCGCACGCAGCACGAGCTGGCCGCCGTGCCCTCGTTCCCGCAGCGCGAGATCGAGATGGTGGGCGAGAAGATGGAGCAGCACTGGGCCGGGCTGATGCCCCTCACCTACGCCGCGTTCAACAAGAACGGCCGCGTCGCGCCGTAACGTACCCATGTACGACGGATCGGCTGAAGTGTCCGTATTGCGACGTTTCGTGAAGTTCATCTAGGCTGATCAAACGGACCCGGCACTGCTTGAACCCCCGAGCAGGCAGTGCCGGGATCCAACAACCCACACGGCCGCCACTGGGAGGTCCCTCCTACACGTCCCCCCAAGGGGGCACCGCGGGCAGAGCAGCGAGTAGCGTGTTACCCATGGCTCCGATCTCCACTCCGCAGACCCCCTTCGGCAGGGTCCTCACCGCGATGGTCACGCCCTTCACGGCCGAGGGTGCGCTCGACCTCGACGGTGCTCAGCGACTCGCCGCCCACCTCGTCGACGCAGGCAACGACGGCCTGATCATCAACGGGACCACCGGCGAGTCCCCCACCACCACCGACGCGGAGAAAAACGACCTCGTACGAGCCGTGCTCGAGGCGGTCGGAGACCGGGCCCACGTCGTCGCCGGCATCGGCACCAACGACACCCACCACAGCATCGAGCTGGCCCGCCAGGCCCAGGCCGCCGGCGCGCACGGCCTGCTCGCCGTCACGCCGTACTACAACAAGCCCCCGCAGGAGGGCCTGGTCCGGCACTTCTCGGCGATCGCCGACGCCACCGAGCTGCCCGTCATGCTCTACGACATCCCCGGCCGCAGCGGCGTCCCGATCGACACCGACACCCTCGTCCGGCTCGCCGAGCACCCGCGCATCGTCGCCAACAAGGACGCCAAGGGCGACCTCGGCCGCGCCAGCTGGGCCATCGCCCGCAGCGGCCTCGCCTGGTACTCCGGCGACGACATGCTGAACCTGCCGCTGCTCTCCGTGGGCGCCGTCGGCTTCGTCTCGGTCGTCGGCCACGTCGTGGCCCCCGACCTGCGTGCCATGCTCGACGCGCACCTGAGCGGCGACGTGCAGAAGGCCACCGAGATCCACCAGAAGCTGCTGCCCGTCTTCACCGGGATGTTCCGCACCCAGGGCGTCATGACCACCAAGGCCGCGCTCGCCCTCCAGGGCCTGCCCGGCGGCCCGCTGCGGCTGCCGATGATCGGGCTCACCGAGGCCGAGACCGCCCAGCTCAAGGTCGACCTCGCCGCCGGCGGGGTACAGCTCTGACACCAGACTTCACAACTGAACAGCAAGACCACACAAGTCAACAGCAAGTGCACGATTGTCATGCGCGCCACGTGCCCAGGAGGTACGTGGCGCGTGTGGTGAGGAGAGACTTTTGAGCCATCCGCATCCGGAACTCGCCGCGCCTCCGCAGCTCCCCGAGGGCGGCCTCCGCGTCACCCCGCTCGGCGGCCTCGGTGAGATCGGCCGCAACATGACCGTCTTCGAGTACGGCGGCCGCCTGCTCATCGTCGACTGCGGCGTCCTCTTCCCCGAGGAGGAGCAGCCGGGCGTCGACCTGATCCTGCCGGACTTCACGTCCATCAGGGACCGCCTGGACGACATCGAGGGCATCGTGCTCACGCACGGCCACGAGGACCACATCGGCGCCGTCCCGTACCTGCTGCGGGAGAAGGCCGACATCCCGCTCATCGGCTCCAAGCTGACCCTGGCCCTCATCGAGGCCAAGCTCCAGGAGCACCGGATCCGCCCCTACACCCTCGAGGTGGCCGAGGGCGACCGCGAGAACCTCGGCCCGTTCGACTGCGAGTTCATCGCCGTCAACCACTCCATCCCGGACGCCCTGGCCGTCGCCATCCGCACCCCCGCGGGCATGGTCGTGCACACCGGCGACTTCAAGATGGACCAGCTCCCGCTGGACAACCGCCTGACCGACCTGCACGCCTTCGCCCGGCTGAGCGAGGAGGGCATCGACCTCCTCCTCACCGACTCCACGAACGCCGAGGTCCCGGGCTTCACCCCGCACGAGCGGGACATCTCCAACGTGCTGCGCACGGTCTTCGCGAACGCCCAGAAGCGGATCATCGTCGCTTCGTTCGCGAGCCACGTGCACCGCATCCAGCAGATCCTCGACGCGGCGCACGAGTACGGCCGCCGCGTGGCCTTCGTCGGCCGCTCGATGGTCCGCAACATGGGCATCGCCCGCGACCTGGGCTACCTCAACGTGCCCGGCGGCCTGATCGTCGACGTCAAGACCCTCGACGACCTGCCCGACCACGAGGTCGTCCTGGTGTGCACGGGCTCGCAGGGCGAGCCCATGGCCGCGCTGTCCCGCATGGCCAACCGCGACCACCAGATCCGGATCGTCCCGGGCGACACCGTGATCCTGGCGTCGTCCCTGATCCCGGGCAACGAGAACGCGGTCTACCGCGTGATCAACGGCCTGACCCGATGGGGCGCCAACGTGGTCCACAAGGGCAACGCCAAGGTCCACGTCTCGGGCCACGCCTCCGCGGGCGAGCTGCTGTACTTCTACAACATCTGCAAGCCGCGGAACCTGATGCCGGTCCACGGTGAATGGCGCCACCTGCGTGCCAACGCCGAGCTGGGCGCCCTCACCGGCGTCCCGAAGGACCGCATCGTCATCGCCGAGGACGGCATCTGCGTCGACCTGATCGACGGCAAGGCGCGCATCAGCGGCAAGGTCCAGGCTGGCTACGTGTACGTGGACGGCCTCTCGGTCGGCGACGTCACCGAGAGCTCGCTCAAGGACCGCCGCATCCTCGGCGACGAGGGCATCATCTCGGTCTTCGTCGTGGTGGACAGCACCACCGGCAAGGTCGTGGGCGGACCGAACATCCACGCCCGCGGCTCCGGCATCGAGGACTCCGCGTTCTCCGCGGTCGTCCCGAAGATCGAGGAAGCCATCGCCCGGCAGGCTGCCGACGGGGTCCTCGAACCCCACCAGCTGCAGCAGCTCATCCGCCGCACGGTGGGCAAGTGGGTCTCCGACGGCTACCGCCGCCGCCCGATGATCCTCCCCGTGGTGGTCGAGGTCTGACGGACGTCGTCCTTACGGCCCAGGAGCGGGGCCCCCGATTTGCATCGGGGGCCCCGCTCCAGTACGTTTACGGCTCTACCCCAGAAAGACCGACGGCACAGTCGTGTGCCCGAACTGGTCCGGAGGGGGTGGGAATTCAGACCAGGGAAACCTGATAGAGTCTGAAACGCCGAAAGGGAAAAGCCCCCCGAGAGGGAAACGGGCCGGAACCGGAAAGCACCGAGGAAATCGGATCGAGAAAAGATCTGATAGAGTCGGAAACGAAGGAAGCGCCCGGAGGGCCCGGAAACGGGAACAAAGGAAGCGACCGCACC
>NZ_JBIVNX010000025.1:0-118427 GCF_044753805.1 Streptomyces sp. NPDC093225
CCCCCCTCGGCCCGGGCCTGCCTCCGGACCAGCCTGCCACCCCTGTCAAGCGCCTCCCCCACACACCACGGGACCCACCAGCCACCGCCAAGGATTCGGCTGCCGGGGTGGGGGGCCGTGTAGCGCGGGCTTCCTTCGGCACCGCCAAGGAGGCGGTGGTCCGGGTGGGAGTGGAGTGGCGAAGCTCAAGACTCGCGCAAATCGATGGACCGTGCACGCATCCGCTTCCTAGGGTCGCGGCATGCCCGACATATCGCTGAACGTGATCGTGTTGTTGTGCCTGGCTTCCGCGGGAGCCGGCTGGGTCGATGCCGTGGTCGGCGGGGGCGGGTTGATCCAGTTGCCCGCGCTCATGGTGGGGCTGCCCGGGAACCTGGCCCCGACCTACGCCCTGGCCACCAACAAGGCCGTCAGCGTCGTCGGTACGACGGGGGCCGCGATCACGTACGTGCGGAAGGCGCCGGTCGACGTCCGGCTCGCCGTGCGCATCGGGGGTGCGGCGCTGCTCGGGTCGGCGGCCGGGGCGCTGCTCGCGGGCGGGATCAGCAAGGACGTGCTGAGGCCCGCGGTGATGGTGGTGCTCGTGCTGGTCGCCGGATTCGTGATCTTCAAGCCGGCCTTCGGGACCGCGCCGGCGAGCGGGCCGGTGACGCGGCGGCGGATCCTGCTCGCGATCCTGCTCGCGGGCTGTGGGATCGGCTTCTACGACGGGCTGTTCGGGCCGGGTACCGGGACGTTCCTGGTGCTCGCGCTGACCGCCCTGCTGCACCTCGACCTCGTGACCGCCTCCGCGACCACGAAGATCGTCAACGTCTGCACCAACCTCGGCGCCCTGGCGATGTTCTCGTACCAGGGGGTCGTGCTGTGGAAGCTGGCCGCCCTGATGGCGGTGTTCAACCTGGGCGGCGGGATGCTGGGGGCGCGGATGGCCCTCAAGAAGGGCAGCGGGTTCGTGCGGGTCGTGCTGCTGACGGTGGTGTGCGTCCTGGTGGTCAAGCTGGGGCACGACCAGTGGGTCGCATGGCAGCCCGCGGACGTCGCCGGGGGCGTTCCGGGGCGCTGACGCGGCCGTCGGTGCGTCAGTACGTGCCCGTCAGCCGGGCGAAGACCACCACGTTCCCGCGGTAGCCGGTGCGTGGGGAGAAGCCGCCGCCGCAGGTGATCACGCGCAGCTCGGCGCGCGGGACCGGCCCGTACACGCGCGCGTCCGGGAAGGCGGAAGCGTCGTACACCTCGACGGCGTAGACCGTGAACACCGCGGTGCGCCCGTCCCGGCGCGGCACCTCGACGGCCGCGCCGCGGTGCAGCGCGCCCAGGTCGTAGAAGACCGACCGCCCGCGTGCGTCGTCCACGTGTCCGGCCACGATCGCGGCGCCCGCCGCCCCGGGCGCCGTCCCGTCCCGGTACCAGCCGGCCAGGTCGTGGCGCTCCGGCGGGGGCACTTCGAGGCGGCCGTCGGGACGCAGGCCGAGCCCCGTGAGCGCGGCATCGACCCCGATGGCCGGGATCCGGATGCGCAGCGGCGGGGCGGCGGGCAGCGGGGCGACGGTCCGGCCGTACGCCGCCGCGGCGGGGTCGGAGCCGCGGGCCTCGGCGGGTGCGGGCTGGGGCGGGTTCACGATCTCGGCGGAGCCGCTGCTGATCAGCCAGATCCCGGTGCACGCGGCGATGGCGAGGAGCCCGCCGCGGCGCGCGGTGCGTGGATCGCGGTGCATGGGGCCTACCCCCTCGGTGAGGCCTCGGTGAGGTGGGCGGGTGGGCCGCCGCCCGGCTCCGCGGCGGGGACGCGCGCGGAGCGGGGCGGCGGGGGACGGTGCCGGGGGAGCGGTCCGTCGGGCCGCGGGCACGGCCGGGGGCGGGACGGTCCCTGTCCTGGGGCAGGGACGGTCGTGCCGGGTCCGGCCGGGCCGCGCGGGTACGGTGCCGCTCCGCCGCGTCAGGTCCGCGTGCCGCTCGCCCGGCGACGCAGGACCCAGGCACCGCCGACGGCGGCCGCGGCCAGAAGGGCCGCGCCTGCCGCGATCTTGGCGGGGTCGGTCTCGGTGGTGGTGCCCCCGCCGACACCGGTCTCGACGTGGCCGTGCGGGAGGCGCCCGCCGCCCTCGTCACGGCCCTGGCCCTGGTCGTGACCGGCCTGGCCCTGGTCGCGTCCCTGCCCCTGGTCGTGTCCCTGCCCCTGGCTGTGGCCCTGGCCCTGGTTGTGGCCCTGCACGTCGTGGCTGCCCGCCGTGACGACCAGGTCGCCGGTGGCGAACTTGCCGTTCGTGCAGGTGGCTCCGATGGGGTAGGTGCCCGGCGGGGTGTCGCGGCCGACCTTGAACTGGCCGACCACGTCCTCCTTGTGCGTGGTCGCGGCCAGCCGGAACCGGCCGCCGCCGACCATGGTGGCGTCCCCGTCCGCCGTCCCGCCCGGGCCGCAGGCCGTGGTGTTGACGGTGACGGTCGCGCCGGGCTCGGCGGACCGGGGGCTGACCTCCAGGTCGGCGAACTCCCCGGCGGAGGCGGCGCCGGCGGGGCCGAGCAGGGCGATGGCGATCAGGGTGCCGGTGATGAGGCGGGGGCTGCGCATGTCGCTCCTCGGGGCCGCGGTGGGTCATTTCCGAGGAAAGGGCGGCCGGAGCGTCCGTGCCTGCCGAGCCGGACCGACCGCGTCCGGCGGCCCCGGCGTGTCGCGCGTCCGTCGCCGCGTACCCGCACGTCAGAGCGTTGCCGAGGCCCCGTTCCGCCAACCCGGGGAGGCCCGCCCCAACCGGGTGACGGTGACCGCTGCGCCCCGCCCTGCCGGATGACGGGGCGTCGGGGGTCGGGCAGCCCCGACGGTGGGCCGGCGGCCCGGGTCCGTCGTGGCGCCGCGGTCCGGCCGCGGTGGGCCGATCCGGGTGCCGGGCCCGGGCGGGCGACCGCGACAATCGAGGGGCACCCGATCGACGCGCCCGCGGACTCCGCGGACGCGCAACCGCCGCACCACCGCACACACCGGCGGGTCCCCGGCCGCAGCCGGGCCGGGACCCCCACCACAACCGAGGGAGGCCCCGTGACACCGGTCGAACGGCCCATCCTGACCGTGCTCACCACCGTCGACGCGGCGGAGGTCGCACAGGACCTGGCCCGGGGCGCGGTCGAGGCGCGCCTCGCCGCCTGCGCCCAGATCGGCGGGCCGGTGACCTCCGTCTACCGCTGGGAGGGCGAGGTGCGGACCGCCGAGGAGTGGCAGGTCGTGTTCAAGACGACCGAGGACGCGTACCCGGCCCTGGAGGCGCACCTGCTGGCCGCCCACCCGTACGACACCCCCGAGGTCATCGCCACCCCCGTGGTGCGCGCCGCGGCCGGCTACCGGGCCTGGGCGGCGGCGGAGGTGCGGGGCGAGTGAACCGTACGGAGCTGCCCTTCTTCGTCTACGGGACGCTGCGCCCGGGAGAGTACAACCACGACCGCTACCTGGCCGGCCGGACCGCCGCCGAGGAGCCGGCCCGGCTGCCGGGCGCCGTCCTGTACGAGGGCCCGGGCTGGCCGTACGCCGTCGAGGCGGCGGCGGACGACCCGGCGGGGCCGGTGGTGGGCGCGCTGATCACGCCCGCGGAGGGGCTGTACGGCGAGCTGCTCGGCGTACTGGACCGGCTGGAGGACTACTACGGGCCGGGCCGGCCGCAGAACGTGTACGACCGGCTGCCCCGGCCGGCGGTGCGCGCCGACGGCACCACGGCGCAGGCGTGGGTGTACCTCGCCGCGCAGCCGCTCGCCCGGCGGCTGCGGGCCTCCGGGCGGCTGATAGCCAGCGGGGACTGGCTGGACCGCTAGCGGGCGCCGGCAGCGTGGTGGCGGCCGCTCAGGCGGCGGCCGCCCACGTGCCGGCCGCTCAGGCGGCGGCGTCCGTCGTGGTGGCGCCGGCCTCCGGCGTGGTCCCCGCCGAACCCACCGTCTCCACGCGCACCGCGCACACCTTGAACTCCGGCATCCGCGACACCGGGTCGAGCGCGGGGTTCGTCAGGGTGTTGGCGCGCCCCTCGCCGGGCCAGTGGAAGGGCATGAACACCGTGTCCGCCCGGATCGTGTCCGTGATCCGGGCCGGGGCCACCGCCCGCCCGCGTCGCGAGACCACCGCGAGCGGCTGTCCTTCCACGGCGCCCAGCGACTCCGCGAGCCGCGGGTGCAGTTCCACGAACGGCCCGGGCGCGGCCGCGTTGAGCTCGTCGACCCGACGGGTCTGGGCCCCGGACTGGTACTGCGCGACCACCCGCCCCGTGGTGAGCAGCAGCGGGTAGGCGGTGTCCGGCTCCTCGCCGGCCGCCCGGTGCTCGACGGGAACGAACCGGGCCCGGCCGTCCTCGGTGGCGAACCGGTCCAGGAACAGCCGGGGTGTTCCCGGGTGGTCGGCGGTCGGGCAGGGCCAGAACACCCCGTCCTCGCGGGCGATGCGCCCGTAGTCGATGCCCGCGTAGTCGGCCGGGCCGCCCGCCGAGGCGCGGCCCAGCTCGGCGAAGACCTCGGCCGGGTCGGTGGGGAACTTCTTCTCCAGGTCCGGTTTGCCGTGCCCGGACCCGAGCCGGGCGGCGAGGCCGTGCAGCACCTCCAGGTCGCTGCGCACCCCCGGCGGGGGCGTCAGCGCCCGGCGGCGCAGCAGCACCCTGCCCTCCAGGTTGGTGGTGGTGCCGGTCTCCTCCGCCCACTGGGTCACCGGGAGCACCACGTCCGCCATGGCCGCGGTCTCGGAGAGCACGACGTCGGCGACCGCGAGGAAGTCCAGGGCGCGCAGCCGCTCCTCGACGTGGCCCGCGCGCGGGGCGGAGACCACCGGGTTGGAGCCCATCAGCAGCAGGGCGCGCGGCCCGGTGTCCGTACCGAGGGCGTCGAGGAGCTCGTACGCGCTGCGGCCCGGCCCGGGCAGGTCGTCCGCGTCCACTCCCCACACCTCGGCGACGTGCGCCCGGGCGGCGGGGTCGGTGAGCTTGCGGTAGCCGGGCAGTTGGTCGGCCTTCTGGCCGTGCTCGCGGCCGCCCTGGCCGTTGCCCTGGCCGGTGAGGCAGCCGTACCCGGACAGCGGGCGGCCGGCCCGGCCGGTGGCCAGGCACAGGTTGATCCACGCGCCGACCGTGTCGGTGCCCTTGGACTGCTGCTCGGGCCCGCGGGCGGTGAGCACCATGGCCGACTCGGGCGCGCAGAACATCCGTACCGCCTCGCGGAGCTTGGGCACGGGGATCCCGGTGACGCGCTCGACGTGCTCGGGCCAGTGGGCCATGGCGGCGGCGCGGGCGGTAGGCCAGCCGGTGGTGCGTTCGGCGATGAACTCCTCGTCCGTGCGCCCCTCCGCGACGATCAGGTGCAGCAGGCCGAGCGCGAGCGCCAGGTCCGTGCCGGGGCGCGGGGCGAGGTGCAGGTCGGCCTGTTCGGCGGTGCGGGTGCGACGGGGGTCGACGACGATCAGGGTGCCGCCGTTCTCCTTGAGCTCCGTGAGGTAGCGCAGGGCCGGGGGCATGGTCTCGGCGAGGTTGGAGCCCACGAGGATCACGCAGCCGGTCTTGGGGACGTCGGCCAGCGGGAACGGCAGGCCGCGGTCGAGGCCGAAGGCCCGCTGGTGGGCCGCGGCCGCCGAGGACATGCAGAAGCGGCCGTTGTAGTCGATCTGGCTCGTGCCGAGCGCGACCCGGGCGAACTTGCCCAGCGCGTACGCCTTCTCGTTCGTCAGCCCGCCGCCGCCGAACACCGCGACGGCGTCCGCGCCGTGCGCGCGGCGGTTCCGGTCCAGGCCCTCGGCGACGGTGTCGAGGGCCTCCTCCCAGGTGACCGGTTCGAGCCTGCCCGTGGCGTGGGATCGGATCAGGGGCTCGGTGAGGCGGACCCGGGAGGAGAGCAGGGCGGGGGCGGTGCGGCCCTTGCCGCACAGCGCCCCGCGGTTGACGGGGAAGTCGGTCCGCTCCTCGACGGCGAGCGGGCTCTCGCCCCGGCCGGGGGCCAGGTTCATCCCGCACTGCAGGGCGCAGTACGGGCAGTGGGTCGGGGTCGCCGTCGCGGGGTGCATGCCGTCCAGCCTGCGGCGCGGCTGTTACGCCTGGTCGCGGCCCCGCGTTACGCCGTGGGTACGCCGACCTCCCAGTGCGGGGGCGGGGGCGGTGAGCCGCTGGGGCTGGGGCGGGGCGGGGCGGGGGCGGGAGAGGGGAGCGGGGGTGGGGCTCGGGCCGGCTTCGGGGGGATGCCGGGGTCGGGGTGGGCTCGCTTCGGGGGGTGGGCCGTGTGGGTCCCCTCGGCGCTTGACGGGGGCGGCCTGCAGGCCCTGCGGCAGGCCCACCCCGAGGGCTTCGGGGCTTCGGCCGGGCCTGCGGCCCCCCTCGGCCCGGGCCTGCCTCCGGTCCAGCCTGCCACCCCCGTCAAGCGCCTCCCCCACACACCACACGGCCCACCCGGCACCGCCATGGAGCCGGCAGCCGGGGGGACCCGCACAGGAGGCTCCGCGGGGCAGCACCACGGCGCACCGCTCCGAAGCGAGGCCACCCCGACACCGCCCGCGCCGGGGTCCGGCGTGGCTAGGCTGGCGGGGTCAGGACTGGAGGACACGATGACCGCCACGCTTCCCGAGTGGCTCTACCCGCCGCGCCCGAGCGGTTGGGAGGCCGACGACCTCGACCACATCCCGAACCTGCCCCGACACACGGAACTGATCGACGGAGCGCTGATCTTCATGATGTCGCCCCAGCGGTCGTGGCACGATCGCATCATCCGTCGCCTGACGTCCTCGCTGGAGGACCAGGCGCCGGACGGGAGCACGGTCGAGGCGCAGATGACCGTGCGGCTCAGCCAGAAGAGCCGTCCCGAGCCCGACATCGTCGCCGCCACCGTCCCGTACGACCCCGACCGGACGCGCTTCCTTCCGGACGAGGTGGCACTCGTCGTGGAGGTGGTCTCCGACGAGTCGCAGGAGCGGGACCGCGAGACGAAGCCGTTCAAGTACGCCCGCGCCGGGATCCGGCACTTCTGGCGCGTCGAGGAGGAGCACGGCCTTCCGGTGGTCCACGCCTACGAGCTGGACGACACGACCCGCACCTACGTCCCGACGGGCATCCACCGGGAGCGTGTGAAGACGAGCGTGCCCTTCGACATCGACGTCGACCTGGCCCGGCTCGCCGGATGACGGCGGGTCACTCCCCCCGGAGCCGACGCGGCGTGATCCCGGCCGTCCAGCCACCGTCCACGGCGAGTTCGGCGCCCGTGACGTAGGCGGCGGCGTCGGAGAGGAGGAAGGCGACCGCCGAAGCGATCTCCTCCGGGACGCCGACCCGGCCCAGCGGGGCGGCGGGGAAGAGCCCCGGGCCGGCCTGGATGCCCACCGGGGCCGTCATCGGGGTGAGGGTCATGCCGGGGTGGACGGAGTTCACGCGGATGCCCGCTTCGGCGAGCTCCAGCGCGCCGATCTTCGACAGGCCCCGGACGCCCCACTTCGAGGCGCCGTACCCCGCGGTGAGGGCGAGGCCGGTCAGGCCCGCGGCGGAGGAGACGTTGACGATCGAGCCGCCGCCGGCCGCGCGCAGGTGCGGGACCGCCGCCTTGATGCCGATGAAGGTGCCGACCAGGTTCACCTCCACGACCCGGCGGAAGTGCTCGACGCTCTCGTGCTCCAGCAGTTCCCCGGTCGGGACGCCCGCGTTGTTGACCAGGCCGTCGAGCCGGCCGTGGGCCGCGACGGCCTCGGCGAGGGCCGCCGCCCAGTCCTCCTCGCTGGTCACGTCGTGCCGGACGAAGCGCGCGCCGAGCTCCTTCGCCGTCGCGCGACCCTCGTCCTCCAGCACGTCGGTGACGACCGCCAGGCCGCCCTCCTCGACCACGGCCCGCGCGGTGGCGGCCCCCAGCCCGCGGGCGCCGCCCGTGACGACCACGACCTTGCCGGCCAGTCGGCCCCCGTCCCCGTCGCCACCCGCAGTCGGCCCCGTTGCGGCCCTGTCTCCGTCCCGCTCATGGCCCGACCCTCCATCCGCACCGGTGATATGACTGGTCGTCATATTCTGGCAGGGGTGAGTCGTCCGTGGGTCCCGAACCGGCTCAGGAGTGCGCGAGGATCGTGGTGACGCCCTGCTCCTTCGGCCCCAGGAAGTGCGGGTCCGGTCGCAGCACGGCGTCCACCACCGCCTTGCCCGCCGCGAAGACCTCGCGGACGCCGCCGTAGTACCAGGTGGCGTCGTGCACGTCGTCGACCCCGACGCCGTACGCGTCGATGCCCGCCGCCTCGCACAGCGCCACCGCACGGTGGATGTGGAAGCCCTGCGTGACCAGGACCGCCCGCCGGACGTCGAAGATCCGGCGGGCCCGCGCGCAGGAGTCCCAGGTGTCGAAGCCGGCGTAGTCGCTGACGATGCGGTGGTCCGGGACGCCCTGCCGCGTCAGGTACGCGCGCATCGCGTTCGGCTCGTCGTACTCGACGCGGCTGTTGTCGCCCGTGACCAGCACGGCCTTCACCTTGCCGGTCCGGTACAGCTCCGCGGCCGCCTCCAGCCGGCGGGCCAGGTACGGGGTCGGGCGGCCCTTCCACAGGCCCGCGCCGAAGACCACCGCCACGTCCGAGGCCGGCGCGTCGGCCGTGTCGCGCAGCCGCCCGGCGGACGCCGCGTGCGTCCACGTCGCGGGCAGCAGCGCCACCACGCACAACGCCATCAGGAGCTGTACGGCCCGCCGCCGCCCCCGCCGGGTCATCCGCCGCCACACGCGCATGCCGTCCCCTTTCCCCCGCCGCCGCGTCCGTCCGAACACAAGATCAGACGCGCGCGGGCCGCCCGGAGGTTCCCCCGCGGGCCCCTGACGTGCGGGGTGACGTGCCGGGTGAGCGGCTGGAAAACAGTCGTCACCGCCGCGCAACGGCCCGGCAACGTACACCCGTCAGGATCGGTCCATGACGGAGCCGGTGCACCCTCCCGAGACCCTGTCCCCTCCCGACGTCCTTCCCCACGCCCTTCCCCACGCCCTTCCCGATGCCTTCCGCGGTGCCCTTCCCGGCGCCCGCCCCGCCCCGCCGCCCCCCTCCCCGCCCATCGGCACCGCGGCCGAGCTGTTCGGCAGCATCACCGCGCAGCTCGGCACCCGGCTCAGCGGTCTGCGTCCGCCGAGGGCCCGGCCTTCCGGAGCACGCCCATGCCCACCCTCGTCCTCGTGGCCCACGGCAGTCGGGACCCGCGCGCCCGCCGCACCGCCGAAGCCCTCCTCCGACGCGTCCGCGAGCTGCGCCCCCGCCTCGACGCCCGCCTCGCCCACCTCGAGCTGAGCGAGCCCCTGCTCGACCCCGTCCTCGCCGGGCTGCCGGCCGGCGGATCGGCCGTGCTCGTACCGCTGCTGCTCGGGCGCGGCTACCACGTCACGCACGACCTCCCGCGGGCCGCCGCCACCGCCGCCCACCTGCACGTGCGCACCGCCGACCCGCTCGGCCCGCACCCGCTGCTCGTCGAGGCCCTGTACGACCGGCTCGACGAGGCCGGCTGGACCCCGGGCACGGCCGTCGTGCTGGCGGCGGCCGGCTCCCTCGACCACCGCTCCACCGCCGACACCCGGCGTACCGCCGACGCGCTCGCCGAGCGGCTCGGCGGGGTCCCGGTGGTCCCCGCGTACGCCTCCGCCGCCGCCCCCACCGTGCCCGAGGCGGCCCGTGCCCTGGCCGCGCGCGGGCACCACCGGGCCGCCGTGGCCTCGTACTTCACCGCCCCCGGCCGGTTCGCCGTGCAGAGCGCGGCGGCCGCACCGGGCATCGCCGCCGAGCCGCTCGGCGACCACCCGGCCCTGGCCCGGCTGGTCCTGCACCGCTACGACCGGGCCCTGGCGCGCCCCTGCCCGACCCTCCGGCCGGAACTCGCCACCGCCTGACCGCACACCGGCCCCCGCCCCCGCCGCGACCCATCCCGTCCCGGCCAGAACCCGGATTGTCGGTCCGCCTGATCCCGGATTGTCGGTCTGTCCGGTTAACGTCGAGGCATGGAAGGCACCGCGCACGACACGTACGACCCCTCCGCCACCGAACGCTGGGCGGCCGAGCCCGACAAGCGCCCCGGCCGCACCGCCTTCCAACGCGACCGCGCACGCGTGCTGCACTCCGCCGCGCTGCGCCGGCTCGCCGGGAAGACCCAGGTCGTCACCCCCGGGAGCAGCTCCCAGGACTGGGACGCCAGCCCCCGCACCCGCCTCACCCACTCCCTCGAGTGCGCCCAGGTCGGCCGCGAGCTCGGCGCCGCCCTCGGCTGCGATCCCGACCTGGTCGAGACCGCCTGCCTCGCCCACGACATGGGCCACCCGCCGTTCGGCCACAACGGCGAGGAGGTGCTCAACGACTTCGCCGCCGACTGCGGCGGCTTCGAGGGCAACGCCCAGTCCCTGCGCCTGCTCGCCCGCCTCGAACCCAAGCGCTTCGTGCCCGACCCGGAGAGCGGCGCACTCGTCAGCGTCGGCCTCAACCTCACCCGGGCCGCCCTGGACGCCGCCACCAAGTACCCCTGGCCGCGCGGCCAGCACCCCACCGACCCCCACTCGGTCAAGTTCGGCGTCTACGACGACGACCTGCCCGTCTTCGCGTGGCTGCGCCGGGGCGCCCCCGTCGAGCGCAAGTGCTTCGAGGCCCAGGTCATGGACTGGTCCGACGACGTGGCGTACTCCGTCCACGACTTCGAGGACGGCCTGCACGCCGGGCACCTCGACCCCAACCTGCTCTTCGCCGAGCCCGAGCGCCGGGACATCTTCGCCGTCGCCGTCGGCCGGTACGTGCCCGCCGACACCGACCCCGAGGAGCTGCGCGAGGCCCTCGACCGCCTGCTCGAGGAGGACTGGTGGCCGCACGGGTACGACGGCTCCGCCGTGGCCCAGGCCCGCCTGAAGGACGCCACCAGCCAGCTCATCGGCCGCTTCTGCCTGGCCGCCGAGACCGCCACGCGCGAGGCGTACGGGCCCGGCCGGCTGACCCGGTACGCCGCCGAGCTCGTCGTCCCGCGCGCCACCCGCAACGAATGCGCCGTCCTCAAGGCCGTGGCCGACCTCTACGTGATGCGGCGCGCGGCGCAGGAGCGGCTGCGCGCCGAGCAGCGCGTCCTGCTGGCCGAGCTCGCCGGGGCGCTGCTGGCCCGGGCGCCCGAGGGCCTCGACCCGCAGTTCCGCGCCCTGTTCGACGCGGCCCCCGACGACCGGGCCCGCAAGCGTGCGGTGATCGACCAGATCGCCTCGCTCACCGACGCCTCCGCCCTGTCGCTGCACGCCCGGCTCACGACGCGGCGCGGGGCGGGCAGCCGGACCGTCTGAAACCGCGCCGACCGGGCAGGAGCGGAGTGGAACGCCCGGATCCCGCACACCCCGCCCCCCCGACGGAAGTGGCCGAAAAGACCCCCGGCGTGCGGGCGGCCGGCGCACCCCGCCGGGTGGGCTGATCGGGCCACTCCCTCTTCCCGAGCCCGGCTCGGTGCGGGAGGCTCGCAAGAGGCCGCACATGGCGCAGAGGTAATGAGGAGGCATCAGGTGGTCGACGCACACCGGACGTTCGTCATCGTCGGCGGAGGGCTGGCCGGGGCCAAGGCGGCCGAGACGCTCAGGTCCGAGGGCTTCACCGGGCGCGTGATCCTCGTCTGCGACGAGCGCGACCATCCCTACGAACGTCCACCGCTGTCCAAGGGCTTCCTCACCGGCAAGGAAGAGCGCGACAGCGTCTTCGTCCACGAGCCCGCCTGGTACGCGCAGGCCGACGTCGAGCTGCACCTCGGCCAGCCGGCCGTCCACATCGACCGGGCCGACAAGGCCGTCCGCCTCGGCGACGGCACCGTCGTCCACTACGACAAGCTGCTGCTGGCCACCGGCGCCGAACCGCGCCGCCTCGACATCCCCGGCACCGACCTCGCCGGCGTCCACCACCTGCGCCGCCTCGCGCACGCCGAGCGGCTGCGCCGGGTGCTGTCCGGCCTCGGTCGCGACAACGGCCACCTGGTGATCGCCGGTGCGGGCTGGATCGGCCTGGAGGTGGCCGCGGCCGCCCGCGGGTACGGCGCCGAGGTCACCGTCATCGAGCCCCAGCCCTCCCCGCTGTACGCCGTGCTCGGCCCCGAGCTGGGCCAGGTCTTCGCCGACCTGCACGCCGAGCACGGGGTGCGGTTCCGGTTCGGCGCGCAGCTCGCGGAGATCGTCGGCCAGGACGGCATGGTGCTGGCGGCCCGGACCGCCGACGGCGACGAGCACCCGGCGCACGCCGTCCTGGCCGCCATCGGCGCCGTCCCGCGCACCGCCCTCGCCGAGGCGGCCGGCCTCGCCCTCGCCGAGCGCGGGCACGGCGGCGGCATCGCGGTCGACGCGGGCCTGCGCACCTCCGACCCCGACATCCACGCCGCCGGCGACGTGGCCGCCGCCCACCACCCGCTGCTCGGGCACCCGCTGCGCGTGGAGCACTGGGCCAACGCCCTCAACGGCGGCCCGGCCGCGGCCCGCGCGATGCTCGGTCAGGAGGTCTCGTACGACCGGGTGCCGTACTTCTTCTCCGACCAGTACGACATGGGCATGGAGTACTCCGGGTACGCGCCGCCCGGCTCCTACGACGAGGTGCTGATCCGCGGCGACGCGGCCAAGCGCGAGTTCATCGCCTTCTGGCTCGCCGAGGGCCGGGTGATCGCGGGCCTGAACATGAACGTGTGGGACGTCGTCGAGCCGATCCAGACCCTGATCAGGACCGGCGCCCGCCCCGACCGCACCGCCCTGGCCGACCCGTCCGTACCGCTCGCGTCGCTGGTCCCGTCGACGGAGGGTTAGCCCGGGTGCCACCGCCTGCGGGGATCGTCCGACCCCGGCCGTAGACTTCACGCGTGGCAGGCAGGATCAACGACGACGACGTGAAGGCGGTCCGGGACGCGGTCCCGATCGACGCCGTGGTGTCCGAGTACCTCCAGCTGCGCAACGCCGGCGGCGGCAACCTCAAGGGCCTGTGCCCCTTCCACGACGAGAAGTCCCCGTCCTTCCAGGTCAGCCCGAGCAAGGGCCTGTACCACTGCTTCGGCTGCCAGGCGGGCGGGGACACCCTCGACTTCGTCATGAAGATCGACCACCTCTCCTTCGCCGAGGCGGTCGAGCGGCTCGCCGGCCTCGCCGGCATCACCCTGCGGTACGAGGAGGGCGGCTACACCCCCGGCCAGAGCGGGCGCGGCGAGCGCATCCGGCTGGTCGAGGCGCACAAGGCCGCCGCCCAGTACTACGTCGAGCAGCTGGAGAGCCCCGAGGCGGAGATCGCCCGCCGGTTCCTCGCCGAGCGGGGCTTCGACCAGGCCGCGGCGGCCCACTTCGGCGTCGGCTACAGCCCGGCCGGCTGGGACCACCTCACCCGCTTCCTGCGCGGCCGCGGCTTCTCCGACAAGGAGGTGCTGCTCTCGGGCCTGGCCCAGGACAGCCGCAGCGGCAAGCCCATCGACCGCTTCCGCGGCCGCCTGATGTGGCCCATCCGGGACATCAGCGGCGAGGTCGTCGGCTTCGGCGCGCGCAAGCTGCGCGAGGACGACAACGGCCCGAAGTACCTCAACACCCCCGAGACGGCGATCTACAAGAAGTCCCAGGTGCTGTACGGCATCGACCTGGCCAAGAAGGAGATCGCGAAGACCTCCCGGGCCGTGGTCGTCGAGGGCTACACCGACGTCATGGCCTGCCACCTGGCCGGGGTGACCACCGCGATCGCCACCTGCGGCACCGCCTTCGGCGGTGAGCACATCAAGATCCTGCGCCGCCTGCTGATGGACAACGCGAGCGCCGAGGTGGTCTTCACCTTCGACGGCGACGCGGCCGGCCAGAAGGCCGCCCTGCGGGCCTTCGAGGACGACCAGAAGTTCGCCGCCGAGACCTCCATCGCCATCACGCCGGGCGGCATGGACCCGTGCGAGCTGCGCCTGGCCGAGGGCGACACGGCCGTCAGCGCCCTCGTGGAGTCCCGGACGCCGCTCTTCGAGTTCGCCCTCCGGCACATCGTGCAGCGGCACAACCTGGAGACCCCGGCCGGCCGGGCCGCGGCCCTGGACGAGGCCGCGCCGGTCGTCGCGAACATCAAGAACATCGCCATCCAGCACGAGTCCGCGGTCCAGCTCGCGGGCATGCTCGGCATCCTCGACACCCAGTTCGTGGTCAAGCGGGTCGCCCAGCTGGCCCGTTGGGCGCGCGAGCGCGGCACGAAGCCGCAGTCCGCCCCGCGGAACGCGCAGGCGGCGTACGAGAACGTGCCCGCGCCGGCCGTACGCACCCCCGGACCCGCGCTGAACCTGCGCAACCCGGTCCACCTGACCGAGCGCGAACTGCTCAAACTCGCCCTCCAGCGGCCGGAACTGGTCTCGCCGACCTTCGACGCGTACGGGGTCGACGAGTTCACCGCTCCGCCCTACGCGACCGTCCGCCAGGCCATCTCCGACGCGGGCGGCGCGGCCCAGGGCGGGGACGACTACCTCGCGAAGGTCCGCGACGCCGCGCCCGACGACACCGTCCGCGCCCTGGTCACCGAGCTGGCCGTGGAGGCCATCCGCGCCAAGACCGTGGACGACACGTACGCGGGCATCCAGCTCGTCCAGGTCCGGCTGCGCGCGGTCGACCGCCGCATCCACGAGGTCCAGGGCTCGATGGCTCGCATGGGCGGCCAGGCCCCGCCGGACCGGATCGCGGCGGTGGAGCAGGAGCTGTGGGTCCTCCAGCAGTACCGCCAGTCCCTGCGCAACAACGGGGCGGCGGCGCTCTAGGTCAGGGGCGCCCCGCCGTGCCCTGACCTTCCCGCCCGAACACCGGGCGCAGGACCGCGAGCAGCCGCTCCCCGTACCGGCCCCCGTCCGGGTCGACGTCGGGGTAGTCCGTGCGGAAGCCCTTCCAGTCCACGTACCGGAAGTCCTCGAACACCTCGATGTCGAGCGGTGCGTCCGGTGCGTTCGGCCACCACTCCTCGTGCGCGCGGAACACGCCGTGCACCAGCTCGTACGGCAGCGCGCAGGACTCGGCCAGCAGCACCGCGTCGTACAGGTCCTTCCCCTGCGGGTAGGAGTCGTAGCCCAGCCAGACCAGCTTCCACGCCAGGGACAGAGCCCGCGTGGCCGCGAGCACCCGCACGCCGGCGACCACGGCCGGCTCCGGCGCCTCGGGCAGCGGCTCGTTGAAGACGAAGTCCAGCTGGACCTGCCCGGTCGGCAGCCCCGGCGCGGACCAGGGCAGCACCAGGCGCCGGCCCGGGACCCGCTCGTACGTCCAGATGTCCTCCGCGACGGCGTCGGCCGCGCGCAGGGTGAGCCCGCCGTGCGCCGCGGCCAGCCGTTCGGCGGCGGCCGCGACGGAGTCGAGCATCCGGCCGGTGCGCTCCTCGCCGATCTCCCAGTCCCGGGGTACGACGACGAAGTCGAGGTCGTGCGGTTCGCGGGCGCGTTCCCCGAACCAGGCCGCCATCAGCATGCTGCCGCGCAGCACCAGCGAATCCGCCCAGCCGGACTCGGAGACCGCGCGCAGCACGAGCGCCAGGACCCGCTTGCGGGCCTCCTGCCAGGCCGGCCGCAGCGCCGGCGGCACGGTCGGATCGGCGGCGCGGTAGCCGTAGTCGAAGTGCTTGAGGGCCGGGTCGAACACCAACCGGTCCCGGTCGGGCACGCCCGTTCCGGCGGTCGTCGTGCGGGGCAGCTCCTCCCTGAGCCGGTCCAGCAGCGGATCCCGCTCCCCGCCGTGTCCCGTCCGGCCCGTCCCGCTCATACCGCCGCCCCCTCCTCGATCCGGTCCCCGTCGGTCCGGTCCGCGTCGATCCAGCCCGCGTCCACGGACAGGTCCGAGTCGTACACCACCAGCTCCCGCTCCTCCGAGCGGATTCCGTACCCGGCCGCCGTCAGCGCGGCCACCAGCGCGTCGCAGGCCGCGTCCGCCTCCGCGGCGGTCGCCCCGTGGCAGCGCTGGGTCACGAACCGCTCGTGGTTCCCGCCGGCCACCGCCCGGCGCGCGTTCCACGACAGGTGCGCGGCGTGCCCGACCGCCAGGGCCTCCAGGGCCGGCCGGTCGAAGTCCGCGGGCAGCAGCAGCTTCACGTGGTGCTCGAAGTACCCGCCGCCCGGGCCGGGCGGCTGCGTCGACCACGGCACGGTCTCGATCTTGACGCGGACCGGGGCGAAGCCGTCCGCCCGCAGGGCGGCCGCCAGTTCCTCGGCGGCCGCGCGCCGGGCCGCGTACGGGCCCTCGCCGCGCACGGTCAGCATCGGCTGCGAGGGCGTCCGGCCCCGGGACAGGACGATGTGCGTGACCTTCAGGCCGCGCGGGGCGGCCCAGCGGGCGAGCTCGGCCGGCTCGCAGCGCACGGTCACGTGGGTCTCGTACGGCTCGTGCTCGGACATGCCGGAGATCTTCGCAGGCGCCGCCGACAGCGGGGCCGGCCGGGCCCCTCGGCGGCCGGACATGCGTGCGATCGGCTTCGGCCACTCCGGCGGGGGGTAACCATCCGGTCACGCACCGGACTCAAAAAGTGCTCGCACGCCCCTCGTGGCGGCGATGTGTCGTACCCCACACTGAGTCGCGGTGCCTGAGGATTCGGAGCCGTGGAGGTCGCCCCCGTGCAGACCCAGACCCTGAGTGAAGCCGTGTCCCCGCAGAGCCGGGCCGAGGAGCACCACGAAGCGGGTCCCGGGACGCCGGGCGACGAGCCCGACGGAGCGGTGTACGACGAGGCGGGCGCACCGGGCGCACCGGGCGGCACCGATGAGCCGGACGAAACGGGCGGGCCCGACGGGCCGCCCGGAGCCGAGGCCCCCGACGGACCCGACGCACCCTACGGCGAGGCCGCCCTCCCCGTGCAGCGCGGCAGCGGCAGCGGTGACGGCAGCGGGCCCGGCTCGGACCTGTTCCGCCAGTACCTGCGCGAGATAGGCCGGATACCGCTGCTCACCGCCGAGGAGGAGGTGGAACTGGCGCGCCGCGTCGAGGCCGGCCTGTTCGCCGAGGAGAAGCTCGGCAGCACCCCGGACCTCGACACCCGGCTCGCCCACGACCTCGACCGGCTGGTCGTCATGGGCCGGATGGCCAAGCGCCGCCTCATCGAGGCCAACCTGCGGCTGGTCGTCTCCGTCGCCAAGCGGTACGTGGGGCGCGGCCTGACCATGCTCGACCTGGTCCAGGAGGGCAACCTGGGCCTGATCCGGGCCGTGGAGAAGTTCGACTACGCCCGCGGCTTCAAGTTCTCCACCTACGCCACCTGGTGGATCCGGCAGGCCATGTCCCGCGCCCTCGCCGACCAGGCCCGCACCATACGCGTCCCCGTCCACGTCGTGGAGCTGATCAACCGCGTCATCCGCGTGCAGCGCCGGATGCTCCAGGAGCGCGGCTACGAGCCCACCGCCGAGGAGGTCGCCGGCCACCTGGAGCTGGCCCCCGAGCGGGTCAGCGAGGTGCTGCGGCTCGCCCAGGAACCGGTGTCCCTGCACGCGCCCGTCGGCGAGGAGGACGACGTCGCCCTCGGCGACCTCATCGAGGACGGGGACGCCGCCTCGCCCGTGGAGTCCGCCGCCTTCTTCCTGCTGCGCGAGCACCTGGAGGCGGTGCTGTCCACCCTCGGCGAGCGCGAGCGCAAGGTCGTCCAACTGCGGTACGGGCTGATGGACGGGCGGCCGCGCACCCTGGAGGAGATCGGCCGCATCTTCGGCGTCACGCGCGAGCGGATCCGCCAGATCGAGTCCAAGACCCTCAACAAGCTCCGCGACCACGCCTTCGCCGACCAGCTGCGCGGCTACCTCGACTGACGGGACACGCGGAAACCCCGACCGGCGGGACGCGGCCTCCGTTACGCGGCCTCCGTGACGCGGCCGGCGGTACGCGAAGGGCCGCGGCACCGGCCCCCCTTCCGGGGAGCCCGCGCCGCGGCCCTCGTGCGTACCGCCCGGGTCAGTCGACCTCGGCGACCGCCTGCGCGAACTGGGCCGCGTACAGGCGCGCGTACGCGCCGTCCGCCGCCAGCAGCTCCTCGTGCGTGCCCTGCTCCACGATCGCGCCGCTCTCCATCACCAGGATCACGTCCGCGTCGCGGATCGTGGACAGCCGGTGCGCGATCACGAACGAGGTCCGGCCGCGCGCCAGCCCCGCCATGGCCTTCTGGATGAGCACCTCGGTACGGGTGTCGACGGAGCTCGTCGCCTCGTCCAACACCAGGATCACCGGGTCCGACAGGAACGCCCGGGCGATCGTGACGAGCTGCTTCTCGCCCGCGCTCACGCCCTGGCCCTCGTCGTCCAGCACCGTGTCGTAGCCGTCCGGCAGGGTACGGATGAACCGGTCGGCGTGCGCGGCCCGCGCCGCCGCCTCGATCTCGGCCCGGGTCACCTCGCGCGCGGCGCCGTACGCGATGTTCTCCGCGATCGTGCCGCCGAACAGCCAGGTGTCCTGGAGCACCATGCCGATGCCCGAACGCAGCTCCTCGCGCGTCATCTTCGCGATGTCCACCCCGTCCAGCGCGATCCGCCCGCCGGTCACCTCGTAGAACCGCATGAGCAGGTTGACCAGCGTGGTCTTGCCCGCGCCGGTCGGACCCACGATCGCGACCGTGTTGCCCGGCTCGACGGCCAGCGACAGGTCCTCGATCAGCGGCTTGTCCGCGTCGTACCGGAACGCCACCTTCTCGAAGGTGACCTGCCCGCGCAGCTCCTCGGGCCGCTCCGGCACCGCCGGCTCGGCCTCCTGCTCGGGCGCGTCCAGCAGCTCGTACACCCGCTCCGCGGAGGCCACGCCGGACTGCACCAGGTTCGCCATCGACGCCACCTGCGTCAGCGGCATCGAGAACTGGCGCGAGTACTGGATGAAGGCCTGCACGTCGCCGATCGACAGGGTGCCGGAGGCCACGCGCAGGCCGCCGACCACCGCCACCAGCACGTAGTTGATGTTCGAGATGAAGAGCATCACCGGCTGCATCAGACCGCTGACGAACTGCGCCCTGAACGTGGCCCTGTACAGCGCCTCGTTCTGCTCGGCGAAGAGGTCCGCGGACTCCTTCTGGCGACCGAAGACCTTCACCAGGGTGTGGCCCGAGTACATCTCCTCCACGTGCGCGTTCAGCGCACCCGTGGACTTCCACTGCGCCACGAACTGCGGCTGCGACCGCTTGCCGATCTTCGTGGCGACCACCACCGACAGCGGCACCGTCACCAGCGCGACCAGCGCCAGCAGCGGCGAGATCCAGAACATCATCGCCAGCACGCCGACGATCGTCAGCAGGGAGTTCAGCAGCTGGCCCATGGTCTGCTGGAGCGTCTGCCCGATGTTGTCGATGTCGTTCGTCGCCCGGCTCAGCACCTCGCCGCGCTTCTGCTGGTCGAAGTACGACAGCGGCAGCCGCGACAGCTTCGCCTGCAGCTCCTCGCGCAGCCGGAAGACCATGCCGTTCATGACGCGGTTCGACAGCCGCGTGGCGACCAGCATCAGCAGGGCCGCCGCCGCGAACACCGCCAGCGCCAGCAGGGCGACCCGGCCCACCGCGGCGAAGTCGATGCCCTGCCCCGGGGTGAAGTCGGTGCCCGCCAGCATGTCGGCCGTGCCGCCGTGACCCCGTGCGCGCAGGCCCGCCAGGGCCTGCTCCTTCGTGAGGCCCGCCGGCATCCTGCGGCCCACGATGCCCGCGAAGACCAGGTCGGTGGCCTGCCCGAGGATCTTCGGGCCCAGCACGCTGGCCGCGACGCTGCCCACGACCGCGGCGACCATGCCCCACAGCCGGGGCCGGTCCGCGGCCAGCTGCCCCAGCAGCCGCTTCCCGGACCCCTTGAAGTCCATGGACCGTTGGGTCGGTCCCATCATCATCCGTCCGCCGGGCCCGCTCATGCGGCTTCCGCCTCCGTCAGCTGGGAGAGGACGATCTCCCGGTAGGTCTCGTTGTCCGCCATCAGCTCGTGGTGGCGGCCGACGCCCACGACCCGGCCCTCGTCCAGGACCACGATCCGGTCGGCGTCGCGGATGGTCGACACGCGCTGGGCGACGATGACGACCGTCGCGTCCTCGGTCTCCCGGGACAGCGCCGAGCGCAGCGCCGCGTCGGTCGCGTAGTCCAGGGCCGAGAACGAGTCGTCGAACAGGTAGATCTCGGGGCGCTGGACGAGCGTCCGGGCGATCGCCAGGCGCTGGCGCTGGCCGCCGGAGACGTTCGTGCCGCCCTGGGTGATCGGCGCGTTCAGGCCGCCTTCCAGCGCGGAGACGAACTCCTTGGCCTGGGCCACCTCCAGCGCCCGCCACAGCTCCTCGTCGGTCGCGTCGGGGCGCCCGTACCGCAGGTTCGTCGCCACGGTCCCGGAGAACAGGTACGGCTTCTGCGGCACCAGGCCGACCGTACGGGCCAGCAGCGCCCCGTCGATGCGGCGCACGTCCGCACCGTTGACCAGTACCTCGCCGCCGGTCACGTCGAACAGCCGGGGCACCAGCCCGAGCAGCGTCGACTTGCCGCTGCCCGTGGAGCCGATGACGGCGGTGGTCTCGCCCGGGCGGGCCACGAGGTCCACGCCGTGGAGTACGGGCGCCTCGGCGCCGGGGTAGCGGAAGTCGGTGCCGCGCAGCTCCAGCGAGCCGCGGCCGGCCAGCTCGCGCACCGGCTCGGCCGGCGGAGCGAGCGAGGACTCGGTACCGAGCACCTCCTGGATCCGCTCGGCGCAGACCTCGGCGCGCGGCACCATCATGAACATGAAGGTGGCCATCATCACGGACATCACGATCTGCATCAGGTAGGCGAGGAACGCCGTCAGCGCACCGATCTCCATGCCGCCGCTGTCGATCCGGATCGCACCGAACCAGATGACCGCCACGCTCGAGACGTTGATGACCACGAGCACGGTCGGGAACATCAGCGCCATCAGGCGCCCGGCGGACAGCGAGACCTCGGTCAGCTCCGTGTTGGAACGGCCGAAACGCTTCTGCTCGTACGCGTCACGGGTGAAGGCGCGGATCACGCGGTTGCCGGAGATCTGCTCGCGCAGCACCCGGTTCACGGTGTCGAGGCGGGTCTGCATCGACCGGAACAGCGGCCGCGTCCTCCAGACGATCGCCCCCACCGCCAGGCCCAGCACCGGGACCACCGCGACGAGGACGAGCGAGAGCTGCAGGTCGAGCGAGAGCGCCATGATGATGCCGCCCACGCACATGATCGGCGCGGACACCATCAGGGTGAAGGCCATCAGCGCCAGCATCTGGACCTGCTGGACGTCGTTCGTCGTCCGGGTGATCAGCGAGGGTGCCCCGAACTGGCCGAGTTCGCGCGCGGAGAAGCTCTGCACGCGCGCGAAGACGGCGGCCCGGACGTCCCGGCCCAGGGAGGCCGCGGTGCGCGCGCCGAAGTACACCGCGCCGATGTTGCACATCAGCTGGACGAGGCTGATCCCCAGCATGAGGGCGCCGAAGGTCAGGATGTAGCCGGTGTCCCCGCTGACGACACCGTTGTCGATGATGTCGGCGTTGAGGGTCGGCAGGTACAGGGTCGCGCTGGTCTGCAGGAGCGTGAGCAGCACCAGCAGGGCGATGGGTTTCCGGTACGGGCCGAGGTGGGTCCGTAGAAGTCTTATGAGCACGCGCAGGCTCCGGGTCGCAAGATCGGGGGGGTCGACCCATCATCTTGCGTCACCGGATGGCGTGATCCCCACCGGTTTTCGTAAAAGCGGTTCAAAAGCCGGAGGTCGGTCGCCGGTGGTCCTAGGACCCCCTGCGACCGACCTCCACCGCCGCCCGCCGGCGACCCGTCCGGGCGGCTCAGAAGGCGCCGGGGTGGACCTGCTCCCGCGTCGCGACGTACTGCTGGCGCACCGCCCGGCCGGCCGCGAGGTCGTCGCCCGGCTCGAAGACCTGCGCCACCGCGCCCTGCCAGGCCGGCGGGGTGTGCGGGGCGAGCGTGCCCTGCTGGACCCCGAGGGCCCAGGCGGCCTGCCGGGCCGCGCCCAGCGCCGCGTAGTCGGCCGGCTGCGGGACGACGACCTGCGTGCCGAACAGCGCCGGCGCCGCCGCCTGCACGGCGGGCAGCTCGGCGGCCGCACCCAGCAGGAAGATCCGCCGGATCTCGGCGCCGCGGCCGCGCAGCACGTCCAGCGCGTCCGCGAGCCCGCACAGCATGCCCTCGAACGCCGCCCGTGCCAGGTGCTCGGGCTTCATCGAGTCGCGGCGCAGCCCGGTGAGGGTGCCGGCGGCGTTCGGCAGGGCCGGGGTCCGCTCGCCCTCCAGGTAGGGCAGCAGCACCAGGCCGTGGGCGCCGGGGGTGGACTTCAGGGCGAGGTCGTTCAGGCCCTCGAGGTCGGTGCCGAGGAGCTCGGCGGTGCCGCGCAGGGTCCGTACCGCGTTCGACGTGTACACGACCGGGAGGTGCATGCCGGCGGCGTCGGCGAGGGAGGTGATCAGGCCGTTCGGCTCGGACAGGGCCTCGTGGTGGACGGCCATCACCGACCCGGAGGCGCCCAGGGAGACCACGGCGTCGCCCGGGCCCAGCCCGAGCCCGAGCGCGGCCGCCTGGGTCTCGCCCGTGCCGGCGGAGATCAGCAGCCCCTCGGGCGTGGTGCCCGCGGCGTCGGCCGGGCCGAGCACCTCGGGCAGCGCGGCGCCGTGCCCCAGCGCCAGCTCGACGAGGTCGGGGCGCCAGGAGCCGGTGGCCGCCGACCAGTAGCCGGTGCCGGAGGCCGCGCCGCGGTCGGTGGTGCGGCGGGCGGGGCGGCCCAGCAGCTGCCAGACCAGCCAGTCGTGCGGCTGCATGAGCACGGCGGTGCGGCGGGCGGCCTCGGGCTCGTTCTTCGCCAGCCAGCGCAGCTTCGCCACCGGCTGGGCCGACTGCGGGACGCAGCCCACCGCCTCGGCCCAGGCCTGCCGGCCGCCGAACTCGTCGATCAGCTCGGCCGCGGCCACCTGGGCGCGCTTGCTGCCCAGCAGCGCGGGGCGCACCAGGGCGCCCTGCGCGTCGAGCGGGAGCAGTCCGTGCTGCTGGGCGGAGACGCCGATCGCCTGGACGCCCTCCAGCAGCCCGCCCCCGGCCGCCTCGCCCAGCGAGAGCAGCCAGGACTGCGGGTCGGTCTCGGTCGGCTTCGCCTCGCCCGCGGGCTGCGGATGGGCCGCGTACCCCTGGCGCAGTACGGCACCGGTGTCGGTGTCGCAGACGACGATGCGAGTGAAGGCGGAAGAGCTGTCCAGCCCGGCGACTATCCCCATGTGAACGATTCTGCCGCACGTGCGGCCAGGTCACGGGACGGGCGGTCGCCGGGCGAACGGCGCGTGTCGTACCGGCGTCCCTCAGGTGTTGCTGGTGCCCCAGTCGTCGTCCGCGGAGGCCTTGCCGGAGCCGTTGCCCATCACGCGGTGCAGCCGCTGGGGCAGGTGGTCGCCCACCGCCACGAACGCCTTGCCCGCGTACTGCCGCCCCTGCTGCGCGGCCGACTCGGCGGCGTTGCGCACCGCCGGGTTCTGGGCCACCCGGCTGGCGGACTTCTTCAGCTGTTCGTAGCGCTCCCGCCCGGCGGCCGTGCCCAGGACGTAACCGATGGCCAGTCCGGCGAAGAACGTGATCCTGTAGCGCATCCCTGCCACCCTTCTGCATCGCTCTGCGTCGCGGTGCCGCGTCGCTGCCTGCCTGCTGCGTCGGTGCCTTGCCGCCCACCTGGGGGGCCGGGAGCACCCGGGGCGATACCGATTGGCGGAGCACCCCCCTGCTTGCGCTAATGTATGTCTCGCAACGGGCGGTCGCCCCCTGGCAAGGCCGGTGGTGAGACTGTTCGGTGCAACGCAGCAATCCCCTGTAGCTCAATTGGCAGAGCAGCCGGCTGTTAACCGGCAGGTTACTGGTTCGAGTCCAGTCGGGGGAGCGCGATCCCCTGTAGCTCAATTGGCAGAGCATTCGGCTGTTAACCGGAGGGTTGCTGGTTCGAGTCCAGCCGGGGGAGCCAGACGAAAGAGGACCCCTGGTGGGTCCTCTTTCGCGTGTTCGCGGCCGTCATCGGGAACCGGGCAGCGTGCAGCGCGGTCTCCATGAAGGAGCGAAGCCGATCACGCGAGGCATCCGGAGCAGGAGATCGTATGAGCGGCTATGCTGCGGCAGACGGCGCGCACAAATGTGCGCGACGCGCCGTTGGGGGCGGTAGCTCAGCCGGTTAGAGCAGCGGACTCATAATCCGTCGGCCGTGGGTTCGAGTCCCACCCGCCCCACCGCAGGTCTGGTCAGAAGAAACGTTCTGACCTGCCAGCTTGGTGCCCCGCCCGGTCTTGCCGGGTCGGGGCACCTTGTCGTTTACCCCCTCGTGCGTGAGCGATGCGTGAGCGGCGGTGTCGGAGCCCACCGCCTGCCGAGCCCGCGGCACGACCCGAGCAGCTCCCTCTGCGGCAGCCCTGTCCACCTCCGGCAGCAGACTCGTGTACGTGTCCGAGGTGAGCGTGATCGTGGAGTGCCGCAAGGTCTCCTTGATCGTGTGAAGGTCCCCACCACCCGCGTGCGTCAGCGTCGCAGCCACATGACGTAGATCACGAAGGCTGATCGGCGGCAGATCGGTGCTCGCAAGGATCCGCCGAAAGGTCTCGGACACCGTCTCCGGATGCAGCCAGGACCCGTCCTCCTGCGTGAACACCTTCCCGGTGTCCTGCCACGCCGCCCCGAACCTCAGCCGTTCCCGGTTCTGCCGAGCCCGGTGGGCCCTCAGGACCTCCACAGTGCCGCTGTCGAGGGCGATGGTCCCCGCGCTGCCGTCGGTCTTCGGCGCGGACTCGTACGCCTCCCAGTTGTCCACGACGATCTCCTTGGCCGGCGTCAGCAGCCCCGCATCCAGGTCCACGTCGGTCCACTCCTGCCCGACGCCCTCACCGCGGCGCAGCCCGCGGAACGCGATCAGATGGAAGAACGCGTACAGCCGGTCCCCTTCCGCTGCATCGAGGAAGGTGCCGACCTGAGCCGGCGTCCACACCATCACGGGGCTCGGCTTCACGCCGCTCTCGTGCCACCGCTGCACCCGCTCCTCGGTCCACAGCTGAGCCTTGGGCCGCTTCCCGGACGCCAGCTCGACGTGCGCGGCCGGGTTGAACGTCAGCAGCTGCTGGGCGATCGCAGCGTTCAGGGCGGCCCTGAGCGTCCGGCGGATGCTCTGCTGGGTCGCGGGCCCAGTGATCTTCCGAAAGGGCGGCATAGCGGCGAGCTTGGCCTTCTCCGCATCCAGTCGCGCCCGCTCGGCGGCCGGGGGCCTGCTGTCCCTTCCCCACTTGCACCGGGCCGCCTGCTCGCGCCGGGCCTGGTTCTCGGCGGCGATCACCTCGTTGTCGTCCGCGATCGCGCCGAACATCTCTTGCAGGTGCCCAACGTTCAGCCGGTCGAGCCGCACATGCCCGATGCCGGGATTGAGGTGTACGCGAACGTGGGAGCTGTACCCGCTGGTCGTCGTCCTGCGGGTCTTCTTACCTGCCAGCCACATGTCCAGCCAGTCGCCCACTGTCAGACGGGACGTGAGCTTCTGCCCGGTCACGAACCGCCGCCGCGTCTCCTCCAGGTCCGGGATCGGCGCCTTCTCGTCAGCGACCAGCTCCAGCAGCGCGGCGATGTGCCGCCGTCCCTCCTCGTCGTCCGCGTCCGGCAGCGCGAGCAGCGCCCGTATGTGGTCGAGGTCGGCCTGGGCCGCGACCTTCGTCTCGTACCCGCCCCGACTGAACGACCGACGCCGGCCGTCCTCGTACGGCGGCAGCTCCTGCCGCACCGAGTAGCTACCGTGCCGCCGCTGCTTCAGCTTCGGGCATTTACTGCCGAGGGGTTTCCCCGTCTCGGCGTCCCTGCAATGGCAGCGACGGTACGTCGAGCCCTTCATGCACTGTCTCCTTGCTGGCTGTTCTGAAATATCGACCGGCGCATGGGCGTGGTCGAAGCTGCCCCTACCTGACCCTAGGCGCCCTCGCCTTTCCCTATCTTTCCTTATCTGTCGAGATTCCTTGAATTCGATATCGGTGTGGCGGGCGGCTGGGGTGGGGATCGTGCGACGCGGCGACCTTGGAGGCGAGAAACATGGCTCTGACCTGCTAGAGATGCCGTCTCTGGGTGATCATAGGCAACGGCCCGGCAAGGTCAAGTCGCGCTGGAATCGCTACATAGGTGGTCGGGAGCGCCGCTCGTTGAGCGCCCCGGGAGTGCCGATTTTCGGCCTCGCGAACCATGCGCTTCACTACAGTATTCTTCGCCCATCGCCGCGGCCTTTGTTCAATGCCCGGAGTTTTGAATTCGGAAAAACATGGGCTAGGTTCGGGCCATGATCAATGCCGACGTTCTGAGTCTTTCCCGTGTCAGGGAAGAGGCGATATCGGGTGCAGCGCGCCGTACTCGGCTGGCAGCACGGTTGTCCCTAGCCGAGATCGCAGCCCTCTGTGAGGTCGATCCCTCCACGGTCTGGCGGTGGGAGCAGGGCAAACGCGCCCCACGGGGCGAGCCGGCCCTCAGGTACGCGCAGGTGCTGGGCGATCTGACGGCCCAGGTCGCAGCGGAGGGCAGTCGATGAGCGGTTCGGCCCTCACCCGCGACGAACTGCTGGCGCTACCACCAGTGATCGACCTCGAGACGGCGGGTCGAGCCTTCGGGCTCAAACGCAGCACGACATACGACCTCGCCAGGCGCGGCGAGCTGCCAGTCGCCACCCTGCGCCTCGGCAGGGCGCAGCGCGTACTCACCGCCGAACTTCTGGAAGTCCTCGGCATTCAGCCGGACACGGCCACCACAGCAACCGCTGCATAGACCAGACGGCGGCACGGGGTGTGAACGACCAAGCCCGCCCCGCGCCGCCGCACAGGAGGTGCATATGACGAACCCTAACCCGCGTCCCGCCTGCGACTTCATCGTCACCGAGCGGGGTGACCGGTGAGCCTCGACGCCATGGACTGGGTCTGGAACCACTCAACTGCCCGGGGCACGGCCCGCCTGGTGCTGCTCGCCATCGCCGACAAGGCCCCCGGCGCGGACTGCACTGCCTACGCTGGCACGGCGATGCTGATGCAGCGCACCAACACCACCCGTGTGAGTGTGCGAACGTCCATCGCCAAACTCATCCAAGCCGGTGAGCTTGCCGTCGTGGACGGGTCACGCGGTCCCAAGGGGGAGTCGGTCTACCAACTCCCGCTGGCAGTCGGCCATGCCCGTCGGGACAACAGCGGTCTCCGCAGGATCGGAGCCGGGGGTGGACCGAGGCCTGGAGCGGGTCGAGAAGTAACCCCCAGGGGGCCAGAACGTGACCTGACGGGAGAAAGGCCTATACCCCCGGAGGGGTATGAAACTAGCCCCCATAACGCATGGAACCAGAAGCAACACAAGGAACAGCAGCTGCGCGTGCCTTCTGCCAGCCTCATCGGCAGCGAAGCGGTGCGGCAGCTGGCGGACGCCCTCAAATGTGAGGCACTGCCGATCCACTGGAACCTGGGGGCCGGCGAGCAGCAGGACCTCGAACGCCTCGTTCAGCAGCACGGCACCGAGCAGTTGGTCGAGGTCGTAGCTCGTCGTGCCGTTCCCGGCGACGCCCCCAAGCCGGCTCGGTACTGGCTACGTGCCTGGTCCGACCTCGATGCCACCCTTGCCCGGCCGGCGGCAACCGCGAGCGCCGTCGCGCGGCACCACTCGCCCCGGCGAAACCACTCCGATGCCCTCATGGCCGGACTCGCCTTGCTCGCCGAGGAAGGAGGAGATGTCTGAATGGATCAGCTTGAGACCACCGCACTGCTGCACCACATTGGAACCCTTGACGGCCGGATACACCGCTTGATCGCCTCCGGTCAGCAGTCCGCGCAAACGATCCAGACGTGGGCGAACGCCCTGGCCGACGTCCCGCCCACGGCGCCGGCCGTCCACTGGGACGTCCGCCGGGCAGTCGACCGATTCTATGAACAACGCGGCGGTGACCGCTCCGCCCAATACCGCCACGTCGAACCGGTTGACATCCTCGCCGCGTGGGCCCCCTGTAAGACCGAACTCGTAAACCGGCACGTGGACCCGCTTCCGGAAGCCAACCCGGACGACATCGCTGCCTACCTGGCAGAGGTGCGGGCCAGCCGCCAGGCAGTCGCTGCCGGCGTCACCCCGCCGCTCGAGCAGCGTGAGCTGACGAGTCGGGAACCGAGCCCTGAGCTCGCGGCTCGAGTGGCGGCTACAGGCAGCCCGATACCTCCTGAGGCCCGCCGCGCCCTCGCCTCCTACCGTGCGCTCCGCACGCGCCGCGAAACCTTCGCCGCGTAGCTCGAGACGACTACGGCATTGGAACGTTTCCTCCTCTGCCCGTTTTCAGCCTCGTAGTGACCAGGTGGCCTGTACCGGCCGAGTCGAAGGTCACTTGGTCGCGATGACGTAGACGCTGGCCCATTCGCGCTTCGGGTTGGCCATGGTGGGATCGAACTGCCACGGCTCGATGTTCTTGAACCCCGCCTCCGTGAACAGCTGGCGGAGCTTGTCGAAGTCGTACGCCCAGAGGTGCGGGGTGTACGTGGGGTCGTCGTCCTGGTCACGGAAGACGTAGTTAATCAGGTCGAGGTAGGTGTTGATGTCCTGGTGGCAGTTTCGCTTGGCGTACCAGCGGTCGATCATCTCCTCGGCCTGCTCGGGGCCGGCGGGGTATCGGCTGAGGACGAACGATGCGTCCGGGACGCCGGTGATGAGCTGGCCGCCGGGGCCGAGGACGCGGTGGGCTTCGCGGGCGTACTGCTTGGCGGAGACCGGGTAGTCGATGTGCTCGAGGAAGTGCTCGGAGAACAGCATCTCCACCGTGCTGTCCTGGAGCGGCAGCCCTTCGCGGACGTCCCACAGAAGGTCGGCCGGCGGTACGGCGTCGATGTTGAAGAACCCGTCGATGCGGTGGGCGCCGCCGCCGACCTGGACGTGCTTCGGGGTCTCGTCGATCCGGCCGCTGGGGAATGCCTTCTGGCTGGCCCGGTGGTACCGGCTGAGAGTGATCTCCTTGGCCGCGGCGCGGAGCGTCCGGGCGAGGCCGTGCGTGGTGGCCGGGTCGGCAAGGAGCGCGGTGATCTGCTCGCCGAGGTAGTCGATGGAGGTGCTGTTCGTGCCGGGGGCGTTCATCGGCTCTGAGTCCTCTCGCGTCGGGCGGTGGCAGGGGCGGGTGCGGTCCACTGGTTGTTGCGCATGAGCGTGTACTTGATGTCGACCAGGCGCGGCGCGATGGTCAGGTCGAGTTCCTCGGCACGGTGCAGGCAGCCGGCATCGTCTTGCTCAGCACGCCAGACCCGGTACGCGAGGTCCGGGTACGCAGGGTTGATGCCGATCTCGCCCTTGGGGATGGTCCCGTTGAAGGGCGTGATGATGTCCATGTGGTTCCAGTAGTTCCACGCCTGGAGCGCCTTGTGCTGGTCGAAGTAGAAGTAGAAGTCCGGGTACCGGCCGAAGGTGCGCAGCTCTCGGTGGATGAGGTGGCCGAGGAGCGGCCCGAGCTGGGTGGAGAGGCTGTCGAACTCCCAGCGGGTGCGGTGCCAGGCTTCGGGGAACTGCCCGGGGGTGAAGAGTCGGGACGCGACGAGGTGGCTGATCCGCTCGGCCAGGTAGCCGCGGGCGTGACGCACGTCGAGATGCGGGTCGATGCGGCCGAGGAGCGCGGCCAGGCCCGTGGGTGAGGGCCTGAACTTCGCCAGGTCGAACTTGCCCGCCATGTCCGGGAAAGACGCGAACAGCATGTCCTTGTACAGCCAGTTGTCGAATTCGCCGTGCTCGG
Source organism: Streptomyces sp. NPDC093225 (assembly GCF_044753805.1). Lineage (NCBI taxonomy): Bacteria > Bacillati > Actinomycetota > Actinomycetes > Kitasatosporales > Streptomycetaceae > Streptomyces > Streptomyces sp. NPDC093225. Next base: position 29,631 of record NZ_JBIVNX010000025.1, read on the forward strand.
CCCGCTCACGCGTGCCTGGCGTGGTGGAGTGCAGCATCAGGTACTCGGCCAGGGCCTCGAAATACACGTAGCCGAGGATCGGGAGGCGGGGGATCGTCTCGTCCAGCAGCCGCAGGAAACTCTCAGGCTGGATGGTCGCACCCTGGGAGGCGACGGCAGCCGCCAGGGCGAGGAAGGCAGTGGAGTTCTTGATCCGGCTGACGATCGTCTCGCGCAGCTGATGGCGCTCAGCCTTGGAGAGCAGGTACTCCAGGCGGCTGTAGATCTGCAGGTGGATCGTGCCGAGGCGAAGGTAGTCCACCCCGGCCAGCCCCCGGTACGCCTGCGGCGGCAGCGTGACCTCGAAGATCAGCGGCGTCGGCGCCCGCCTGGACGCGCTGGCCTTGGCCGCGAAGGCGGGGGCCTCCTTCGTCAGGATGTACTCCCCGAGGTTGTGCATACGGAAGCCCTGCCCCGCGGCGGTGAGCGGCGCGCAGTAGACGCTGCCGACCAGGCAGCCGCCGGAGGGGTAGAGCGTGCCGTGCTCGCTGATCTCCTCCAGAGCGTGCGTGACGTGGAGGAGATGGAGCTTGCCTTCTCCGCTTAACGCGCGGAAGAGCGCGTTGTCCCGCAGCAGGTGGCCGTTGGGGGCGCCGGCCAGGCGGTTCTCCCATGCCGTGGTCTGCCTGGCCAGGGGGTCCTGGCCGTCGGCAGGTCTGGGGATGAGGGTGGTGTCGAAGAAGGCGTGGGCGTCGGCCCACTGCTCGTAAGCGTCGAGGAAGTCCATCAGCCGATCAGCTCCAGCTGTGCCAGCCCGGTGAGCACCGCGTCCGCGCTGCTCGCTCCGTCCAGCCACGCGGCCTCGGAGCGGACGACGAGCTCGAAGGCCGTGGCGCGTAAGCCTGCGAATGCCCTGGAGCGGACGCGGTCAGGGTCGGGCCACCACGTGAGCTTCGGCAGGCGGTAGCGGTCCAGGGCGTCTGCGGCCTTGAGGAGGTCGGTGATCGCCTCGGCGCGAGCGTGGTCGGTGCGGTCGTCCGGGGAGAAGTGCTCGTACGGCAGGTCGTGGAGGCGGACGGCTGTGCCGGCGGCGGCGATGCGGCTTGGCGTCGCGGGGAGCCCGAAGTGGCTCCAGATGTCGTCGGCGTTGCCCGTGAGCCAGATGGCAGCTCGGGCGCCGTGACCGTGGTCGTCCTTGTCGTGGAGGCGGCGGCAGTCGTGGACCGCCGCGGCCAGGACGAGGGTGGCGGTGTCGTTGTCGCTGAGCCCTGTGGCCTCGGCCAGGAGCGCCGCCAGGGCGGCGGTGCGCATGGCGTGCCGGACTCCGTGGAGGGAGTCATGGCACTTGGGCTGGGCGAGCCAGTCGCGGGGGATGGCCGCGCGGGTCACGAGCTCCTGCGAGCTCGGCCGGAGGGTGGGAGGAGGCGGGCCGTCGGGGAAGTCCGGCCGGTTGGCGGTGATCCAGTGGACGGTGGCGGGATCGGTGTACTGGTGGTGCGGGAGCTGCTTGCGGGCAGCCAGCTCGACCAGACTGTCGGCCGGCGAGGTCGTGCTCATCGGACCCACCTCCTCGTGGTGGTCTACGAAGCGGATGCCTAGCTGGCGGGCGCGGCGACGGTGGCCGCGTCCTTCTCCTTGCGTTCCTGCTCGGCGGCCTCGAAGGCGGCCGTGAAGTCGGCCAGCTCCTGCTCCGTCATCAGGCGGACGCCGAGCTCGTCGGCGACGTTGCGGATGCGGGCGGCGGCCTCCTCCTGCGCCGTGGACCCGGCGGCCTCGTTCAGCAGCACCTCGAACTCGGCGTGGTGGCCCCAGGCCTCGCTCCACTTCACGGCGATCTCGACGCCGCGGAAGCGGAAGTTATGCCGCTGGTTGAACGCCTGGTGCATGGTGCCCTCGAAGCCGAGGGCGTTGAAGATCCGTACCGCGGCCGACACGTCCTCGCGGCCGATGGCGATCTCCGTCTCGGGGAAGGCGGCGCCCTGGCCGATCTTGCTGGCTTTGAGCGTGACCTTCGCCGAGCCGGCGGCCACGTTGTCGGTGACCTTCAACAACTGGTCCGGGAGCACGTAGAAGAAGATGTTCTTGTCGTCGCAGCCGAGGTCCTCGGCCTCCGCCGTGAGACGGTCGATGAGCTGGTCGTAGGCGTCCTTGTCGAACCGGGCGCGCATCTCGATCTCGATGGCCACAGGGGCTCCTTTCCGGAATCGGGCATGGGTGATCCGCCCGAGCCAGGCCACGCATGGGGGGTGGCTCGGTTGGATGCGATGTGTGGTTGATCAGCGAACGGCGGCGGTGCGGTCCGCGGCCGCGTGCCGCACCGCCGCCGGGTAGGACGTCAGTCGATGTCGCCGAAGCGGTCGCGCAGGACGCCTTCGTGCAGGTAGTTCGGCAGTGGTACGCCGCCGACGGACACCCGCTTGGTGGCGACGTCGCCCTCGGTCTCGTCCGGGAAGCCGGCCAGCAGGGTCAGGCACTGCTTGGCCCACTCGCGGGACTTGTCCCATTCGCCGAGGTCACGGCTGCGCGTGGCGAGGGCGAAGGCGGTCTCCGCGGCAGCCCACAGGTCGGTGGCCAACTCCTGCTGGAAGACGTTCTCCAGCTCGGCTACGGAGGCGACGCGGGTCGGATTGGTCATGATGTCTTCTCTCCTACGGTGGTGCCTGGTGGTGTTCAACGCGTCGACAGCCGATAGGTGACATCGGTCCGGGCTCAGTACGTGAAGATCTCCGCGAGCGTGCGGTAGTCGTGGAGCTCGTCCTTGTCGAACCAGAGGTCAACCTCCATGTCGGCCTCCTCCTTGTTGCCCGAGGCGTGCACGAGGTTCGCCACAGCCTTCCCGGACGCCGCGCTGGCGCCGCGGCTGTAGTGCGAGAAGTCGCCACGGATCGTTCCGGCGGGGGCGTCGTTCGGGTACGTGCTGCCGACGATCTTCCGGACCGTCGCGACGGCGTCGAAGCCCTCCAGGACGAGCGCGATGACCGGGCCCTGCTGCATGAAGGTCGCGGTGAGGTTGTAGACCTCCGGGCCGAGCCGCTCCTCCAGGTCGAAGTAGTGGCGCCGGGTGAACTCGGCGTCCATCTGCTTCATCTTGATGCCGACGATCTTCAGCGCCGCGTCCTCGAAGCGGGTGATGATCTTCCCGCCGAATCCGCGGACCAGAGCGTCGGGCTTGAGGAGGACGAGCGTGCGCTCCACGGTGTTTTCCTGATCCTGGGCCATCGATTCCCTTTCAGCTTTCAGGCAAGCCATGTGACGGGCGCTCAGCGCCTCGCCCGCCCGAGGTTACCGGCGCCGAAACCCCCTTATGCGCCAGTCAGTTGACAGATAGAAGGGTTATCGGCCAACTGGCTAAGACTGTCGCCCGACGAGGATCCAGTGCAGCTGCTCCAGGCGGAAAACACACTTCCGGCACGCGTGGATCTCGACCTCGACGTCGCCCACGGCGATGGAGCCGATGACGGCCACCTCGACATCAAGCCGTTCGCACCGGAAGCAGCTCCCGCTGGTCCACTCGAACCGCTGCCACAGCTGCTGAGGCTTCACGCGGCCGGCTGGCCGCGAGCCGGCCGCAGGCTGTCGATCGAGGCAGTCCACTCCCTCCCGCCGCCCTCTGGCCGCAGCCAGACGCTGGTGGGCGGCCTCTCGGAGTAGTAGGGCCACGGCTGCACCTCACCCCGGCGGCTGGTGCCCGTGTCGATCACGAGCGCGCGAAACGTGAGCCACTCCGGCAGTGAACTCCAGCCGGCCGCGGCTTCGACGGTCACGGGGCGCTGCGATACGGCCTGGACCGCTCCTTCGGGGTCATGCGGTGCGGGCTTCATGGCTTTGCCATCTCCGATCTCTCGGCCTGAAGAAGAGGGGTGCAACGGACGAGCGCCATCAGCAGAAACCAGCGGATGCAGGACGAGTTGTTCGCATCCCCCAGCGGGGTTCTCGGTCTACTGCGACAGTAGCCAGGGCGCCCGGTGATACCCCGGAAAAACCTTCCGGGGTTCACTTCGGCCACGAGGTGATGATCAGGACATGCGAGGTATGACACAGAACCTGACCATCGGCGAGCGCGTCGCCTGGTACCGGCGCCGCCGAGGCCTCTCCCAAGAGGTACTGGCCGGCCTTGTCGGCCGTACCACGGACTGGCTGAGCAAGGCGGAAAACAACCGGATCGAGCTTGATCGCCTCTCGGTGATCACCTCACTCGCGGAAGCCCTCGACATCTCGCTCGGAGACCTGCTTGCCGAGCCGGCGCTCATGGAGTGGTCAGCCGACAGTGGCCACCGGACGGTTCCCGCGCTGCGCGAAACGCTGATGGACTACAAGCAGCTCGCCCCCTTACTCGGAGCCGCCAGCGACGAGGAACCACCCGCCCTGCAGGACCTCCGAGGCAATGTCAGCGACGTGCTCGACGCCTACCAGGCATCTCGGTACGGCTTTGCTACCCGACGTCTCCCCCTTGTCCTGGCCGATGCCCTCACCGCGTCCCGCGCCTACTCGGGGCACGAGGCGGAGGAAGCCCACGCCCTGCTCGCTCTCGCCTACCACGGGGCGGCCATGGTGCTGGGCAAGGTCGGAGAGTCCGAGCTGGCATGGATCGCAGCGGACCGCGGTCTGGCAGCAGCGCAACACAGTGGCCGCAGCGAAGTCACCGGATCGCTCTTCCGAGCGGTCACGCACTGCCTCCTGGCCACCGGACGCTTCACAGCTGCGGTCCAACTGGTGAACGACGCGGCAGCCGTCATGCAGCCCGAGCTGGGCAACGCCAACGACGAATACCTCTCGGTGTACGGCACGCTGTTCCTCACCGGCGCGATGGCCGCCGCGAGGGCAGAAGACCGGGCGACCACGCAGAGCTTCCTCCGCGAGGCGAACGAGGCCGCGCAACGACTCGGCGCCGACGCCAACCACATGTGGACGGCCTTCGGTCCAACCAATGTGGCCATCCACTGCGTAGCCACCGCCGGCGAACTCGGCGATATCCAGATCGCCGCGGACCTGGGCTCACGAATCGACACGACTGGCCTGCCCGTGGAGCGGCGCGTACGGCACAGCCTTGAAGTCGCCAGGGCGCTGAGCTCCTGGAACCGCACCGACGAAGCCCTGGCCGTCCTGCTGGAAGCGGAACAGGCCGCCCCCGAGCAGGTGCGCCACCACTACCTGAGCCGAGAACTGGTCATCGGCTGGATACGCGGCACCAGGGGCCGGCCTGCCCATCCCGTGGCAGACCTGGCCCGCAGACTGGGCGTCGTGTCGGGCGGCTAGAGTCCAAGCCGTGAGCGAGAACGAGCACGAAGCGAAGATGGCCCGCCCCCGCATGGCAGCTGGCGCTCTCTTCTTCGACGAAGCCGATCGAGTCCTCCTCGTCGAGCCGTCTTATAAGGACTACCGCGACATCCCCGGGGGCTACGTTGAGGAGGGGGAGTCGCCCCGAGCGGCCTGTGTGCGTGAGGTCCAGGAGGAGCTCGGTATCGCACCGAGCATCGGCCGCCTCCTCGTCGTGGACTGGGCACCGAACCCGGGAGAGGGGGACAAGGTCCTCTACCTCTTCGACGGCGGCCGCTTGAGCCCGGACCAGTGCCAGCAGATCGTACTGCAGGCGGACGAGCTCCGTGGTTACGACTTCCACCGTGCCGAACAGGTGCCTGATATCACCATCACCCGCCTCGCGCGCCGAATCGAGGCTGGCATCCAGGCCCGGACGAACGGCCTAACCGTCTATCTGGAGCACGGAAAGGCACCGGAAACTCGGGCCTGACGATCACATCTGCGTTCGATCGTCACGCGCAAGGCTTCGAAGTTGTCTGGGCCGCCGCGCGGCCCCGGATTCCCGACCAGGAGGGGACCGTCACACAAGGGCAGGACTGAGTACTACAACGACCCGGCCGCGCCGAAGGCGAACACCCTCATCCCCGCGAGCAACCTGCTCGTCGTCGACGACGAGGGCGCCATCCTGCTCCAGCGGCGCCGCGACACCGGCCAGCGGGCCCTGCCCGGCGGCGCCCAGGACATCGGTGAGACCGCGGCCCAGTGCGCCGTACGCGAGTGCCTGGAGGAGACAGGCATCGTCGCCGAGATCACAGGTTTCCTCGGCGTCTACACCAACCCGAACCACATCGTCGCCTACACCGACGGCGAGATCCGCCAGCAGTACGAGAACACCTACATCGGCCGTCCCGTCGGCGGTGGTCCCACGATCAACGACGAGGCCGACGGCGTCCGCTTCGTCCAGCCCGCAGACCTCGACCAGTACGACGTCCACCCGAGCATGCGCCAGCAGATCGGCGACTACCTCGCCAGCACCTACCCCTACCTCGGCTGAGGCGGCAGGGCCGTTGCCCTCCGCACGACTGCCGTAAAGATCTCCGGCGCCGCCGACGGATGAACCACCCCACGTTGCTGTCGACCCTCCAGCGGCCCACGATCTCCGCCCCCCGTGCCACGGCGGTGGTCTGCTTTCTGTGGGGCATCGCCGTGATTAGACGAGCGCGTCCACGAGCAGAGGCCCATGCAACAGCGGACACTCGCCCTCCAGGATCTCCCTCAGCTCGCGCTCCTCGGCCTCCAGCAGCGCGAACGAATCGCCGCACGGCGCAACTCAACGAACACCGCGAACCGCCATGTGGGTTACGTAGCGAGGTAGCCCTCCCGAAGCCGATCGCCCGACTACCTGGAACCGCTTCGGGAAGCCGTGAGACAGATCTAGGGTGGGCTCCGTCACCGAACGAGGGAGCACCAGCATGGACCCGATCACCGCAGCGGCCCTCGCCGCACTAGCAGGCGGCCTCGGCGGCGAAGCGGGACGTCAGGCGTGGCAGGGACTCACGGCGCTGGTGCGGCGGCCGTTCTCGCGCGCAGCGACACAGGGAACACAAAGTGACGAGACACCCCAGGTTAGCTCCGGCGAACTGGAACTCTCCGTGCTGGAAGGCGACCCGGCAGACCTGATGCGCGCGCAGACACTGGCTACCGCCCTCGCCGTCAGAGCGGCTCTGGACGGGGATTTCCGAGTGCTGCTCGATGAGTGGTGGCAGCGGGCACAAGCTGGTTCCGCGAGCGGTGACGTGCACAACAGCATCACCGGCGGTACCCAGAATGGCCCCGTTCTCCAAGGTCGGGATTTCTCCGGCCTCACCTTCAACGTGGGCCCCACCACGCCCCCGCCGGCAGGGACTGCTCGGTAGGGACTCGAGAAGGCTCGCAACGGCGCGTCGCCGGGTGAGGGGGCCGTGAGGGTGATTGGCGCGCGCCGCTGGAGTGTTGTGAGTGCGTCAGAGGATTTGTGTGAAATTCATTCAGGTTGCGCGTTCAGCCAGGCTTCGATAACCATCGAGGCCTCCTTCACCTCGGCCGCGGATTGTTGCAAATCCTCTTCCCAAGCCACGCTGCGAAACAAGCCGCGTTCCCGCCATTCATTCAACGGCTCTTCGAGGTCCTCGCCGTTCGCCTCATCGAGAACGCGCATTGCCGCGCTATAGATCAGGCGCAACTCGGAACCGGCGACATGATAGTCATCAAACTTCGGAAGAAGCCGTTCATGCAAGGGCAGCTTTCTGTCCACCTCGACGCATCCGAGGTAGCTCGCAACTCCTTCGCCCATCGCCTCGTGTAGGTCCGCCATCTGCTCCTCGCTGAGTCCGGAGACTGTAGAGACCGCGAGATTGCAGGACCTGATCAAGGTAGAAAGGCCAGGCACTGTGAGGGACTTCCAGAGTGCAGGTTCCCGAGCGAGGAAATGAGCAGCGAGATCAGCAACAGCAACGCCCTGGCCGTTGAAGAATAGGCTGGCAACGGCCACGCCCACATCACGTCGATACTCGGGGACCACCCGCGAGATCTGGGCCAGCACATCTCGGTCGATCTGTCCGGGCAGCACCTCATCTTCATCAAACAGCAGAGCGACGCTCTTGCGGTTCATGGCTCCTCTTTCTCGCAGGTGTTTTCCGTAGAGGTGTGGAAAATCCGACCTCGACAGTTCGTTGCGAAAGTCCGCCGAAGTTAAGCCGGGCGGTTCCTTGATGGCAGAATTCTTTGCATATTCAAACTGGGCCTGCGCCATGGTTTCCGGCTGCCCGAATACAAGTGCGGAAATTCGAATCTGTCCTCGCTCCGATACCGACGCCACAGTTCCGATACCTGAGAAGGTCAGCGACTCCCGAGCAGCTTCATGAAGCGTCGTATTCGCGGTCGACGTCGTCAGCCAACGTGGATCGAAGGTGATGACGACCTTCCTTGTCCCGACACGAAAGACGAGGTGGGGATCTTTGGTCACGACTCCAGTTGGCTCCTTGAGCGGAAACGCGGGCGGATTGTTGCAGCGCATAGCGCCTTCGAAGGAGACCAGAAGGCCACGATGCACCTTCTCTGCCGTGCGCTCGCAGAGCGTCACCGCCTCCGCATCCCATGTCTGGAACAGAGGGCGAACCGTCCGGACGAACTCCCCCGGCGCCATCCCTTGCCCGCTAAACGGCCTCGTGCTGTCGAGTCCGGCTCTCCTGGCCGCAGCTGCAACCGCGTTGCCTTGCGAGAGCATCGCAACTCGCGGCAGGTTGACCAAGTCGACACTGGAGAACCGTGCTCGCCAGATCTGCGACGACCTGCGCAGTTCCTCGGCGAGGGTCTCGTCGGTAGGTTCGGCTACCGGCGGGCCCGTCATCGTGATGTTCACGTCGCCATGGATCGTCCCTGCTTGGATGGCTGGGCCAGCCACCTGCCCGGAAAGCTCGTTTCTGACACTGGACGGTTTCGGGAAGGTGCCTTCTCCGCCCCCTACTTGCTCCACTGCTGTCTCCCCCTCATCCTCACGCTGCCTGGTCAACCCTGACAGGCAGTAAACACCATCTGCCGTACCCTCCAGGTGTGTTCAACGCACCGCGAAGGGTCGCGGGTTGGTGGCAAGGTGAGCGCGTTCGTATCGGTTGAGGGGCGCCTCTCACCGCAGGGCCGAAGGCGGAACGGGTACTCGTCGGCACGCGCGTCGCCACCTTCAAACACCTGCTCGTGTGGCGCGCCCGAAGGAGGGCCTCCGCAAGCCTTGAGCAGGTCGGGAGGTACCGATTCAGTTCAGGCGTCATTTGGTCGGAATCACTCCCGATATGCAGGACTGCCCCGCTGCTGCTAGACATGGAACCGTGCACTCAGCTCTCTCCCCCTCGCAGCTTGAACTTCTAGATCACCTCATGACCGCAGAGATTTCATGCCTTGATGCGGTAGCGGTGGCAGCCCGAGATCTCGACGAGACGAGCGTCAAAGGTGACGTGCAGACTCTGAGTTGGATGGGCCTGCTGGAGGTCGCTGGGGAGAGTCTCACCATCACGCCACGCGGCAGGGCAGCGCGCCTCGAAGCTGAGTGCGCCAGGCTTGAGGAACGATTGGTCGAGGTGAGCGTCTTCGCGGACCAGCTGCAGCGCCGCGCTCCGTCCCTAGGCGCGGAAATGCACGCGCTCCGTCAGCTCGCAGAGGGGGCGTGGAGCATGACGGAGGCGGCAGCGTACGTGGAGCGCCGGGCGAAGAGGCACTGACGCGCCTACGGCCCCTCGCCGATGTGGGTGGGAAGCTCGACTCGACGATGGGGTTTGCGGGCCTTGGCGGGCACAGGCAGGATGCCAGCCTTTTCCAGGTCGGCCACCGTCACCTTAGGAGCGGCGAGGATCCGGTCCAGCAGGCCCTGCTGCGCGGGTGCGAGGTCGACGAGCCGGCGCAGCACGGAGAGCAGTTCCATGAGCTCGCGTGACCACTCGGCTGGCCAGGACTCGACGTGCAGATCGTCTAGGGGACTGGTCTTGCGACTGTTTGGGCTCGCCTTGCGGTAGCCGAACCACTTCTTGACGATTTGCATGCCACCGACGTCGTAGCTCCACACCTCTGACGGCACCGGGCTGATGTATCCAGCACCCAGGTGCAGGGTTCCGTTCATCTCGGCGTAGTTGATCTCGGGGGGGACTTCCGTCCCGATGTGCTGGTCGTAGCGGAGCCGGCGCGGATCGCCCTGCGGGAAGAGGACGTCGCCAGCTGGCCGACCGTTTTCCGGATCGACGTACCGTTCCCCGTACGTCGAGGCCCACAAGAGCTGCCTGCCCAGCTGTACCGCCTCCTGCCATATGGCGGGATCGCGGGTGAGTGGCAGCCGCACGCCTGGGGTCAGGAGTTCTTCGGTGAACTGCTTGGTGAATCCGGCGTGGCCGGCGACAGCCGCTGCGTACGCGGCCAGATCGTGCACCGTGACGTGGTCGAGGCCGAGTTCGGCAGCGAGGTATGTGAGGAGGCGAGGGTGGACGTTGGGGGTGCCGTCTGGGTGGAGGATCGGCATGATCTTGCCACCACGGCCGTTGAAATGGTGGGTGTCAGGGAGCAGGGAGGTGGCGACGATCGCTGGGCCGGTCTCGATCTCATGCGAGGACTGCTGATTCAGGAAGAGCTGATCCGGCTGCATCGCTTCCCACAACTCAGGCCGGGGACGGTCGATGACACGGCTGTCGGAGATCAACCATTGCCGGTCGAAGCTTCGCATGGCGACGGGTACCACGTCAGGTGTCAGTTCTGTTTCGTCTGCGAGTGACCGGATGTGCTCAGGCTGTCCGTACAACGGAGCCCTGCTGGCCTGCAGTGAACGATCTCCTGTCTCCTTGAAGAATTCCGCCTTCTTGACCGGGTCGTCTTCGTGGATCAGCCGTGCCCATCGCTTCTCAAGCACCTGCTTGCTGGGGCCGTTCACCCAGGAGCGGTTGGCCTTGATGCCTGGGTTACCCCAACGGAAGAGGTCGTCGAGAGCGGGGTAGTCCTCCCACCCGGTCTCGGTGGTCGGGCGGAAGGGGCGGGTGGCATCCGAGTGCGTGTCCTGCCAGCCTTCATCGTCCAGTCGGATCTCTTTGAGCTGACGGTACTTGACGACTCGCTTGCCGTGCACAGCGCGGTAATGAATACGGGCGGGCCTCGTAGGGTCGGTGTCCTTGGCGCGGACGAAGATGCAGATGGCCAGAGGCTGGGCAACGCCGGGGAAGATCCGACTGGCAACATCGGGGCGGTGCCCTTCCGGAGACAGGTCGATGATCCAGCCCTCGTCACAGGTGCGCCGCAGGTAGTTCCGCATGCCGCGCTCGCCCGGTCCGGTGGTGAACCCGGAGGGGGTGATGAAGCAAACGACGCCCTGCTGGTCCTGGGGATGAGCGTCAAAGACCTTCCAAGACGCCCAGCGCCAGAAGTAGATGTACAGGTTCTTGAGCACATGCTCGTAGCGACCGTTACCTGGCCACTTGAAAGCCTCGAGGGGGGCAACGCCCTGAGCGAGGGTGCCCTTCTCGATCCAGCCGCCGCGTCCCTTGGCCTTGTCGTCGTAGGGCGGGTTGCCGATCGCGACGGTGACTGGCGTACTGGCTTTCACCTCGTTCGCCCGCTTACGGGACTCCGAAATCACGCCGTACGTTGAGGCGAGAGATTCCTCAGCCAGGTACGGGTCGTCCAACGTGTCCGTTACGAAGACCTTCATGCCGCCCGGCGGCGCAACCGCTTGGTGGCGCTTGAGCAGGTCCGAAGCGCGTAATTCTGCGACGGCGAAAGGGCCCATCTGCAACTCGAAACCGATCAGGCGCTTCGCCAGACTGCCTATCGCGTCTGGTGTCGCCCCAGGTCCGACGTTCTCCGAGGTCCAGGCAGCGACATGTTCGATGACTGCATGAAGATACGTGCCCGTTCCCATCGCCGGATCGACGATGCGCACGCTTTCGTCCGCGTACCCGGCCGTGCGCCCCAGGCGCGTGCGCAGCACGTCCTCTGTGAGGCGCACCATCTCCTCGACTACCTCGCGCGGGGTGTAGTACGAGCCGCTCTTCTGCCGCAGCTTCTCGTCGTACACCTCCAGGAACGACTCGTAGAGGTGTAGGTACGCATCCCGGCGGCCCTTGCGAATTGCTGCCCAGTCGACTGCGTCGATCACTTGGATGAGCAGGTCGAGGCTGACCTCGAAGCTCACCGTAATGTTGTCGGTCAGGAGCTGAAGGGCTTTGCCCATCAGGGCGTGTCCGGCATCCAGGCGCCGGCCGACCTCGTGCAGCCCCACCCCCTTCAGGGAGATGCCCTCTGTGCGTGCGAGCAGCAGCGCGAAGGTCACCGTCTGGGCGTATCCATCAGCGAAGGTGGCGTCGTCAGCTGTCGGAAAGAGCAGCCTGCGCCAGTCGTTCTTCAGCCCGGTGAACCGCAGCTCCTCAGGGCGGGCGCCCTCCGCCGCATACCGCCCCTCGAACTCCAGCTGTTCCAGGACCGCTGCTCGTAAGAGGCGGCACAGCGGGGCAGTGCGCCGAACAAGAGCGGAGGCCTGACGGATTGGCTCGGGAACCCAGTGCAGGAAGGTTCGCAGGAGACTGCTGAACGCGGCAGGTTCACGGGCGGCCAACGAGCGTCCGGCAGTCGCTAAGTTGCCCTCGAAGATGACCGGGGTGCCGACTGGCTCCCCGGTGCGGAAGAGGCGCCATTCCGTGCCGTTGGTGTAGAGCACGTTCGGCAGATCGCGCAGGCGCTCCCACTGCTGCTTGTTACGCCCGGTGAACTTCCCTGGATCAACAGGGTGACCAGGACGCTTGACCTCGATGTAGCCGACGATGTCGCCATGCACCTCGACCGCGTAGTCGGGGCGCACGCCCACATCACGCAGAGGTGTTTCGGAGTGCCACAGAACGCCGTCCATGGCGTCGTGACTGCCCACGGTCTCCAAGAGCTTCTGCAGCGGCGGGCGGATGGCGGCCTCCGGGTCGCCTGGACCCTGCACCATGTCCTTGCATGAGGCGCCAAAGGTCGATATGGCTTCCGAGAGCCAGCCGAACTGCTCCTGCGTCACTGCCGCACCCCCACCCACTGTCGATCATGACTCAAGGAGTATGTCAGGCGCGCGCGGTGCGTGAGGCCACATCAACTCAGTCTATTTTGAGCCTCTTTGACTCAAGGAGCGTCGCCGCTTGCAGGTCGATCCCGGGGCCAGCCACGTCAATGCCGCAGTGCTCGATGGGTGTTTCGGCGGCGCCATGACCTAGGCTTCAGAACTGGAAGCCGCCCACGTCGATCAGGTGCCGGATGCCGATGGAGGGGGTACTTCATCAACTCGTCCGTGCGTGCGGGTAGGTCGCTGCTTAGCGTTCCGCGACCAGCCGTGCGGCGACTTGATGCTGCTCCACCCTCGGGCCCAGCGAGCACGATCCGCGCTCGCTGGGGCAGGCCCTGCGCTAGGCGAGTCCCGCTTTGCCCAGCTCTCCAGCGTCAGCCGCTCAGCCTCCGACAGAACTCTTGGCCTCAACCTGTTATCGCCCATCTGGCCAGGAAACCCGACGGATACCGGCCCCGTCAGGCAGAACCCAAGATCTGAAACGGAACACACCTCATGAGGTGAGCCATGACCTCAGAACCAGATCACTAATGACCTGAGTCGGAGATCCTTTGCTAGATGCAACGTTCGATCGCCGTTGCCTCTCCCGTGCGGGGCAGGCGAACAGCCGAGCCTGGCAGGCGAAAGGTCACGGAGATCTAGCGAAGGGTCTCTGATTCAGGTCACTAGCTAGCTCGTCCCAGATCGCACCAGCCGGCCTCGGCTACGTCCCCGTGCGTCCCGAGGTCTTCTCCGGGCAGGCGGCAGCATACGGGCGCATGCCGCAGAGTGCTGACGTGTCGAGCACCCGCCGAACAGTCCTTCTGTGACGAAAGGGCGAAGCGAAGGCTATCTAGGCGCTCGGATCCGTTCCGCCAATGTTGGCCAGCTGGCCATGCGTTGGCGCACGAGGGCGAGCACCCTCCTATTGGAGCTGAAGTGGCGTACGAGGTCGCCATCGTGAGGAAATCCCGCTGCGATCAGCAGCCTCAGTACGATGGTGATCTGAGTGAACCTGAGAACAGTGACAAGAGCTCCCGGATCGCTTTCGACATTGTGATGTGTTGTGTAGCCGTGGCTTAGGGCATTGCGAATTGTGGCCGAAACCAAGGCCCAGTCCTTCATCATTCCATCGAATAGCCATGCCGAACCTTCATCGCCGAATGCGTTTGCGATCTCTTGGAGTCTCCTCTCGAGTGAAATTTCGGAATATGAGAGTGAAGAAGCTACTTTCCGTCGCTCGCTGCTGTTGAATTTTCCGTGCTCCGTCATGACCTCTAGTACGCGCTCGGCAAGCGCCGACGTTTCCTTCTTCGGGTCGGGCATGAGGATGCGATGGAGCGTCTCTGCCGCGCTCACCATGCTTACCACCTGGACAGTCAGATCCTCGGAGCGGTCGTGGGGTTCGGCTACGCTGAGGGGGACCTGGCAGGCTCGGGCGATCTCCATCCACCGGGGTAGGAAGTTGACCAAGTCAAGGGTCTCGGCTGTGAGTAGAGGGGAGAGCTCTCTGGGATCTTCGTATGCGCAGCCTGGATCCACGACGAGCGGCGTACGTGACTGGAGAGCTTCGCGATTGCCGTCAACCTTTTGAGTCAACTCAATGCTGTGGACGTGCGATGGGGAGTTGAGGGAAATTGCTACGAGCCCCCGCAGGGGGGCGATTACGCTTTCGATTAGGTAATCAAACGTGAACTCTTCGCCCCCTTGGAAGAAGATCGTCACATTTTCTTCGAGTGATCGAACTCGAAGGCCGTGGACATGCCTCTCGCGTACCCACAGCTTCAACGTGGACCCATCGTTCAGGTCTACCGTCAACGGCTCTGGTGGCTCGTAATCGTCGATACTGCGCGCTGCGCTGGGTCCGCGCAGGCCGCTGAACGGCCACCAGGTCGAGAGGCCAGTGAATTCGAATGAGGCGCTTGAGAAGAGGGCGTCCTTCGGCACCGTGTCACCTGCGATTAGCACCGTTCCGCACCACCTCTGCCAGCATTGATCCCCTGTGAGCTCCGGGTCGAGATGCTGCTGGGTCAGAACAGGGCCTCGTGAATTTGTGAGGCGAGCTCCGTCAAGGGTGTACTTGACACCGTGGCAGGCCCCGTAGATACGCTCCAGCGGAACCAGGGAAAGACTGTCCGTCCAATAGGTGTTGACTGGCAGTGTCCCGATGAGGTCCAGTTGCCAGTGGTCGTCAACGCGAGTCAACGTTCCTGGGACCGCAGCGACAGGTGAGTCGCCCGCCCACCACATGCCGCTCCTGGGTTCTGTCATCGAGGGCTCCAGTTGTTTTGCTGCGCACATGCGGCTGACGCGTCCACCCGCGCGATGGCGTTTTCAGGGTTACCCATAAAATCCTTCAGAGCTGTGCGCAGCGCAATAGGTGGATTCTTCATTCTGCGGGCAAGTGCGGGGCCGTCCTGAGCCTTGCTGTAGCCGCGGCTCAGGAAGTGCATCCAGATCCCTTTGAGCACATCTGCGCCCGGAGCGAGGTTCTCCCACTCGCTGTCCCAGGAGCTCTCGATGGCCTGCGAGTGGATCGCCCAAGCAGTGCCAATCCGGGCTTCTACCTCCGTACGCTCCGGAATACGGGAGACTGCGGCAGCAGTCAATGTCTCTTCGGTGGGGATGGAGCGCGCGAGAGTCTTGCGCATGTTGTTGTCGACTAGGCGGATTGGCTCGGCCAAGTCAGCCATCACTCGCTTCATGACCACGGTCTGCTTGAGCCTGTCGGCCGTGGACCTAGCCACGCCAGCGACTTGCTCGCCGGCTATCAGGGGATTCCCTTGTCGGCGGAGTTCTTCGTTGATGACCTCGGCGATGGCCTCGTAGTCAAGTAGGAGATTCTCGATTTCGCGTCCCGGGAGCATAAAGACGTTCTTCGATGCCTCCAGCTTGCTGAGGAAATCCCCAGACAGCTCGTCTCGGTCGCGTATGTACAGGATGCGCCGCTCGCTAAGTCTGTCCGCGGCCTCCAACCACTCAGCCAGGAGGTCGGCATGGCGGGCGTCATATCCTCCACCGCCCATGAGAACCACCATCTGAGGACTGCGTAGGACGTCGTGGAACCAGGCGTCAAGGATTTCCTTGTCGGTGGGTCCTTCTAGGATCAGGATCCGTTCCGCCGACAGGACATCACTCATCCGCACGCCGAGTTCCCGCAGGACCTCGGCACGCTCAGTGGTGACTAGGGAAGCGGTGGAGACGCCGGCTCTGCGGCGCACAGCGATCACTGTGGACGAGGGTGACGTCCAGTCGAGCATCGTGGCCGAATGGGTAGCTGCAAGGACTACTCGACGACGCGACCAGTCCTGCAGAAGGCTCAGCAAAGCTCGCTGCGCACTGGGGTGAAGGCCAATCTCTGGATCCTCGAGGACCACTGTCGTGGCCGCTCTCGTCAGCCCGACGACAAGCAGCATGAGTAGCTGCTCGACGCCTGTGCCAAGGTCCTTCAAGTTGTGCTGGAATCGGCCCTTCACTGCAGGGTCCATGAAGGTGATCTCGCACGCCCCACCACTGACCGGGGTCATCAACTCGCCCACGTCGGGGATGATGCTGGCAATGAGCCGCAATAGTTTGGACCAGGTGTGCTGCTCGTTGGTCTGGAGGTACAGCAGCACGGTCGCGAGGTTGGAACCATCGGCAGCTAGCTTCGGGGAGACGTTAGTCAGGGGGGCGGAGCGTCCGCTGACTTGTCGTAGTGGCCGGAAGTGAAAGTAGCCGCTTCGCCACTTCCGCAGCACGTCCCGGGCTACAGGGATGGCATGGAAGTGCTCCAACGAGTCCCGAATGGGGTCTCCGTTGCCCGAGGTCCTCGATGACTTATCTAGCTCCTCGCCGTTGAGCGCATCCTGAGCGCGAGCGGTGTGCATCTGCCATCCACCGCGACTGCTAGTGGCCTCAAGCCGAGCCAGGTATCGCCAGTCATCCCGGTAGTTGAATCGGACTGCAGTCGGCTGGATGAGCCCATGCAGTTCGCCAAACTCCCAGACGAGGTGCTGAGCAACGCCGCCGGAGACAAGGCGTTGGGGGTCAGGTGTCCGCCCCAGGAGGGCTAGCCGCTCCTGCTCGTCGAGGAGCCACATTGCGGTCACACCGGCTCGGTCGCCGAAGTAGTGGTGCACCTTTTCCGGCGTTGTCCCCGCGAGCACGTCGAAGACTGAGAGGAGTGCACTCTTGCCGCTGTTGTTGGGGCCAGCCACGAGGACAAGCCCACTGGTGCTGAGGGAGATGGTGGCAGTTGGGAAGGCGCGGAAGTTGACCGCCTCCACCTGGACGAGTTCTGCCATCGGACCCCTCCTGGTGCCGTTAGGTGCAGAGATCCTATGGCTCTGTGGTCATCTGAATGGCAGATCTGTGCAAGTCCAGCCGCTGATCAAGCTCTCACGGCGCCAAACATGCAGGTGACAAGAGTGGGCTGCGTGAGCGATGCGTGAGCGGGCGGGCTCGGACGGATGTGGTCCGAGCCCGTCGGGGCTCACTCAGCTGGACGGCGGGAGGCCGCTGACCAGGCACTTAAGGACAGGTGGGGGTCAGGAGTGGTCGTCCTGGACGATCTGCTCGGGACTCATAATCCGTCGGCCGTGGGTTCGAGTCCCACCCGCCCCACCGCAGGGTTGGCACGCAGAAACGATGCGACCAGCCCACTCGGTGCCCCGCCCGGAGTCCACGGGCCGGGCACCTTTCTGTTTCCGGCCCCGCCCGGCCCTTGCCGCGTGGTGTGATGGCGCTCACGGCGGCCGGGAGGGGGCGCAGTGGGGGAGTTGCCCGAACGGATTACGGCGGGGGCCGCGCCCCGGACCTCGTCGGAGGTCGAACGGCGGGAGGTGCCGGAGCTCCTCGCCCTCGGCCGCACGCTGACCGGGCTGTTCGCCGGCCTGGGCATCACGCAGCGGGCCTTCGGAACGCGCGTACACCTCCACCACACGGCCGTCTCCCGGTACCTCGGCGGCGGGCGCAGGCCGCCGCGGTCGTTCGTGGAGCAGCTGCTCGCCGAGGTGGAGAAGGAGCAGGGGCGGCCGCTGAGCGGGACCGTCCGGCTCGCGGTGCACCAGCAGTTCCTGGCCGCGGTGCAGGCGACGGGCCGGGAGGGCGAGTACGAGCTCGAGGCCACGCGGGACGAGCTGGAGCGCGTACGCCGCGAGGTGCGCGATGCGCGACGGGTCGTCGAGGGCCTCCAGCGGCTCTTGGAGGCCAAGGAGGACGAGGCCCGCGACCTGCGGGACGACCTGGCGCGGGTGGAACTGGAATGGGCCCGCGACCGGTCGGCGGCGCGGGCGGCGGCGATCGAGGTGCGGGCGGGTGCCGCACGGCGGACCGAGGACCTGCTGGGCGAGGTCGCGGAGCTGCGCCGCCAACTGGCGGAGGCGGAGGCGCGGCGGCGGGACGCGGAGGAGCGGGGCGAGGAGCTGCGCGGGCGGGTCGTACTCCTGGAGGAGCGGCTCGCCGGGCTGGCGGCGGAGGCGCGCGGGCCCGCGTCCGCACCGCTGGCGGAGCTGCTGCCCGATCTGGCGGCGCGGTGGGACGACCGGCCGGCGGCGGAGACGGAGCGGATCCTGTCGGAGGCGGTGTCGACTCGGCCGCTGGACGAGGTGGTGGAGCTGTACACGTCCCTGGTCGACCGGCCGCAGACGGTGGTCGAGCGGTTCGTGACGGACGTGACGCGCTTCCGGGAGGTGGCGGAGGTGCTGGAGTTCGGGGTGCGGACCATGGCCGGGGCGCCCGACCACGGCCTGCGGGCGTACGTGGAAGGCCTGTCCCACCTCGTCGCGGAGGACACCGTGTCGCGCGTCAGCGGTGCCCTGAAGGACGTCACCGTCCCGGACGGCTCCCGCAGCTACGCGCTCGCCGACCGGGTCCTGTACACGGCCGGCCTGTGGGTCTCGGTGGACCGGCTGACCGACCTGATGGTGCTGGTCCGGCCGGAGGACCGGTGCGCGGAGCCGTCGTGGACGGCCAGGGCGCTCACGCACGTACGGCTGCCGGACTCCCGGGGGGCGGCGTTCGACAGGGTGCTTCGCCTCGACGGGGCGGGGTGGGAGGAACTGGCCGTGCGCACCCTGGCCGCGCTCATGCAGGACAGCGTCTTCGACCACCAGCTCCGCAGGCTGGACGACGCCAGGTGGGCGAAGGTGATGCGGATCGCCGGGGCGCGGGAGGCGTCGTTCCGGGTCGTGGTGAGGACCTACCGCAACGCGCAGGACGAGCTCGGCGTCGCCTGCCGCTTCGCCGAGATGCTGTGCCGCCCGCAGGACCGCCCCCGCCTCACCGAGTACGCCGGCGTCCTCGCGGGCGTCGGCCGGCTCGACGTGCTCGCGGCCTCGCCGCTCGACGAGGTGCGGGCGTTCCTGAGGAGCCCCTGACGGTACGAGGCCGGGGCCGCCCGGGCCGGGGCCGCAGGCGCGGGGGTGGTGCACCTGCGGCTCGGGCGGGTCGGCCGGGCGGGAGCCGGCGGGGCGGGCCGGGGACCGGGGTTCAGACGGACTCGGTGGCGTCCGCCAGGTGGTGGAGGACGTCCGAGAGGTTCTCGCGGCGGGCGAAGATCGCGCGTTGGCGGTGCGCGCCCGAACCGTCGCGGAACAGGGCGGTCAGGGTGGCCGACGCGTGTTCCAGGTCGCCGGCCGCCGCGAGGTCGGGGGCCAGCAGGTCCAGCAGGGTCTCGGCGAGGGTGGCCGCCGGGAGCTCCGTACCGGTGAACGGGTCGATCGCGTAGCCCTCCAGGCCGTCGTGCGCGGCACGCCAGCGGGCCAGGCGCAACACGTCGTCGGAGACCTGCGGGGCCGGTTCGCCGGCCGCCAGGGCGGCCAGCGAGGTGGCGACCAGCGCGCGCCCGAGCGCCGCCTGGAGCACCGCCACGTCCAGCTCCGGGGACATGTCGGGCGCCCGGATCTCGAGCGTCGGCCACGTCCCCGAGGGTCGCATGTCCCAATAGACCATCTTCGTGTCGAGCGCGGCGCCGGAGGTGAGCAGCAGCTCGACCGCGTTCCGGTAGTGCGCGGTCGACGCGAAGTGCGGCGGCAGCCCGGCGGACGGCCAGGTGCCCCAGGCCATCGCGCGCCAGCTGGCGTGCCCGGTGTCCCGGCCGTTCCAGAAGGGCGAGTTGGCCCCGATGGCGATCAGGGTCGGCAGCCAGGGCCGGACCCGGTTGGCCACGGCCACCGCCGTGTCCGTGTCGAGGGTGCCGACGTGCACGTGCCGCCCGCAGCCCACGAGGTTGTCGGTCAGGGCGCCGAACCGCCGGAACTGCTCGCGCTGGCGCGGTTCGTCGTCGTTCAGGTGCGGTGGCGTCCGGACCGGCAGGACGGGTGAGGGGCTGGCCAGCAGCCGGCAGCCCTGCGCCCGCGCCTCCTTGGCCAGCATGCGGCGCAGCGCGGCCAGCTCGTCGCGCAGCCGGTCGGCCGTGTCGGCCACCGGGGTCGCGATCTCCACCTGGTAGCGGGTGCCCTCCGCGTGCACCTGCGGCCGGGTGGCGACGGCCGACAGCACCTGCGGGGCGGCCGGGACGACCCGCCACGTACGGGCGTCGACCAGCAGGAACTCCTCCTCGACTCCGAGGGTGAGCAGGGGGCCCGGAACGGTGCGCCGGTCGCCGTCGTCCGGCGCGGGGGACCACGTGCGCGACGTGCCCGAAGTGCTCTTGCCAGGTTCGATCACTACGCCTCCCCGGACATACGAGTCGCCTTCATGGTGGGCCGACCAGCGGGGGCGTGGCGAACGTCCTTTCGGTCAATCGCGGGTGAACGGGCCGGGCGTGGCGGGTACTCGCCCCTGGCCGGTGCGCCCGTGGGGCGCCCGGGAAACGGGTGTCCGGCAGTGTCTGGGCAGGTGCGGCCGCGGGGCGCCGCGTGCCGCCGTGTGCCACCGTGCGCGGCCCCGTGCCGCGGCGTGCCGCCGCGTGCGCCCGCCGGTCCCGCGCGACGCGGGAGTCCGGCGGGCGGCCGGTGGTATTCGGCCGTGTCCGCCAGATGAAATCCATGGTGGGTGCAACGAGAATCGATTTAGCATCCCGTGTGACCCGAACAGCCTCGCAGGCGCAGCACGAGCAACCGGACCGGGAGGGCGTGGCCCCCGGTGAGCCCCCTGCCAAGCGGCGGATCTTCGCGGACCTGACCCCGCTGCGGATCTCCGCCGACTACCGGCGGCTTTGGTTCGGCAACACCATCTCCTGGCTCGGCCAGGCCATGACCGCCCTGGCGATATCCCTCCAGGTCTACGACATCACCGGCTCCAGCTTCTCGGTGGGCCTCGTCGGGGTGTTCTCGCTCGTACCCCTCGTCCTCTTCGGCCTGTACGGCGGTGCCATCGCGGACACCGTCGACCGCCGCAAGCTCGGCCTCTACAGCTCCGTCGGCGCGTGCCTGCTGTCGGTGGCGCTGGCGGCGGCGGCCTTCGCCGGGTACCAGCGGGTCTGGTTCCTGTACACCGTCGTGGCCCTGCAGGCCGTCTGCTTCGCGCTGAACTCGCCGGCCCGCTCGGCCATGATCCCCAAGCTGCTGCCGGCCGAGCACCTGCCCGCCGCGAACGCCCTGACCTCCATGACCAACACCTCCGGCGCGATGGTCGGCCCCATGCTGGGCGGGTTCTTCGTCGGGCTGTGGGGCTATCAGGCGGCGTACGCGATCGACGTGGTCACCTTCGGCGCCGCGCTGTACGCGATGTGGCGGCTGCCGGCGATGCGTCCCGAGCGGGACGAGGGCAAGCGGGGGCGGGCCTCGGTGGTGGACGGGTTCCGGTTCCTGGCCACCACCCCGAACGTCCGCATGACGTTCTTCACCGACATGTGCGCGATGGTGCTCGCCCACCCGCGGGCGCTGTTCCCGGCGGTGGCGGGGCTGTGGTTCGGCGGCGACGCCAAGACCGTCGGCCTGCTGGTGGCCGCCCCGGCCGTGGGCGCGCTGCTGGGCGGGCTCTTCTCGGGCTGGCTCGGCCGGATCCGCCGGCACGGGCTGGCGGTCCTGGCCTCCGTGGCCGCCTGGGGGACGGCGGTCGCCGTCTTCGGCCTGACCCGCAACCTGTGGCTCGGACTGCTGTTCCTCGCCCTCGCCGGCGCCTCGGACACGGTCTCGATGATCTTCCGCACCACGATGCTGCAGACGGCGACGCCGGACGACATGCGGGGGCGGCTCCAGGGCGTCTTCATCGTGGTGGTCGCGGGCGGCCCGCGGGCCGGCGACTTCCTCGCCGGCACGGTCGCCGACCTGACCTCCCCGGCCCTCGCCATCACCGGCGGCGGCCTCGCCTGCGTCGCGGCCGTCGCCCTCCTGGCCCTCCGCTGGCCCGCCTTCGCCCGCTACGACTCCCACACCCCGACCCCTTGACCCCGCACCGGGCCCGGTCCGGGCCCGGCTCCGGATCCTTGCTCCGGATTCCTTGCTCCCGCCCGGGTCGCCCCTGTCCGGCCTTGGGCCCGGGCCCGGTGACCACGACCGGGCCGACTCCTTGCCGCCCGGCTCGGGTCCTTGCCCCTCCCGGCTCGGGTCCAGAACCGTCCGCGAAGAACGCGAGGGTGGCCACGCCCTTCGAGGGGCAGCTCCCGGGGTGCCGCCCCGCGGTGTGCGGGTCCCCTCGGCGCTTGACGCGGTAGGGCCTGGTGGCCCTGCGGCAGGCCCACCCCAGGGGCAAGGGGCTTCGCCCTGGCCTTCGGCCACCCCTGGCCCGGGCTTGCCTCCGGACCAGCCTGCCCTACCGCGTCAAGCGCCTCCCCCACACACCACGGGGCGGCTGACGGGGGCTTCGCGCCCCTAGCCGTACCCAGCACACCGACCCGTCCCAGACCGTTCGACCCGCCCGTGCTGTCCCTCATTCGGTGAGGCCGGGGCATGACCGATCCGCCCCGCCCCCGTTCACATGGAGGTGCGCGCACGCCTTGCCGTAGCGACGCCCCGAGGGGGTAGGTGTCCGAGGGGGGAAACGGATCGCGGGGGAGGGGGTGCTGTTCGCTACGATGAACGGCGGTTCGCAGTCCCCGGCCCGTCACCGTGAGCGACGGGCGGGCGACCGGCTGCGGCCTCATCGACCTTGGCCCGCCATGGCTCCACCGCCATCGGCGCCGTACGTACGAAATGGAGCATCCAAGGATGGCTCGACACCTGGTAACCAGCGCGCTTCCCTACATCAACGGGATCAAGCACCTGGGCAACATGGTCGGGTCGATGCTCCCGGCGGACGTGTACGCCCGGTACCTGCGCCAGACCGGCCACGACGTCCTCTACATCTGCGCGACGGACGAGCACGGCACCCCGGCCGAGCTCGCCGCCAAGGAGGCCGGCCTGTCCGTGGCCGAGTTCTGCGCGCAGGCGCACGACGCCCAGAAGGCGATCTACGACGGCTTCGAGCTGTCCTTCGACCACTTCGGCCGCAGCTCCTCGCAGCAGAACCGCGAGATCACCCAGCACTTCGCCCGTCAGCTGCACGCGAACGGGTTCATCGAGGAGCGGGCGATCCGCCAGGTCTACTCGCCGGTCGACGGCCGCTTCCTGCCGGACCGCTACGTCGAGGGCACCTGCCCCCACTGCGGCTACGACAAGGCCCGCGGCGACCAGTGCGAGAACTGCACCCGCGTGCTCGACCCGACCGACCTGATCGACCCGCGCAGCGCCATCAGCGGGTCGACCGACCTCGAGGTCCGCGAGACCAAGCACCTCTTCCTCCTGCAGTCCAAGCTGCAGCACGAGGTCGAGGAGTGGGTCTCCCGCCACGAGGACCAGTGGCCGCAGCTGTCGTCCTCCATCGCCCGCAAGTGGCTGACCGAGGGCCTGCACGACCGCGCGATCACCCGCGACCTCGACTGGGGCGTCCCGGTCCCGGCCGACACCTGGCCGGAGCTCGCCGCCGACGGCAAGGTCTTCTACGTCTGGTTCGACGCGCCCATCGAGTACATCGGCGCGACGAAGGAGTGGGCCGACGCCGCCGCCGACGGCGAGACCCGCGACTGGAAGTCCTGGTGGTACGAGGCCGACGACGCGGTCCGCTACACCCAGTTCATGGCCAAGGACAACGTCCCCTTCCACACCGTCATGTTCCCGGCCACCGAGCTGGGCGTGCGCGAGCCGTGGAAGAAGGTCGACGTCGTCAAGGGCTTCAACTGGCTGACGTACTACGGCGGCAAGTTCTCCACCTCCCAGAAGCGCGGCGTCTTCACCGACCAGGCGCTGGAGATCCTGCCCGCCGACTACTGGCGCTACTTCCTGATCGCCAACGCCCCCGAGTCCGACGACTCGTCCTTCACGTGGGAGCACTTCACCGCCACGGTCAACAAGGACCTCGCCGACACCCTGGGCAACTTCGTCAACCGCGTGCTGTCCTTCTCCCGCAAGCGGTTCGGCGACGAGGTCCCGGCCGGCAACCCCGCCGGCGAGGCCGAGGCGCGGCTGGGCGAGGAGATCGCCCGCCTGCTCGCCGAGTACGAGGAGCACATGGGCGCCCTCCAGTTCCGCAAGGCCGCGGCCGCGCTGCGCGCGCTGTGGTCGGCGGGCAACTCGTACCTGGAGGAGAAGGCCCCCTGGCTGGAGATCAAGACCGACCAGGAGGGCGCGGCCCTGACCCTGCGCACGGCGATGAACCTCATCCACCTGTACGCGGTGGTCTCCGAGCCCTTCATCCCGGCCACGGCCGCCGCCATGCGCGGTGCCTTCGCGCTGGCGGACGACACCGCGAGCTGGGTCACGGCCGAGCAGGCCAAGGCCCTGGACGCGGTGCCGGCGGGTACGCCGTTCACGGTTCCGCCGGTGCTCTTCGCGAAGATCGCCGACGAGGACCTGGAGGGCTACCGCACCCGCTTCGGCGGGTCGGAGGGCTGATCCGCTGCGAGGGCTTGAGGGTCTCGAAGCCTGAGGGCCTGGCGTCCTGACGTCCTGTGCCGAGCGCCCGTACCGCTGATCGCGGTACGGGCGCTCTGCGCGTGCGGGGCGGGACGGTGTCCGGCCGGGATCGCGGTCCCGCGGTCAGTCCCGGTCGGTGGCCGGGCGGACGATGCCGCGGGCCACGCCCAGGTCCACCAGGTCCTGCGGCCGCACCCGGAGCTGGTCGGCGGTGGCCGGGGCCTGGTCCGCGGGGCGCTTGAGGATGGCCGCGGCGAGTTCGGGGGCGATGACGGAGAAGTAGCTGTCGGGGGTCACCCACGTGTTCTCCGGCGCCGCCAGGGCCAGCGCGCCGCCCGAGCCGCCCTCGC
This sequence comes from Streptomyces sp. NPDC093225, assembly GCF_044753805.1. Classification (NCBI taxonomy): domain Bacteria; kingdom Bacillati; phylum Actinomycetota; class Actinomycetes; order Kitasatosporales; family Streptomycetaceae; genus Streptomyces; species Streptomyces sp. NPDC093225. The sequence goes on from NZ_JBIVNX010000025.1 coordinate 54,617, forward strand.
CCACCACCAGCGTCGTCACGGGTACGGTCGCGCCGGCGACGGCGGCGAAGGTCTCCGCGATGGCGGCCCCCGCGCCGGCCCGCTCCGCGGCGGCGTCGTTCGCGGCCCCCGGGGTGTCCACCAGGGTCAGCACCGGGACGCCGAGCCGGTCCGCGAGCCGGACCAGCCGGGCGGCGGTGCGGTAGCCGGCGGGGCGGGTGGCGGTGCCGCACTGGGCGGCGTACGCGATGGTCCGGCCGCCGCGGAGCCCGAAGCCGCACAGCATGCCGGGGTCGGTGCCGCCGGCCCGGTCGCCGGAGAGCGGCAGGCGGAGGTCGAAGTACGCGTCCAGGTACGCGGCCGCGCGCGGCCGGCGCGGGTCGCGGGCCCGCCGGACCGCGTCCCAGCCGGTGGGTGCGGGGTCTGCGGCGGCCAGGGCGGCCGGGGGTTCGGCGGGGAGCACGGGGGCCGGGGCGTCGGTACCCGCGGGCCGTGCGGTCCCGGCGGGCCGTGCGGTCCCGGCGGCGGGTACGCCGGACAGCAGGTGCAGCCAGCCGCCGAGGACCTCCGGGAGCTCCGCCGCCGGCACCACCGCGTCCACGTGACCGGCCGCGAACTGGCCCTCGGCCGTGTACGCGGCCGGATCGGCGTCGGCCGGGCGGACCCGGGAGCCGGCGAAGCCGACCTGGGCGCCCGGGAGGGCCAGGACCACGTCGGCCCCGGCGCCGAGCGTGGCCCAGCCGCCGCCCGTGGTCGGATCGCGCAGCACGGCCAGCTGCGGCAGCCCGGCGGCCCGGGTGAGCACCGACTGGCGTGCCACGCGCTGCAGTTGGGTCAGCGCGAGCATGCCCTCCTGCATGCGCGAGCCGCCGGTGGCGATCAGGGAGACCAGCGGGAGTCGGTGCTCGCGCGCGTACGCGTACGCCGCCTCCAGCCGGTCGCCGGTGCGTTCGCCGAGGGAACCGCCGAGGAAGCCGAACTCGAAGGAGATCAGGACGGCTGCGCGGCCGCGCACGCGCGCGGTGCCGCACACGACGGACTCGGCCTCGCCGGTCCGGCGGGCGGCGCGGGCGTGCGCGTCGTCGTAGCCCTGCCAGCCGAGGGGGCCGTCGGGGCGTACCGTCCGGGCAGGAACGGGGAGTTCGGCGAAGCTGTCGGGGTCGGCGACGGCTGCGACGGCTTCGCGGGCGGTGAGACGGGTGGGGGGTGCGGGGGCCGGTGCGGGTGTGGGTTCGGGGGTGGGGGTGGGTTCGGTGACCCGTTCGGTGACCCGTTCCGTAGGGCCGGTGGTGGCGCCGGGCAGGGCGCGCTTCATGATCTTGCCGAGGTCGTTGCGGGGAAGGGCGGCCAGGAAGCGGACCTCGCGCGGCCGCTTGTGCGGGGCCAGGCGGCGGGCGACGTGGTCGGCCAGCTCCTCGGCGGCGGGCGGCGCCTGCTCGTCGGCGGCCACGATCCATGCCACGATCCGCTCCCCGAGGTCGGGGTCGGGCTCGCCGGTGACGGCGGCCTCGCGCACGCCCGGGTGGTCGAGGAGGGCGTTCTCGATCTCGCCCGCGCCGATCTTGAACCCGCCGCTCTTGATCAGGTCGGTCGCCTTGCGGCCCACGATCCGCACCTGGCCGGTCGCGTCGCGGGTGGCCATGTCACCGGTGCGGAACCAGCCGTCCGGCGTGTGCGCGTCGGCCGTGGCCCCGGGACGGTTCAGGTACTCCGTGAACAGGTTCGCCCCGCGCACCTGGATCTCGCCGATCGTCTCGCCGTCGTACCCCGCCGGGCCCGTGATCTCGGTGCCGGCCTCGTCGACCAGGCGGAGTTCCACGCCGCGCACCGGGACGCCGACCGTGCCGGGTGCGGTGGTGGTGTCGTCGGCGCGCACGCTGGTGTTCATCAGGGTCTCGGTCATGCCGTAGCGCTCGATGACGCGGCGGCCGGTGGCGGCGGCGAGCCGCTCGTGGTCGTGGAGCGGCAGCCCGGCGGAGCCGGAGACCAGCAGCCGGGCGCCGGCCAGGGCCTTGGCCAGGGCCGGGTCGGCGGCCACGGCCTCCGCGAGCCGGTGGTACATCGTCGGCACGCCGAACAGCATCGTCGTACCGCCGGGCACGGCCGGCTCGCCGAGGGCGCGGGCCACCGCCTCGGCCGAGAACCGGCCCAGGTGGTGGAAGGCGCCACCGCGGCGGAGCGGGCCGAGGGTGCCGAGGACCAGGCCGTGGACGTGGAAGAGGGGGAGGGCGTGCACGACGGTGTCGGCGGCGGTCCAGCCCCACGCGTCGGCGAGCGCGTCGAGGGTGGCGGCGACGGCGCGGCGGGGGAGGACGGCGCCCTTCGGGGGGCCCGTCGTGCCGGAGGTGTAGATGACGAAGGCGGGGGCCTCGTCGGGGATGTCGTGCGGGGGGTGGTTGTGGGGGTGGGCGTGCGGGTGCGGGTGGGGTTCCGCGGGGGGCGGTGCGTCGGCCGTCACGTCGACGCGGGGCAGCGCGGCCAGTTCGAGCGGGAGCCGAGCGTCGCTCTCCGCGAGCACGAGCGAGGGTGCGCTGTCGGTCAGGATGTGCGCGAGTTCCTGCCGGCCGGTCTTCGGGTTCAGCGGTACGACGGGTACGCCCGCCAGCAGGCAGGCGACCGCCCCGACAGCGGTCTCGAGGGTGGGGGTGGCCCACAGGGCGACCCGTCCGGCGTCCTTGACGCGGGCCGCCAGCCCGCCTGCTGCGGCGGCGAGTTCGCGGTAGCTGAGGGTGCGGTCGCCGCTGCGCGCGGCGGTGCGGTCGGAGGGCGCTTCCAGCGCGGGGAAGAGGGTGGCCACGCGCGTACCCTACGGGCTCACGGGAGGGGCAGGGCGATCTTCACGGCGTAGAGCGCGACCAGTCCGTAGCCGGCTCGGAACGTCCAGGCGCGGGCCGTGGCCGAGATGCGCGAGCCGGCGAAGGAGCCTGCGAAGACCAGGAGTTGCTGCCACGCGAGGCTCGCGAGGCCGGCCGCGGCCACGAACACGGCGCCGGCCGAGCCGTGGGCGAGGGTGCGGCCCTGGGCGGTGGTGAGGGCGGCGAAGTACAGGGCGGTGGTGGGGTTCACGGCGGTGAGGGCGGCGAAGCGGAGGAAGGTGCGGGTGGGGGTGGTGGGGGTGGTGTTGCCCGTGCGGGGCGCGGGTTCGGGGGCGAAGTCGGGGCCGCCGTCCGACGGGTGCGGGCCGTTGCCCTGCGGGGCCGGTCCCCACCCCGCCCTTTCACCGTTTCCCGGGGCTGCGCCCCGGACCCCGGCCGGACGCTCCGCGCCCGCCTTCCCGGGGCTCCGCCCCGGACCCCGCGCCTCAAACGCCGGCGAGGCTGGAATGCGGCCCCGCGCCTCAAACGCCGGGGAGGCTGGAATGTGGCCCCGTGTCTCGGACGTCGGCGAGGCTGGAATGTGGCCCCGTGTCTCGGACGTCGGCGAGGCTGGAATGTGGCCCCGTGTCCCGGACGCCGGCGAGGTCGGAGCGTGGACCTCCGCCCGTGGGGTCGGAGGTCTCGAGCGCCACAGGCCGTGGCCGGCGAGGGTGAGGAGGATCAGGGACGAGACGAGGCGGACCCAGGCCTCGACCGGGGTCAGGGCGGTGGCGACCAGGGGGCCGAGGGCCGTGGCCAGGGCGGCGTAGCCCAGGTCGACCGTCGCGACGGCGGCCGCCGCGGCGATCGCGGGGCGGCGGGCCCGCATGCTCTCCTGGAGCAGCAGTACGCCGATGGCCCCCACCGGCATGGCCACGCCCAGGCCCGCCGCCGCACCCGATACGGCCGTCGTCAGCAATTCGCTCATGGACGGGACTCTCGCCCGCCCGCGCCCCGCACCGGCAGCGGATATCGGCCGCACCCGCGATAATCGCGGCATGGACCGGCTGGACAGGGAAATCCTCGGCATCCTGCAGCGGGATGCGCGGATCTCGTACCGCGACCTCGGCGTCCGGGTCGGGCTGAGCGCCAACGCCGCCGCCGACCGGGTGCGCCGGCTGCGCCGCGACGGGGTGATCCGGGCCTTCACGGTCCTCGTCGACCCGGCCGCGGACTCCGGCGCCGGGCTGGTGGTCTTCATCGACGTGACGCTCCGCCTCGACACCACCAACGAGGAGTTCGAGGCCGCCGTCGCCCGGCTCCCCGGCATCACCGAGGTGGTGCACGTGACCGGCGAGCACGACTACCTGGTCCGGGCGCGGGCGGCGGACCCGGCCGCGCTGGACGCCCTGCTGCGCCGCCTCAAGAGGGAGGCCGGGGTCGCGCACTCCAACACCCGCATCGCCCTGCGCGCCGCGACCCGGCCGCCCGCCCAGCCGTAGCCGTGGGGCCGGTGTCCGGTGCCCTTGATGCCACCTTGGCGCCCCTGGCGTCCTGATCGCCCGGACTGTCGTGTAGGTTCCGAAACGACGCCGACGGGGGAAGGCGGCGTCCTGAACTTCCGGCCCTGACCAGGCCGTTCATCTGGGGGAACTGAAACCGACCATGCGTACGCGCATCCTGACCGCGCTCGGTACGTCCGTGGCCCTGCTCGCCACCGGCACGCTGACCGCAGCCATCGCCACCGCCACCACCGGCCCCGCGAGCGCCGCCGGGGGGCCGCTCGAGTTCGAACGGGTGGCCGACCTCGCCATCAAGCCCGGCGGCACCACCTGGCTCTCGCCCGAGACCCGGCTCGGCGGCGAGAGCGACGGCACCTTCGTCTACGTACTGAGCGGCGCGCCGCTCACCGACCCGCAGGGCGGGACCACCGCACTGCCCGCCGGGCTGTCCGTGTCGCCGGACACCTTCATGGACTGCACCAACCCGCCCCGGAGCGCCGACGTCCTCGTGTGCTCCGGCAAGGGCCTGCCCTACGTGCCGTCGCCGCGGCTGGCGGCGGCCGCGCACACCGCCGACGGCGCCACCGTGCACTACGCCGTGGTCTACGTACCGCCGGGCGGCGACGTGGACGAGGCCGTGCGGGAGGCGCGGACCGCCGGGTCGCGCCCCGCGGACACCCGCCACGCCGCCCGTACCGTCACCGTGCGCACGCCCGAGCACGGCGCGCGCAGCCGTGTCGCCCTCGTGGCGCCCCCGGTGAAGGCCGGGGCCGTAGTGAAGCACACCGTCACCCTGCACGCCGGGGACCCGGGGCGGCTGCTGGTCGACATCGGCCAGTCCGCCCTGCCCGCCACCGAGCGGCGCGCCGAGTCCCTCGAACTCCGCTACTCGGTCGGCGACGCCGAGACCGCTCCGGAACTGTCCTGCGAACTCCACTGGGTGCACGGACCGGGCCTCGCGTGCGACGTGGCGCGGCCCGGCGACTACACCCTGAGCTACACCGTCACCGGCCACCGTGACCTGCAGGCCTGGCACCTGGACGCCCGGGCCGAGTACCAGGTCTGGACGACCGGCGACGGCAACCCCGCCGCCGTGACCTCGTTCCAGGTGGACAGCCTCCGCAAGGTCCGCGACCGGCACCGGCTGTACGCGCGCGACCGGTCGGGCCGGCTCGTGGAGCTGGACGGCACCGGCGACCCCAAGCGCCCCGTGGCCAACCGTCAGGGCGACGTCGGGCCGGGCTGGGGCGGGCACGACCAGCTGACCAAGCTCGCCCCGGTCACCGGGCGGGGGACCGGCGGCACGATCCTCGCCAGGGACGCCGCGGGCACGCTCTGGAGCTACGGGCAGACCGGCAAGCACGCCCGGCTCACGCCTCCCACCAAGGTCGGCGGCGCCTGGAAGGCGTACCGCGAACTGGCCGGGGCCGGTGACCTGAACGGGGACGGGCGCCCCGACCTGCTGGCCCGCGACGGCTCCGGCGTGCTGTGGCTGCACCCGGGCGCGGACGCGACCTCGTTCGGCGCGCGCGTGAAGGTCGGCGGCGGCTGGCGGGTGTACGACGAACTGGTCGGTGCCGCCGACGTGACGGGGGACGAGCGGGCGGACCTGCTGGCCCGCGACGCCTCTGGCGCGCTGTGGCTCTACGCCGGTACTGGCAAGGGCGCGACCCCGTTCGCGGCCCGGAAGCGCATCGCGGACTCCGGCTGGGGCGCGTACCGCTCCGTCGCCGCGCCCGGCGACCTGACGGACGACGGCCGGCCGGACCTGGTCACCCAGGACCGGGCGGGCGCGCTCTGGCTGCACGCGGGCACGGGCAAGGCCGCGGCGCCGTTCGCGGCGCCCGTCCCCGCGGACGCGGGGCTGGTCGGCTACGACCGGGACGCGGCGAAGGCGTACACGGCGCTGCTCTGACGTCGCGTGGCCGCGGCCGGGGCGACCGCCCCGGCCGCGGCTACAGCGGCGACTCCCACGTCACCGTCGTACCGCGGTCGCCGGCCGCCGTCCGGCCGTCGTCCGTGACGGTGAGCCGGACCAGGCCGTCGTCCGCCCGCGCGTCCACCTCCACCTCGATCGCGCCCACCTCCGTACGCCGGTACGCCGCGGCCAGCGCGCCGCGCAGCACCGCCAGCAGCTCGCCCGCCGCGTCCTCCGGCACCAGGGCGTCCACCGCCCCCGCGAACCGCACCGAGGGCTGGAAGCCGAGCAGCACCGCCGCACCGCCGGTCTCGCGCAGCACCCGGCCGCGGAACGTGGTCGGGGCGTCGGTCGGCGGCTGCTGGAGCGCGAAGATCGCGGTACGGACCTCCTGGATGGTGGAGTCCAACTCGTCCACGGCCCGGCCCAGCTCGTCGCCGACGGTGTCCGGCACGGCGGCCGCCGCCGACCGCCGCCGCGTGGCGTCCAGCATCATCTCGGTGGCGAACAGCCGTTGGACGACGAGGTCGTGCAGGTCGCGCGCGATGCGGTCGCGGTCCTCGTACACCGCGAGCTGCTCGCGGTCGTGCTGGGCGTCCGCCAGCACCAGGGCCAGCGCCGCCTGCGAGGCGAACTGGCTGGCCAGCAGCCGGTCCACGGCGTCGTACGGGCGGCCGCCGCGGTGCCGCGGCAGCGCGAGGGTGCCGATCAGCTGGCCGCCGCTCTGCAGCGGGAGCATCATGCTGGGCCCGAAGCGCTTGCGCACGCGCGTGGTCATCCGGGGGTCGGTGGCCGAGTCGTCGATGAACACCGGCTCGCCGCCGAGCAGCTGCTCCAGAACGGCACTGCCCGGTGCGATCGTCGTACCGACGAGATCGCCGGGGTCGTCGCGGGTGGAGGCCGCGACGATCTCCATGCCGCCCTCGGGGGTGGGCTGGAGCACGACGCCGGCGGCGGCGTCGGCGAGCAGCCGGGCACGTTCGGCCACGCACATGAGCGCGTCGGCGGCCGGGCGGCCGGCCAGCAGGGTGGTGGTCACCGCGGCCGCGCCCTCGATCCAGCGCTCCCGGCGGCGGGCGGTCTCGTACAGCCGGGCGTTGCCGATGGCTATCCCGGCCTGCGAGCCCAGCACGCGCAGCAGCGCGAGGTCCTCGTCGGTGAACGGGCCGCCGCGCTTCTCGGTCAGGTAGAGGTTGCCGAAGATCTCGGTGTGGACCCGGATGGGGACGCCGAGGAAGCTCTTCATCGGCGGGTGTCCGGGCGGGAAGCCGACCGCGCGCGGGTCCTGCGCCAGGTCGTCGAGGATCACCGGGCGGGGGTCGCTGATGAGGGCGCCCAGCACACCGGACCGGCCGTCGGGCAGGTGCGGGATGCGGGCGCGCTCCTCGTCGGTCAGGCCGGCGGTGAACAGGTCGGTGACCCGGCTGCCGTGTTCGCGGCCGGGGTCGATGACGCCGAGGGCGCCGTAGCGGGCGTCGCACAGTTCGGTGGCGGTGTCCACGATGTGCTGGAGGGTGGCGTGCAGCTCCGGTTCGGAGCCGACGCCGAGGACCGCTTCGAGCAGCGCGGGAAGCCGGGGCACCTCCTCGGTGCCGCCGGCTTCCGCGCCGCCCGGGGCGGGGGTCATGCGGACAGCGGGTTGAGGACCATCGGAGCGATCTTCCCTTCCAACATGGCGCCGAGACCCATCACGGCGCACACGTCGGGCCGTTCCGCGATGGCGACGGGCATCCCGGTGGCGTCCCGCAGCATCTGGTCCAGCCCCGGCAGCAGGGCGCTGCCTCCCACCATCATGATCCCCCGGTCCGTCAGGTCCGCGACCAGGTCGGGCGGGCACTCGCGCAGCACCTTGCCGATCGCGTCGAGCACGGCGGTCAGGGGGGTGTGGATGGCGTTGCGCACCGCGGCCGTGTCCACCCGGACGGAGCGGGCGAGGCCGGTGGCGACGTCGCGGCCGTGGATCTCGGTGACGGCCGGGCCGTTCGCGGTGATGCCGTTGCCGTGCAGCGCCAGCTGGAGCGGGCGCACGGCCTGGCTCGGCAGCATCAGCTCGTGCTGGTGGCGCAGGTGCTGGACGATGGCGTGGTCCACCGCGTCGCCGCCGACGGCCACCCGTTCGGCCGTGACGATCGAGCCCAGCGAGAGCACGGCGACCTGGGTGGCCGCGGCCCCGCACACCATGATCATCGTCGCGGTCGGCTGCTCGACCGGAAGTCCGCAGCCGACGGCCGCGGCGATCAGGGTGTCGACGAGCTCCACCCGCCGGGCGCCGAGTCCGACCATGGTCTCCACCGCCGCCCGCTGGGCGAGCGGGTCGGCGTCGTGCGGGGTGCAGGCCGCCGCGCGCAGCCGGGGCTTGCGGCGCAGCGCGCGCCGCAGCTTCTCGCCGAGCAGGTGGCGCAGCATGCGCTGGGCCATCTCGATGTCGACCACGGTGCCGCCGGTGACGGGGCGGACGACCCTGATGTAGTCGGGCGTGCGGCCCGTCATCCGCTCGGCGAACGAGCCGACGGCGATCAGGGCGCCGGTGCGGGTGTTCACGGCGGCGACGCTGGGCTCGTCGACGACGAGGCCCTGCCCCTTCACGTAGACGCGCGTCCGGGCCGCCCCCAGATCGACGGCGACGTGGCAGCGACGCAACTGCTCAAGACTGACGGTCACGGCAGGTCCTCCCGAGTGCGCTGGCGCAAGGTGACCGGCCGAGTGTCGGTCACAATTCATACTTTCTCGGGCATTTAAGACATCCGCCATCTCGGGCTGAGCCGTCGGGGGGTGCTGCACAAGGGTGGTCTTCTGTCGTGTCGGGCCGCACCATGCCCCCACTACTCGCGCGTAACAAGGTAAGGGGGTCCCCCATGCTGACGGCCCGCCAGAAACTGGCAGCCCTCCTCGCCCCGGTCGCCGTGCTGGCCGCGCTCCTCGCGCCCGCCCCGGCACACGCCGCTGACCAGGCCGTATCCCGAAATCCGGTGGTCTTCGTGCACGGCTACAACGCCGACCCCGGCGTCTGGGGCCCGCTCCGCGGCCGCCTCGAGACCGCCGGCTACACCGACGCCGAGCTCTTCTCGTGGGGCTACGACACCCACCAGTCGGTCAACGAGGTCCTCTCCGGCCGGCTCTCCTCGTACGTCGACCAGGTCCGCCGGCAGACCGGCGCCGCCCGCGTCGACCTGGTGTCCCACTCCTTCGGCTCCCTGGTCACGCGCTGGTACGCCAAGTTCGGCGGCGGCACGGCCACGGTCGGGCACTGGGTGTCCCTCGCCGGCCCCAACCACGGCACCTCCACGGCGTGGGCCTGCGCCCTGTGGGACCAGGCGTGCCGCGACATGACCCCGGGGTCGTGGGTGGTCGGCCACCTCGCCGAGGGCGACGAGACCCCGGGCGCGGTCGCGTACGCCACCTTCTGGTCGAACTGCGACGAGGTCGTCAACCCGGACGGCAGCGTCCCGCTCGCGGGCGCGACGAACGTCGGGGTCGGCTGCCTCAAGCACAACGACCTGCTGGGCGACGCGGCGGTCGCCCGCGGCGTCCAGGAGTTCCTGGCGTCCTAGTCCCAGGGGGTGTCCGGCCTGCGGGCCCCCGGCGGGTGCCTCCGGGCCGGTCAGCCCACCGGCCGGTCCCCCGGGTCGGTCGCGTCCGGGAAGGAGAGGCGCTGCAGCAGCCCCCACGTGAACTCCGCCACGCAGCGCCGCTCCGCCCCCGTCGCGTCCCGGCCCCGGAAGTCCAGCCGCCACCGCGTCGGCGCCGTCCCCTCCAGGGGGCGGACCGGTGCGAACGCCCGCGCCACCTCGTCCACGGTGCACGACCAGGGGGTCAGGTCCGCCAGGCCGTCGAGTTCCGGGCCCGTCTCGCCGGGTGCCCGTACCAGCCACTCGTTCCACACCGCCCCGTCCGGCGCGGCCAGCACCTCGAACCGCAACGTCGGCCACAACGGCACCGGCCACCGCAGCGCCTCGCACTCCAGGTCCCCGATCCGTCGCCGCCCGGTCGACTCCGGCGGTCCCAGCACCGACCGGTACCGTGCCAGCGCCCCGCGCGACCGCGGCGACCGGACCATGGCCTGCCAGCGCTTGTTGGCCTCGCGCTGGTCGGCGAGCGACGCGCCGAGGGCCCGCCGCGCCTCGTCCACGAGCTCGGGCTGGAAGTCCGCCATGCGGCGGAGCAGGACGAGTTGGAACGCGGCGGGGCCGAACGAGGTCATGCCACTCATGCCGGACAGGCTGCCACCCCCATCGGACGGGCCGCCACGCCGCCGACCGCCCGCGCCGCCCCGGAGCGGGCAATTCCACACAGGATCCTTACAGGTCCGGGACTCCGATGTTGCCGCGGGCGGCATAGCCTGCGGCAGCCATGGACTACTGCAACGCCTGCCGACGGCACCTCAACGGCGCACTGGCGTGCGCCGGCTGCGGGACCCCCGCCGAGCACCTCACCCCTGCCCCTGCGGACCGCGCCGCGCCGCCGCCCTGGCAGGCCCGGGACCAGGCCCGGCCGTCGTCCACCGACGTGTACGGCCCCGGATCCGCCGGCGGGTACGCGCCCGGGGCGCCGGCCGCGTACGCACCCCCGCCCGCGGGGGTGGAGGCCTACGCGCCGCCCGGTGCGGAAACGTTCATGCGGCCGGGTGCGGAGGAGTTCGCGCCGCCCGGTGCGGAAGCGTTCATGCGCCCGGGTGCCGCGCCCGCCCACGCGTCCCCGTACGCCCCCACGGCCTGGCCCGGCCCCGAGGCGGCCGCCGCCCACGGCCGGCCTCCCGAGGGCACCCGTGGCGGGGGAGCCCACGGTGGGCCCGCCGCGCCCGCCCCCTGGACCCCCGGCGGACCGGCCACCGGTGCGTACGACGGAGTCGGTACGGACGCCTCCCGGGCACCCGCCGCCGCCTTCATGCGCCCCGGCGGCACCCCGGCCGCCGACCCCACCGCGGGCGGGTTCGGTCCGGACGGGTTCGACGGGTCCGGCTCCGACGGGTCCGGCCACGACGGGTCCGCTCCGGCCGCCGACCCGGACGCGGCGGAGCTGGGCGCGTACTCCTTCGGCGACCACCAGGCGCGCGCCGCCCGGCGCCGCAGGTCCGTCGACCGCAGGCGCAGCCGCACCGCCCTGGTGGCCGGCGCGGGCCTCCTCTGTGCGATCGCCGGCACCTTCGTGCTGGCCCGCCTCACCTCCGACGACCGCCCCACCGCCCGCGCCACCACGGTGGTCCAGGAGCAGGACCTGGGCGCCGACCAGCCCGTCACGGACGACACGCAGGGCGCGGCCGACCCGTCGGTCCTGCCCAGCCGCGCGTCCGGCTCGGGAGGCTCCGCCCAGGGTGCGGGGGAGGGCGAGCCGGAGGCCTCCGACGGTCCCGCGGCCACGGGCGACCCCACCCCCGCGGAGGCGGACCCCACGACGGAGGAGCCGGAGCCCGGTCCCACGGACACGGTGGCCCCGGACGCCCCGGCCCCCGAGCCCCGGCACACCGGCAAGAAGCCGCGCTCGACCCGCCACCCGGCCACCCCCGGGCCGAGCGACGGACCGTCGAGCGGCGGCGGGACCGGCAGCGCCTCGCCCGGCCCGAGCCCCGAGCCGTCGCCGACGGAGGACTGCTTCCTGTTCTGGTGCTTCTGACGGCACCTCGCGGCGGCCGCCCCGCGGCCCGTACGCCACCCGGACGCGGCTCTTCCTGTGCCTCCGCCGCCTGGGGAGGCACGGGAAGAGCCGCGTCCGGCTGCTAGCGCACCATCCGCTGCAGCAGGTCCCGCAGCGTCGTGCGCTCCTCCGTCGTGAGGGCCGCCAGCGGCTCGCGCGCGAAGTCGAGGGACTCGCGGAGCAGGGTCGCCGTCCGGGCGCCCTCCTCCGTGGCGGCCGCGAGCTTGACGCGGCGGTCCGCCGGGTCCGGTCGGCGCTCGACGAGGCCGCGGCCCTCGAGGCGGTCGATGATCCCGGTGACGTTCGAGGGCTCGCACTTCAGCTTCTGCGCGATGTGCCGCATCGGCATCGGATCGCGGGCGAGCAGTCCGAGGACCCGCGCCTGGGCGCCGGTCAGCTGGTGGTTCGCGGCGGCGTGCTCGTACTCGTCGTGGTAGCGGGCCACGACGGAGCCGATGAGCTCGACGACCTCGAGGGTGAGGGGGTCTGTGGAACTGGCCATGGCAACCAGCGTACCGGTTTACTTGACAACCTGAAATATCTAGGAGCATGGTTGTTTCAGTCCGGAAACCATTCATCCGGAAACCATTCAGAGGATGAAATAATCATGACCGAGACCGTCGCCCTCCCCGCCGTCAGCCGTGAATGGCACCTGGTCCGCCGCCCGCAGGGCTGGCCGACCGCCGAGGACTTCGCCCTGCGCGAGGTGCCCCTCGCCGCCCCGACCGAGTCCGGCCGGATCCTGGTGCGCAACCTCCACATGTCCGTGGACCCCTACATGCGCGGCCGCATGAACGACGTGAAGTCCTACATCCCGCCGTTCCAGCTCGACCGCCCGATGGACGGCGGCGCGGTCGGCGAGGTCGTGGCCTCCACCGCCGAGGGCTTCGAGGTGGGCGACCACGTCCTGCACGGTCTGGGCTGGCGCGAGTACGCCGAGCTCGACGCGAAGGGCGCCACCAAGGTCGACGGCTCCCTCGCCCCGCTCTCGTACTACCTCGGCGTCCTCGGCATGCCGGGCCTGACGGCGTACGCGGGCCTCTTCGAGACGGCCTCCTTCAAGGAGGGCGACGCGGTCTTCGTCTCGGGCGCCGCCGGTGCCGTCGGCAGCCTCGTCGGCCAGTTCGCGCGCATCAAGGGCGCCTCCCGGGTGATCGGCTCGGCCGGCTCCGAGGACAAGGTCAAGACGCTCACCGGCAAGTACGGCTTCGACGCCGCCTTCAACTACAAGAACGGCCCGGTGGCACCCCAGCTCAAGGAAGCCGCCCCCGAGGGCATCGACGTCTACTTCGACAACGTCGGCGGCGAGCACCTGGAGGCCGCGATCGGTGCGCTCAACGTGCACGGCCGCGCCACCCTCTGCGGCGCGATCTCCCAGTACAACGACACCACCCCGGCCCCCGGCCCGCGCAACCTCGCCCTCGCGATCGTGAAGCTGCTGCGCCTGCAGGGCATGCGCGTCAGCGAGTACTACGGGCTCCAGCAGCAGTTCGTGAAGGACGTCTCCGGCTGGCTGCGCTCGGGCGAGCTGTCGTACGACGAGACGGTCGTCGAGGGCGTGGACAACGCCGTCGACGCGTTCCTCGGCATGCTGCGCGGCGAGAACACCGGAAAGATGATCGTTTCCTTCACCCGGTAGGCTCACCGCAGACCGTCGCGAATCGTGGGCGCGAGTCGCGGCGCCGACCAGAAGGATCACGGCTTCATGTCCATCCAGCAGTCCGACGTTCTCTACACCGCCGTCGCCACCGCCGAGAACGGCCGCGACGGCCGCGTCGCCACCGACGACGGCCAGCTCGACGTCGTCGTCAACCCGCCCAAGGCCCTCGGTGGCAACGGCGCCGGCACCAACCCGGAGCAGCTCTTCGCCGCCGGCTACAGCGCCTGCTTCCAGGGCGCCCTCGGCGTCGTCGCCCGCAACGAGAACGCCGACATCTCCGGGTCCACCGTCACCGCCGAGGTGGGCATCGGCAAGAACGACGACGGCTTCGGCCTGATCGTCAGGATCTCGGCCACCATCCCGAACGTGGACGAGGCCAAGGCCAAGGAGCTCATCGAGAAGGCCCACCAGGTCTGCCCGTACTCCAAGGCGACCCGCGGCAACATCACGGTCGAGCTCGCGGTCTGATCCCCCGAGTCCCCTCCGAGGGCCGCACCCCGTCCCGGGGTGCGGCCCTCGGTCGTCGCCCCCGGAGAGCGAGGCCCTCGCTCGCCCGCCCGTCCCGCCCCCTCGCTACCCTGGGCCCATGCGAGATCTTGTGGGGGGATTCCGGTACCTGGCGGCCGGACAGCGCTGGGTCGTCGGCCACGGCCGGTGGCTGGGCTTCGGGCTGCTGCCCGGACTGGTGTCGCTCGCGGTGTACGCGGGCGCGCTCACCGGCCTCGGCTTCGGCGCCGACGACCTGGTGGCCTGGGCCACGCCCTTCGCCGACGACTGGTCCTCGCCCTGGATCGGGCTCTTCCGCGGCTTCATGACCTTCCTGGTGATCGCCCTCGGCCTGTTCCTGGCCGTGATCACCTTCACCGCGGTCACCCTGCTCATCGGGCAGCCCTTCTACGAGTCGCTCTCCGAGCAGGTCGACCGTGCCGAGGGCGGCGAGGTGCCGGAGTCCGGGCTGCCGCTGTGGCGCGAGCTGTGGATCTCGGCCCGGGACAGCGTGCGGATCCTGGCGCGGGTGGCGCTGTACGGGATCCTGCTCTTCGCCCTCGGGTTCGTACCGGTGATCGGGCAGACCGTGGTGCCGGCGATCGGCTTCTGCGTCTCGGGATACTTCCTCACCCAGGAGCTGACCGCGGTGGCCCTCCAGCGCCGCCGCACGGGCCTCACCGAGCAGCTCGCCCTCATGCGCCGGCACCGGATGCTCGCGCTGGGCTTCGGCGTGCCGCTGGTCCTCGCGTTCCTGGTGCCGCTCGTCGCCGTGTTCCTGATGCCGGGAGCCGTCGCCGGCGCGACGCTGATGGTCCGCGACCTCACGGCCGACCCGGACGCGGACGACGACGAAGGCGACGCCACCTCCGCCGACGAGCCGCAGGCCCCCGCCGCGGCCCCGCACGCCGAGGCGCACTCCGGCTTCGGCCCGCCGCCGTCCCCCTTCGGCCCGCCGCCGGCCGCCTTCGACCCGACCTCCCGCTCGTAGGGCTTCGTTGGGTGGTGTCGTACGACGGCACGGTGCCGCCGGCGCCGCGCCGTCCGCTCAGCCGCGGAAGCCGTCGGCCCCGGGCGGCGTGACCCGGTGCATCGCGAGGCCGTGGTCGGCGGCCCGGTAGTCCACCGCCGTGTGCTGCGCGTCCCGCTCGACGAGCAGCCCGTCCGCGTTCCGCGTACGTCCGCTCCGCCGGCGCAGCAGGACCGCGGCGGCTGCCCCGGCACCGGCCAGCAGGACTCCCCACAGCACGAGCATCTCGGTCATCCGATCCCCCTCGGTACGGCGAAGCCCGAGGTCGGCGGGCCGCACGGCCGAGCGTAACGATCGCCGGGCGGCGCCGACAGGCGGCTTCGCGCCAGCCTCGCGGCGGCGCGAGCCGGAGGGGACACCGGCGCGGCCGGGGGCCTACGGGACCAGGGCCGCCGCCACCCGTCGGAGGATGCCCAGCAGGGCCTGCGCGGCCGGTGCGGGGGACAGGCCGCGCGGGGTGGCGGCGTACACGCGGCGGCAGGGCAGGTCGTGGCGCGAGACCGGCACCAGCACCAGGTCCGGCCGGACGGCCCCGGCGGCCAGCGCGGGCAGCACCGTGATGCCGAGCCCGGCCGCCACGAACCCCTGCTTCGCGGTCCAGTCGTTGACCCGGAAGGCCACGTCGGGGCGGAAGCCGGCCGCCAGCGCCGGGGCCATGAGCGTCTGCCCGGGCCGCACGTCGCCCTCGATCCACCGCTCGTCGGCCAGCTCCGCCAGCCGCAGCGGCGCCCGCCGCCCGGCGAACCGGTGCCCGCGCGGCAGGGCCACGTACATCGGCTCCTCCAGCAGCGGGTGCAGCTCGGGCCCCGACAGCGGCCGTCCCGCGGGCGCGCTCACCACCGCGAGGTCGAGCCGACCCTCCCCGAGCAGCGCCACGTGCCGGGCCGTCGGCCCCTCGGTGTGCTCCACGGTGACGTCCGGGTGGCGCTCCCCGAACTCCGCCACCGCCCGCGGTACGAGCGTCACGTCCGCCGCCGCGAAGGCCCCGACCCGCAGCACGCCGCCGCCCAGCGAGCGCAGCGCGTCCAGCTCCACCCGGGCGGCCCGCATCCGGTCCCGGACCGCCTCGGCGTGCGGCAGCAGCGCCCGGCCCGCCGCCGTCAGCCGTACCCCGCGCGGCAGCCGGTCGAAGAGGGCGGAACCCCACTCGTCCTCCAGCGCCTGGATCTGCCGGGAGACGGCGGACTGGGTGTAGCCGAGGGACTGGGCGGCCGAGGTGAACGAGCCGACCTGGGCCACCCGCAGGAAGACCTCGTACAGGCCGTGCGGCACATGTGCTTCGGGCATGGCGGCCATGCTAGACATTCGCTTGTCGCATGGGTACCGCCCCACCTAGCGTCGGGGGCATGGAGAAACCGGAGAAGATCGCGTTCCTCGGCCTCGGCGGCATGGGTGCCCCGATGGCCCGTCACCTCCTGGCCGCCGGCCACCCGTTGACCGTCTGGAACCGTACGAGGTCCAAGGCCGAGCCCCTGGCCGCGGCGGGCGCCACCGTCGCGGACACCCCCGCCGAGGCCGTCCGCGGCGCCGACCTCGTCGTCACGATGCTGGCCGACCCGGCGGCCGTCCGTGTCGTGGCCGACGCGCTGCTGCCCGCACTGCGCCCGGGCGTCCACTGGGTCGACACCTCCACCGTCGGCCCCGACACCGTGCGGGAGCTGGCCGCCCGGCTCCCCGAGGGGGTCACCCTCACCGACGCCCCCGTGATGGGCAGTGTGGACCGGGCCGCGACCGGCGCGATGTGGGTGCTGGCCGGCGGCCCCCGGCCCGGGCCGGTCGCGCGGCTCCTGGACCGCCTGGGGCAGGTCACCGACTGCGGTCCGGAGCCCGGGTCCGGCGCCGCCCTGAAGCTGGTGCTCATCAACGCCGCCATCGGCGGCGTCGCCCTGGTCGCCGAGGCCCTGAGGCTCGGTCGGGGGCTCGGCCTGCCCGACGACCTGGTGCGCACCGAGCTCGCCCGGGGGCCGCTGGCCGGTGCGGTGGCCCGGACCTTCGCCGAGGGCTCCCACTTCCCGGTCGCCCTGGCCGCCAAGGACGTCTCGCTGGCCACCGCCCACTCCCCGGACCCGCTCCCGCTCCTCGAGGCGGTCCGGGCCGGACTGGCGGCCCGCCCGGACCTCGCCGAACGCGACCTTTCGGCCATCCGCCCGTAGTTCGGGCGCCCGTACAACCGTGCGCCGCGGTCGGTGGTCTGACTCCGCATGCGGAACCGGAAGAGGAACCTTCGCAATGCCGTCGTCGGCCCAGCCCTGTGCGCTGCTCTGCTCGTAACCGGAGGGTGCACGGAGGTCTCCGGCAGCGACCCGGCCAAGGCCGGCGGCACCGGCGCGCCGAGCCCTCGCACCTCCCCGCGCAGGCTCCCGGCCGACCCCGGGGGCATGCTCCTGTGGGAGCGCTGGTCCATCGAGGGCCTGAGGGTGGCCGGACGCGAGATCAAGGCGCCGGCGAACGGTGCCGCCTGGCTGGAGTTCGACCCCGACGGCGTCATCTGGGGCAGCGACGGATGCCACCCGATGGCACGCCCGGGCACGGTGGCGGAACGCGACCTCACGGTGGAGCCGGCCGAGCGCGCGTTCGCGGCCGACGGATGCGAGCCGGAGCGGAAGGAGTTCAGGGACCGGCTCCAGGAGGTCTTCGCAGGCAGGCTCACGTTCCGCTACAAGTACCAGGTCATGGACCTCAGGAACGAGCGCGGGGACCACGTCTTCATCCGCATGGGCCGGGTCCGCAACATGTTCGGCCGGCGCTACCTGCTGGACCACGTCACCGTCATGGACGGCGAGTGGAGCTCGGTCGGGCCGCCCGGGGAGGCGCCGTGGCTGCGGTTCCGCGGCGACGGCACGGTCGAAGGCGGGGCGGGGTGCGGCAGGTTCGCCGGCCGTGCGGTCTTCGAGGGCGACCGGGTCGCCATCGGCCCCCTGACCGTCGCCGCCGGCGGGTCGTGCGCGGCACCGGTCCCCAGGGCGTTCCTGGCACACTTCCCCGGCACCTTCACCTGGCACTGCGAGCGCAACGACGGCCGTCTGGACCTCCACCCGGACGCCGACCTGGGCTACGAGGAGGACTACACGCTCGGCTTCCGCACGGTGAAGGGCTAGGGACCGCAGCCGGGACGAGGCCCGTTTCCGGTCGGGTGGACGCGGGCGTCACCGTCACCAACTGCGGGGCGTGGAAGGCGTCGTGTGGTTGAAGCGGTAACCGCGGCGAGCAGTGGCAGCCACGCCTTCGGCGGCGCATGATGGACGTAAGTGCTCTCACCGCCATGGACGCAGGAACGCGACGGCCGGTCCCGGCTCTCGCGCCCGTCCCACGCATGGGGTGGTTGATGCCGGATCGAGTGGTGCACCACTCGGGCACTCTGGTGGACGCATCACGGAAGGACGGACGTCGTGGCCGTTCTCAAGCTTTCGCTGTTCTCGAACAACTTCCCTGATTTCTTCATCATCGATCGCGACGGCTTCGCCGACATCGCCAAGATCGAAACCGAACAGGACCGCCGTGACGCCACGTTCGTGTGGACCGGCCCCAGTCTGGCGACCTTCGGCGGGAAGGGGATGCTGGTGCGGGCGGTCGCCCCGCCGGGATTCTGCCTGCACATCGCGACGTTCGAAGACTTCCGCATCGAGACCAAGTTCTTCACCGGGATCACGGATCCCCAGGTCAAGGCGCAGGTCATCGAGGAGTCGACGTTCGTCTTCGAAGCGGCGGAGATCGACCCCAACCAGGCTTCGTTCCGGTCCGTCAAGTGGCCGGAGCGGTTCCTCCGGCACAGGGACTTCCAGCTCTTCGCCGAGGAGCTGGAGCACACCGTTCCCGACCTCCAGTCCGCGTGCTTCAGGATCGCCGCGCCACTCCACCCCGAGGAGTTCTAGGGCGCAGGAGAAATGCGATGACCCACATCCGCTTCTGGAGTGTGTACTGCCCCATCATGGCGGCCGCGTTCGAACCGGTCCTCCTGCGCGTGGACGGAGGAGAGGTCTTCCAGAGCAACATGGAGCAAGGCGACACCGTCGAGATCGACGTGCGGTTGCCGATCGTGACCATGAACGTCGAGCTGGGGACCAGCGACCTCGACGGCCAGGGAAACCCCACCGGCCCGTTCCACCCCTTCCTTTACGAGAAGTTCGTGGACACGCACCACATCGAGTACCACGATTCCTTGAAGCTCGTCATCCTCCACGACGAATCGACGGTCCCGCAGACGGCCGTCTTCCGCGGCAGGATCGCGGGCCACGAGGGGAAGTACGAACTCTCGTTCAGCCTGCCGGGCTGACCTCGCGCCGGGCCCGCGACGCCCGGCACCGCTGCTCCCTCCCCCCGGGGCGGTCAGCCCGTCCCCGCCCCGCCCCCGTGCAGCAGCGCCAGGAAGCTGCGGAACGCCCCCGGCATGTCCACCGACTCCGGGTCTAGCAGCCACTGGTACTGCAGGCCGTCCATCACCGCCACCAGCAGCGGGGCGGCCTGCTCGGGGGTGAGGCCGGACGGCAGCCGGGGGCCGAACTCGGCGCGCAGCACCGTCGCCATCTCGGCCCGCACCTGCCCGTACCGCTCGGTGAAGAACTCCCGGGCCGGGTGGTCCTCCGTCACGCTCTCGCCGAGCAGCGCCGAGAAGGTCTGCACGATCCCCGGCCGCATCGCGTTGTAGTCCACCAGCGAGGCCAGCAGGTCCAGTCGCCACGCGCCCGCGGACCGGGTGCCGCCGCCGGTGTCCCAGCGGTCGCGCTCCTCGAGGACCGCCACCAACAGCGCCTCCTTGGTCGGGAAGTAGTGCAGCACGCCCTGCTGCGTCAGGCCCACCCGCTCGGCCACGGCGCCCAGCGACGCGCCCCGGTACCCGCGCTCGGCGATCACCTCGACGGCGGCGTGCAGGATCTCCCCGCGCCGTTCCTCGCTCCTGGCCCTGGCCATCGTCCCCGCTCCCGTCGTCCGTGCGTCACGGAGGACCGTACGGCATTCCCCAATATCACGGAACGATAACGTCACCTACCGATCTACAGGCAATCGCTGCACCATGGGGGCCACCACCAGGACGCCAACGAGGAGGTACGACCCGTGGCCGGCACCGCACACCCCACGGTCCCCGCAGCCGAACAGGCCGCGGCCGATCAGGCCCGCACCGACGCCGTCGAAGCGGCCCTCGCCAAGCTCGACCTCGACACCAAGACCCGGCTCCTCGCCGGCCAGGACATGTGGAGCCTGCCCGCCCTCCCCGAGATCGGGCTCGCCTCCGTCGTCATGTCCGACGGCCCCATCGGCGTCCGCGGCGTGCGCTGGACCGCCGACGACCCCTCCGTCGCCCTGCCCTCCCCGACCGCCCTGGCCGCCACCTGGGACCCCGAGCTCGCCCGCCGCGCCGGCCGGCTGCTCGCCCAGGAGGCCCGCCGCAAGGGCGTGCACGTCCTGCTCGCCCCCACCGTCAACCTGCACCGCACCCCGCTCGGCGGCCGCCACTTCGAGTGCTACTCCGAGGACCCGTACCTCACCGGCCTGATCGGCACCGGCTACGTCCGCGGCGTCCAGGAGGGCGGGGTCGGCACCACGGTCAAGCACTTCGTCGGCAACGACGCCGAGACGGACCGCTTCACCGTCGACAACGCCATCGCCCCGCGCCCGCTGCGCGAGCTCTACCTCGCCCCGTTCGAGGCGATCGTCGAGAACGCCCACCCCTGGGGCGTCATGACGGCCTACAACAAGGTCAACGGCACCACGATGACCGAGCACCGCTACCTCGTGAACGAGGTCCTGCGCGGCGAGTGGGGCTTCGACGGCGTCAACGTCTCCGACTGGATGGCCGCCCGCTCCACCACCGGCGACCTCGCCGGCGGCCTCGACGTGGCCATGCCCGGCCCGCAGACGGTCTACGGTCCCGCGCTCGCCGCCGCCGTCCGCGCCGGCGAGGCCGACGAGGCGGAGGTCGACACCGCCGTCCGCAACGTCCTGCGGCTGGCCGCCCGCGTCGGGGCCCTGGAGGGCGCCCCGCCGGTGGTCGCCGAGCCGCCCGCCGCCCTCGACGGCGAGGCCCTGGCCCGCGAACTGGCCGCCCGCTCCTTCGTCCTGGTACGGAACGAGGGCGAGGCCCTGCCGCTGACCCCCGGCGGCACGGTCGCCCTGCTCGGCGCCGCCGCCCGCGACGCCCGCGTCCTCGGCGGCGGTTCCGCCACGGTCTTCCCCGCGCGCGTGGTCTCCCCGCTCGACGGACTCGCCGCAGCCCTGCCCGACGGGGCCCTGACCTTCGCCGTCGGCGCCGACCCCAGCGACGAGCTCGCCCCCGCCGACCAGGGCTTCGAGCTGCGCGCGGTCTGCCGCGACGCCGCCGGGAACCTGCTCGGGGAGGGCTCCCTGCCCAGCGGCCAGGTCCAGTGGATCGGCGACGACCTGCCGGCCGGCGTCTCGTACGCCACCCTCGCCGACGTCGAGGTCACCGGCACCTTCGTGCCGCGCGAGAGCGGCGAGCACGCCTTCGGCACCCGCGGGCTCGGCGCCTTCACCCTGACCGTCGACGGCACCGAACTGTGGGACGGCGTCCAGCTCATGGGCGACGAGGCCGACCCCTTCGAGGCCTTCTTCGGCGCCCCCAGCGAGCGCGCCCGGCTGCACCTCACCGCCGGCGTGCCCGTCGAGGTCTCGCTGCGCCACCAGGCCCCCGACCTGTCCGAGGTCCCGCTCAAGGCCCTCATGTTCTCCCTGCTGCACCTCGGCCCGCGCCAGGACCCCGACGCCCTGATCGCCGAGGCCGTGGCCGCCGCCCGGGCCGCCGACACCGCCGTCGTGGTCGTCGCCACCACCGAGCGCGTCGAGTCCGAGGGCTTCGACCGCACCGACCTGCGCCTGCCGGGCCGCCAGGACGACCTGGTGCGCGCGGTGGCCGCCGCCAACCCGAACACGGTCGTGGTCGTCAACGCCGGTTCCCCGGTCGAACTGCCCTGGCGCGAGGAGGTCGCGGCGGTGCTGCTGAGCTGGTTCCCCGGGCAGGAGGGCGGGGCCGCGCTGGCCGACGTGCTCCTCGGGGACGCCGAGCCCGGCGGCCGGCTGCCCACCACCTGGCCGGTGGCGCTCGCCGACGCGCCCGTCACCGAGGCCGTCCCCACCGAAGGCCGGCTCGAGTACGCCGAGGGCCTGTTCATCGGCTACCGCGCCTGGGACCGGACCGGCACCGCGCCCGCGTACTCCTTCGGACACGGACTGGGCTACACGACCTGGGCGTACGAGTCCCTGGAGGTCACCGCCACCACGGCCCGGGTCCGGATCCGCAACACCGGCGGCCGCCCCGGCCGCGAGGTGGTCCAGCTGTACGCCGCCCCCGTCGGGGACCCCGTCGCGCGCCCGGCGCGCTGGCTGGCCGCCTTCGCCGGGGTCGAGGCCGGCCCCGGCGAGAGCGCCGAGGTGGAGATCCCCCTGCCGGCCCGGACGTTCGAGATCTGGGACGAGGAGGCGTACGCCTGGACCCGGATCCCCGGGGCGTACGAGATCCAGGCCGCCCGCTCCCTGGCGGACACCCGCCTGACCGCCCGCATCGACGTCGCGTAGCGGCCCCCCGAGACCGGAAGCCGGGGCGGGCCCTGACACCCGCCCCGGCTTCCCCCCCCGTCACGGCTTCGGCGGTGCGGCGGCCGTCACCTGCCGGTGCGCCAGCTCCGCCAGCCGCGCCTGCCCGTCCTTGCCCGGATGGAACCAGTCCCAGCGGCTGAGCTGCTCCGCCGTGAACGGGTACCGGAAGACCGCTCCGCCGTCGTACCGGCACAGCGGGTCCTTCCCGCACACGTCCCGCAGCACGTCGTTGTACGCCACCACCCGCTTGCGCACCGTCTGGCGCCGCGTCACCGCCGGCGCGTCCAGCGCCTGGGGATCGGCCAGCATCGACGGGCAGACCCCGAGGCTCCAGATCCGCCGCCCCAGCGCGCTGCCCCGCCCCTGCTCCCACAGCCGCAGCAGGTCGGGCACGCTGGAGACGTACACCTGGGTCTTCGGCGACCGGGCGCGCAGCTCCTTGAGCGCCCGCTGGAACTCGGCCCGGAAGTCGGCCACCGGCGTCATCGCCCCGGCGGTCGCCCGGCAGGCGTCGTTGGAGCCGGCCATCACCGTCACCAGCTCCGGCCGCTGCGCCGCGGCCTCCTCCATCTGGCCCGGCAGGTCAGCCATTCGGGCGCCGGTCCGGGCGAAGTTCCAGCTGCGGCCCGCCGCCCGGGCGTCCCCCAGCAGCCGGCTGGCGAGACTGTGCACCAGCGGGTCGTTCCCGGTGGCCCAGGAGGCCTCGGGGCAGTCCGCCAGCACCGAACACGCATCGAACCCCCGGGTGATGGAGTCACCCACAGCGGCGATGGAGGAAGGATTCGCCTTCCACTCAGGAGTGGGTTTCGGCGTGGGCCGCGCGGCGCTCCTGCCACCGGCCCCCGAACCGTCCCCGTCCCCCGGCGCGGAGCAGCCCGACACCGCCGCGACCAGCACGAGCGCCCCCGCGGCGGCTCTGCCGAGAGCGCCCGGGACGTTCCGGGTCCGTTCGGGACTGCGCATGCGGTGCTCCCCTCCCTCGCCGGCGTACGGCGTTCCGCCGGCGTCCTGCTGAGTGAAAGCTCGGTGTTTCCGGGCTCCTGGACCGACCGTACGTCACACCTGGGTGCCCGGCGCACGGTAGCTTTTCCCCAGTGGCGAGTCCGCCGCAGCATCCAGTGGCGCGACGCCCGAGCGGTTCCGTAAATTACATCACGTCACATACTGTCCGTTTTCAGGAGATTCACTCCCGATGCTGTTTACTATGGGTGACCTCGGGAGCGGCACCGGCACGAGGCCGCTGGGGAAGGCGAACCTCGTCCCACACTGGAGGTCCCGGTGACGACACGTGGAGTTCTGTACGTGCACTCCGCTCCGCGCGCGCTCTGCCCGCACGTGGAATGGGCGGTTGCGGGCGTGCTCGGGGTGCGGGTGAACCTCGACTGGATCAGACAGCCCGCCTCGCCGGGCACCTGGCGGTCCGAGTTCTCCTGGGAGGCCGAACCGGGTACGGCGGCCAAGCTGGCCTCCGCCCTGCGCGGCTGGCACATGCTGCGCTTCGAGGTGACGTCGGAGCCCTGTCCCACCGCGGAGGGCGAGCGCTACAGCTCCACGCCCGACCTCGGCATCTTCCACGCCGTCACGGGCATCCACGGGGACATCCTGATCCCCGAGGACCGGCTGCGCGCCGCCCTCGTCCGGGCGGCCGGCGGCGAGACCGTCCTGGAGACGGAGATCGCCCGGCTGCTGGGCAAGCCGTGGGACGACGAGCTGGAGCCCTTCCGGTACGCGGGCGAGGGGGCCCCGGTGCGCTGGCTGCACCAGGTGGTCTGACCCGCCCGGTCCTCACGACGCGCAGAAGGGGCCCCGTCCGGCGAGTGCCGGACGGGGCCCCTTCTGCGCGTGTGGACGCGGATCAGACCGTGCGGAAGGCGAGGACCACGTTGTGGCCGCCGAAGCCGAACGAGTTGTTGATCGCGGCGATCTGGCCCTCGGGGAGCTTGCGCGGCTCACCCGTGACGACGTCGGCGTCGATGTCCTCGTCGATGTCGTCGACGTTGATGGTCGGCGGGGCGAGGCGGTGGTGCAGGGCGAGCACGGTCGCGACGGTCTCGATGCCGCCGGCGCCGCCCAGCAGGTGGCCGGTCATCGACTTCGTCGCGGAGATCGCGACGTGGTCGAGGTCGTCGCCGAAGACCTTGCGCAGGGCCTTGATCTCGGCGATGTCGCCCTGCGGGGTGGAGGTCGCGTGCGCGTTGAGGTGGACCACCTCGGACGGCTTCAGACCCGTGTTGTCGAGCAGGTTCTGCACGGCGGCGGCGACACCGCGGCCGGTGGGCTCGGGCTGCGCGATGTGGTGGCTGTCGGCCGACAGGCCCTGGCCGAGCACCTCGCAGTAGACGCGCGCGCCGCGGCGGGCCGCGTGCTCGGCGGACTCCAGGACCACGACACCGGCGCCCTCACCGAGGACGAAGCCGTCACGGCCCTTGTCGTACGGGCGCGAGGCCTTCTCCGGCTCGTCGTTGCTCTTGGACATCGCCATCATGTTGGCGAAGGCCGCGATGGGCAGCGGGTGGATGGCCGCCTCGGTACCGCCGGCGACGACCACGTCGGCGCGGCCGGTGCGGATCATCTCGACGGCGTAGCCGATGGCCTCGGCGCCGGACGCGCAGGCGCTGACCGGGGTGTGCACGCCCGCCTGGGCGTTCACCTCCAGGCCGACGTTCGCGGACGGACCGTTCGGCATGAGCATGGGGACGGTGTGCGGGGAGACCCGGCGCACACCCTTTTCCTTCAGTACGTCGTACTGGTCGAGCAGGGTCGTCACGCCGCCGATGCCGGAGGCGATGACGGTGCCCAGACGCTCGGGCACCACGGCCGGGTCCTCGCCCGCGGGGGCGGTGAAACCGGCGTCGGCCCAGGCTTCCTTGGCCGCGATCAGCGCGAACTGCGCCGAGCGGTCCAGCTTGCGGGCCACGGGGCGGGGCAGAACCTCGCCCGGGTCGACGGCCACCGGCGCCGCGATGCGGACCGGCAGGTCGGCGAAGCGCTCGCCCTCCAGGGGCTTGACCCCGGAACGGCCGGCGAGCAGGCCTTCCCAGGTCGACGCGCTGTCGCCACCCAGCGGAGTGGTTGCGCCGATACCGGTGACGACCACGGTGCGATTGGTCGGACTCACAGGAATTCTTTCTCCACGTGTATTGGGGTGCTGAATTGTCCCGGCGTCACCGCCGGGTGGCGACGAGCGCGCTCGATCAGGCCTGGTGCTTGAGGATGTAGTCCGCGGCGTCGCCGACAGTGCGCAGGTTCTTGACGTCCTCGTCGGGGATCTTGACGTCGAAGCGCTCCTCGGCGGCCACGACGACCTCGACCATGGACAGCGAGTCGACGTCCAGGTCGTCCGTGAAGGACTTCTCGAGGGCGACGTCCTCGGTCGGGATGCCGGCGATCTCGTTCACGATCTCGGCGAGACCCTCGACGATCTCGTCCTGGGTGAAGGCCATTTGGCGCTCCTTCGAATTAGCTGGTGTGAAAAGGGTGGTGCGGTGGCGCGAGTCCGGAAGGTCCGGGGTGCCTAGGGGAGAGTAACGACCGTGGCGGCGTACACGAGACCCGCCCCGAAGCCGATGACGAGAGCCGTGTCCCCGCTCTTCGCCTTTCCGGTCGCCAGGAGCCGCTCCATTGCGAGCGGGATCGAGGCGGCCGAGGTGTTGCCGGTGGTTTCGACGTCACGGGCGACCGTGACGTGCTCCGGCAGCTTCAGAGTCTTCACCATCGAGTCGATGATCCGCATGTTTGCCTGGTGCGGGATGAAGACGTCCAGGTCGTCCGGGGTGAGACCGGCCGCGTCCAGTGCCTGCTGGGCGACCTTGGCCATCTCGAAGACGGCCCAGCGGAACACCGCCTGGCCCTCCTGCGTGATGGCCGGGAAGCGGTCCCCGGTCTTGTACTGGTCCCACGGCACGGTCTGCTTGATGGTCTCGGACTTGTCGCCCTCGGAACCCCAGACGGTCGGGCCTATGGCAGGCTCGTTCGAGGGGCCCACGACGACGGCGCCCGCGCCGTCGCCGAACAGGAAGGCCGTCGCGCGGTCCTCCAGGTCGGTGAGGTCGGAGAGCCGCTCCACGCCGATGACGAGGACGTACTGCGCCGAACCCTCGACGACCATGCCCTTGGCCAGGGTCAGACCGTAGCCGAAGCCGGCGCAGCCCGCCGAGATGTCGAAGGCGGCCGGCTTGTGGGCGCCGATCCGGTCGGCGATCTCCGTGGCGACGGCCGGGGTCTGCCGGAAGTGCGAGACGGTCGAGACGATGACGGCGCCGATCTGGTCCGCCGAGACGCCGGCGTCCGCCAGGGCCTTGCCGGAGGCCTCCACCGACATCGCCGCGACGGTCTCCTCCGGGGAGGCCCAGTGCCGGGTCGCGATGCCGGAGCGCGAGCGGATCCACTCGTCGGACGAGTCGATCTTCTCGAGGATGACGTCGTTGGACACCACGCGGGTCGGCCGGTAGCCGCCGACACCGAGGATGCGGGCGTACGGGGAGCCCTTGGCAGGCTTGATCTTCGACATGCGGTGAGGGCTCCTTGTCTCAGGCCGTGTGCTCGGCGACGAACGCGGCGGCCTTCTCGAGGTCGTCGGGGGTCTTCAGCGCCAGCGTCGCGACGCCCGGCAGGGCGCGCTTGGCCAGACCCGTCAGGGTGCCACCGGGGCAGACCTCCAGGAGGCCGGTGACACCGAGCTCCTTGAACGTGTCCATGCACAGGTCCCAGCGGACGGGGTTGGCGACCTGGCCGACCAGCCGGGCGACGACCTCGGCGCCCGTGGCCACGACCTGGCCGTCCTTGTTCGACACGTACGCGAACCGCGGGTCGGCCGGGGCCAGCTCCTTGGCGGCGGCGTCGAGCGCGGCCACCGCGGGCTCCATGTGGTGCGTGTGGAAGGCGCCCGCGACCTTGAGGGCGACGACCTTGCGGGTGCCCTCCGGCTTGTCCTCGGCGAGCGCGGCGATCTGCTCCGCCGTGCCGGCGGCCACGATCTGGCCCGCGCCGTTGACGTTCGCGGGGGTCAGACCCAGCTTCTCCAGGTGCGGGAGCACGACCTCGGGCTCGCCGCCGAGCAGCGCGGCCATGCCCGTCTCGGTGACGGCGGCCGCCTCGGCCATGGCCAGACCGCGGGTGCGGACCAGGCGCAGGGCGGTGGTGTCGTCGAGGACGCCCGCGTACGCGGCCGCGGTGATCTCACCGACGCTGTGGCCGGCGACCGCGCCCGGCTGGAGGGTGCCCAGGGCGGAGGCCGAGAGCAGGCCGGCCGCCACGAGCAGCGGCTGGGCCACGGCGGTGTCGCGGATCTCGTCCGCGTCGGCCTTCGTGCCGTAGTGGGCGAGGTCCAGCCCGATGGCCTCGGACCACGCGGCGAGCCGGTCGGCGGCGCCGGGCAGTTCGAGCCAGGGGGTCAGGAAGCCGGGCGTCTGAGCGCCTTGGCCGGGAGCGACGAGTACGAGCACTCTCACACTCTCTCTTGTCGACGGTCCCCGCCGCCCGTGGGGACAGGGACGAAGAACCGATGGGCTAATTGTTGATGTTCAACAAAAGTCTAGGGTTGGGAGTCGCCCTCGGCCAGACGCCCGAGGATCAGGGCGATCCGTAGCGTGAACGCCGAACGTACATCGGACGGCGACCACCCGGTGACGTCCGTCACACGTCGGAGCCGGTAGCGCACGGTGTTCGGATGCACGAACAGCATCCGCGCGGCCCCCTCCAGACTGCTCGCCTGCTCCAGGTACACGCTCAGGGTCTCGAGCAGCGCGGACCCGGCCTCCTCCAGCGGTCTGTAGATCTCCTCCACCAGCTGCTCCCGCGCGGAGGGGTCTCCGGCGATCGCGCGCTCCGGCAGCAGATCGTCCGCCAACACCGGCCGCGGCGCGTCCTGCCACGCCGAGCAGGCCTTGAGGCCCGCGGCCGCGGCCTGCGCGGAGCGGGTGGCCGTCAGCAGGTCCGGCACCACCATGCCGGCCACCACCGGACCGGCCGCGAACGGGCCGATCAGGGACTTCGCCACCTGCAGCGGGTTGTCGCTGCCACCCGCGATGACCACCAGCCGGTCGCCCAGCACACCCGTGAGCACCTGCAGCTTCGCGTGCCGGGAGGCCCGCCGGATCGCCTCGACGGTCAGCTCGCTGTCCCCGTCGGGCGCCGTGCCCAGCACCACGCAGACGTGTTCGGGCGAGTTCCAGCCCAGCGCGGCGGCCCGGGACAGCGCGCCCTCGTCGGCCTCGCCGGACAGCACCGCGTTGACCACCAGCGACTCCAGCCGCGCGTCCCAGGCGCCGCGTGCCTCGGCCGCCTGTGCGTAGACCTGGGCGGTGGCGAAGGCGATCTCGCGGGCGTACACCAGCAGGGCCTCGCGCAGGACCGACTCGTCCCCGGGGGCGGCGACCTCCTCGATCGCGACCTCCATGACCTCGATCGTCGTACGGACCATCTCCACGGTCTGGCGCAGCGTGATGGCCCGGGTCAGCTCGCGCGGGGCGGTGCCGAAGACGTCGGTCGAGATGGCCTGCGGGGTCTCGGGGTGCCGGAACCACTCGGTGAAGGCCGCGATGCCGGCCTGGGCGACCAGACCGATCCACGAGCGGTTCTCCGGCGGCATTGCCCTGTACCACGGCAGCGTCTCGTCCATGCGGGCGATCGCGTTCGCGGCGAGGCGGCCGGACGACTTCTCGAGCCGTCGCAGCGTCGCGGCGTGGGGATGGGCGGGATGCGCGGGGAGATGCTCACGCTCGGGTTCTGGCACGGGACAAGACTGCCTTATCCGGACGCCTGGGCGGAGCCCCGGGGTCTACGGTGCTCCCATGATTGATGTGCGACGTGGTGCGGAACGGTATCCGGGCGGGGACCGCGAGGCCGGGATCGACACCCGGCACGCCTTCTCCTTCGGCGGCTTCTACGACCCGGACAACCTCCGCTTCGGCCCCCTGACGGCCTGCAACGAGGAGCGGCTGGCGCCGGGCGCCGGGTTCGACGAGCACCCGCACAGCCACACCGAGATCGTGACGTGGGTGGTCGAGGGCGTGCTCACCCACCGCGACAGTGCCGGGCACGCCACCGAGGTGCGCCCGGGCGACGTGCAGCGGCTGGGCTCGGCCGCGGGCGTGCGGCACGTCGAGCGCAACGACGGCGCCGAGCCGCTGGTCTTCGTGCAGATGTGGCTGGTGCCCGAGGTGCCGGGCGGCGAGCCCTCGTACGCGATCGAGCGCGGCCTCGCGGACGGCACGCCGTACCCGGTGCCGGCGGCCGGGGCGGTGCTGCACGTGCGGCGGCCCGCGGCGGGGGAGCGCACGGCGGTGCCGGACGCCCCGCGCGCATACGTGCACGTGGTGCGCGGGGAGCACCGGCTGGGCGGTGAGCGGCTCGGCCCCGGGGACTCCGCGCGGATCACCGGCGAGAAGGGCCTGGAGATCGAGGCGGAGTCCGCGGGGGAGCTGCTCGTCTGGGAGCTTCCCTAGGGGGTGGCCCGAGGGCTCACTTCAGGTAGACGACGCCGTCGGTGGTGACGGTCGGGCGGCCGGCCGTTCCCACGACGACGACCTTGAGGGTGTGGGTGCCGCTGGTGGTCCAGGACCTGGTCCAGAGCGCGTCCCGGTACTTCACGGCGTCCGAACGCAGGTCCACCGTGGCGGCCTTGACCCCGTCGACGTACACGTACGCCTGGCCCGAGCCGGTGGCGCGCGAGACCGTCCACGCGACCGAGCGGCCGTTGAAGGTCCAGCTCAGGCTCGCGCCGGGGGTGGCCGAGGAGAGCGAGGCGCCGCCCAGGTAGGAGGAGTTGGCGCGGCTGCTCCAGCTCCCGGACTTCACGGCCGCGGTCTCCTGGAGGACGACCGGGGTGCCCGCGACCGAGGCCGTGCGGGTGTTGCCGGCCCGGTCGTACGCCGTCATCGCGAAGGTGGTGGCGGTGCCGGCCGGTGCGGTGCGGGCCGAACTCGTGGTGGTCGGGAGGTAGGTGACGGCGGTGGGGGCGGTCAGCTTCACGTACCGCAGCGCCGCGTCGTCGGCCGCCTTCCACGCGAGGGTGAGCGGTACGGCGGTCGTGTTGACGGTGCCGGTGCGCAGCGCGAGGGAGGGGGCGGTCGGGAAGGTCGGCGGGGTGGTCTCGGCGACCACGGTGACCGGGGCGGAGACGGAGGTCCGGCCCGACAGGTGGGTGGCGCGGACCTGCACCTGGTGGCTGCCGGGGGCCAGCGCCGCGGCCACGGAGGTGGCCGAACCGGGCGCGGCGGCCGCGGACTTGCCGTCCACGAGCACCTCGTACCCGGACACCAGGGCGGCGGGGGTGGTGGCGGTCCAGCCGACCGTCACCTTGCCCTTGGTGTAGTACGTGCTCCCCGAAAGGTTCGCGCCGGTCACGGAGCGGACGGCCAGGCCGGCCACGGGACCCCCGGCCCAGGTGCGGACGACGGGCAGCTGGCCGTACAGGACCGTGCCGGGGCACTCGGTGGCGAAGCCGTCGCGGTGGCCGGAGATCCGCTGGAAGGTGACGTTCGTGCCGGGTTTGTACTTGCCGTTGTCGATGACCGCGGTGATGGTCGTGGTGCCCAGCGGGTCGTGCCGGTACTGGCCGAGCTTCCACGCGGCGATGCGGGCGACGGCCTCCTTGGCGGGGGCCGGGGCGTCGGCGTCCGTGTAGTTGCCGATCACGGCGACGCCGGTGGTGTCGGTGTTGAAGCCGTAGGTGTGGGCGCCGATGACGGGGAGGTCGGCGCCGCCCTTGCGGCCCTCGAAGACCGTGCCGCACTTGTCGACCACGAAGTTGTAGCCGAGGTCCTTCCAGCCGTTGGTCTTCACGTGCAGCGTGTGCAGGCCGCGGACGATCGCTGCGGAGTCGGCGCAGTCGTAGTCGTTGGTCTGCGCGGTGTGGTGGACGAAGACGACCTTGACGTCGGAGCCGTACTGCGGGGCCTCGTCGTTCATCGTCTCGTCGGCGCCCCACTGGGCGCGGGTGACGACGTCCGGGCGCGGGGCCGTGGAGTCCGGGGCCGTGGGGGTGGGGGTCGGGGCCGACACGGTCGGGGTCGGGCTGCCGTCGGGTGCCGCGGTGGTGGCGGTCGGCTCGGGCGCGGTGGGTTCCGGTGCGGTGGGGGAGGCGGTCGCCGCGGGCGGCTCCGTGGCCGTGGCGGTCTCCGTGGCGTCGGGGGTGGGGGCGGTGGGCTGGTCCGCGGTCGGCGGGGCGGTCGGGTCGCCGGTGGCGTCCACGGCGTCCAAGGCGTACGCGGCGGGCGCGGCGCGTACGACGCGGGAGCTGCCCGGGTCGACCAGGTCGAGCCGGAGCCCGGCGGGCAGGGCGCCGCCGCGGCCCGCGACCCGGACCTCGACCCCGTCGGACGGGCCCGTCCAGGCCGGCTCGGAGACCCCGCGCAGGCCGGGCCGGCCGGCGCCGTCGGACGCGGCCCCGTCCTCGGAGCCGAGGGTGAGCCACTTCGTCCAGTGGCCGGTGCGCGTGGAGTGGGCGCGGACCCTGATGGTGCCCGGGACCCGGCGGGCCGGGTCGTCCCAGGAGACCGCGAGCATCGAGAAGGGCGCGGTGTCCTCGTCCCGGTACGACGCCTCCGAGCCCGCGACGGTCAGGGCCGAGGTGCGCAGCTCGGACACCACGGGCCCGGTGACGGGCGGCCGCGCGTCCGCCGGCCCCTCGTCGAGTCCGCCCGTGCCGGTCACCCCGTACAGGGTGAGGACGCCGGTGATCCCTGCCGTGACGGCCGCGGCCGTCATCCAGATTCTGCGCGTGCGCACCGGTTCTCTTTCTCTCGGCCAGTGGGGGGTGGCTGATGAGAACCGGAATCTAGCGATCCGTTGTCGAGCGGTAATGGGGCCTTTCCGGCGGAACCCGGCAGACCGTCAGGAGTTCACCCTGTGAGGTATGTCACCGTGACGTGGTGCGCCGGGCCGTCGCCCGCGCGGGCCTGCCGCCGTCAGCGCGCCGCAGTGCGCAGTTCGGCCAGGACCGCGTCCGTGAAGGGCGGCCAGGCCTCGACCGCCCACGGGCCGAAGGCCCGGTCCGTCAGCGCCACGCACGCGGCGCGCGCGTCCGGGTCCACCCACAGGAAGGTACCGGCCTGGCCGAAGTGCCCGAAGGTGCGCGGCGAGGACGAAGCGCCCGTCCAGTGGGGGGACTTGCCGTCGCGGATCTCCACGCCCAGGCCCCAGTCGTTGGGGACCTGGCTGCCGTAGCCGGGCAGGACGCCCTTCAGGCCCGGGTGCACCACGGTGGTGGCCGCGGCCACCGTCCGCGGGTCCAGCAGCCGCGGGGCCTGCAGCTCGGCGGCGAAGCGCACCAGGTCCGCCACCGTCGAGACGCCGTCCTTCGCGGGCGAGCCCTCCAGCGTCGTCGAGGTCATGCCGAGCGGCTCCAGCACCGCCTGGTGCAGGTACTCGGCGAAGGGGATGTCGGTGGCCTTGGCGATGTGGTCGCCCAGCACCTCGAAGCCGGCGTTCGAGTACAGCCGGCGCTGTCCGGGCGGGGCCATCACGCGGTGCTCGTCGAAGGCCAGTCCGCTGGTGTGGGCCAGCAGGTGGCGGACCGTGGAGCCCTCGGGGCCGGCCGGCTCGTCCAGCTCGATCGCACCCTCCTCGTACGCGACGAGCGCGGCGTACGCGGCCAGCGGCTTGGTGACGGAGGCCAGCGGGAAGCGGTGGTCGACCGGTCCGTGCCGACCGGCCACGGTCCCGTCCGCCCGGACGACGGCCGCGGCGGCGGTGGGCACGGGCCAGGTGTCGATGATGTGCAGGCTCTCCATGGCGCCGAGCCTACTTCCTCGCCCGCGCCCGCAAGGTCCCGCCCGATCTCCCGCCGGTGGCACTTGCCTGGAGTGCGCTCTAGGGATCTAGCGTGAGGTCATGAGCCTGACGGAGACCCGCCGCAGCCCGACCGAGACCCGTCCCAGCCCGACCCGGACCCGCTCCGGCCTGACCGAGACCCGCTACACCATCCGCGAGGTGGCGGAGCGCACCGGACTGAGCCAGCACACCCTGCGCTGGTACGAGCGCATCGGCCTGATGCCGCACGTGGACCGCACGCACTCCGGGCAGCGGCGGTTCACCGACAAGGACCTGAACTGGCTCGCCTTCGTCGGCAAGCTGCGCGCCACCGGCATGTCCGTGGCCGACATGGTCCGGTACGCGGAGCTGGTCCGCGAGGGCGAGCACACCGTCGACGAACGGCGCGAGCTGCTGGAGCGGACCCGTCGGGACGTCACGGCGCGCATCGCGGAGCTGACCGACGCGCTCGCCTCGCTCGACTACAAGATCGACGTCATCTACGGGAAGGCACGGCCCTGATGGAGCAGAAGGAAATCACCCAGGCCGCACTCGGCGCGCACGG
The DNA here is from genome assembly GCF_044753805.1 of Streptomyces sp. NPDC093225. Classification (NCBI taxonomy): domain Bacteria; kingdom Bacillati; phylum Actinomycetota; class Actinomycetes; order Kitasatosporales; family Streptomycetaceae; genus Streptomyces; species Streptomyces sp. NPDC093225. The sequence goes on from NZ_JBIVNX010000025.1 coordinate 88,483, forward strand.
CCCGCTGGTCGGCGTGCAGGGACTCGGCTGCATGGGCATGAGCGAGTTCTACGGAGACACCGACGAGAGCGCCGCCCGGGACACCCTCGAAGCCGCGCTCGAGGTCGGGGTCACCCTCTTCGACACCGCCGACACCTACGGTCTCGGGGCCAACGAGGAGTTCCTGGCCCCCTTCGTCGCCGCGCACCGCGACGAGCTCGTGCTGGCGACCAAGTTCGCCATCGAGCGCCGCGCCGACGACCCCGTGTACCGGGGTGTCCGCAACGACCGGGCGTACGTCCGGCAGGCCGTCGAGGCCAGCCTGAAGCGGCTCGGCACCGACACCATCGACCTCTACTACATGCACCGCCGGGACCCCGCCGTGCCGCTGGCCGAGTCGGTCGGGGCCATGGCCGAGCTGGTGGCCGAGGGCAAGGTGCGCCACCTGGGTCTGAGCGAGGTGACCGGTCCGGAGCTGCGCGAGGCGCACGCCGTGCACCCGATCGCCGCGCTGCAGTCGGAGTGGTCGCTGTTCAGCCGCGACGTGGAGCTGAGCGCGGTGGGCGCGGCGGCGGAGCTGGGCGTGGCCCTCGTGCCCTACTCGCCGCTCGGCCGGGGCTTCCTGACCGGCTCCTTCTCCGACGCCGGTACCGAGCTGACGGCCGGCGACTTCCGGCGGAGCCAGCCGCGTTTCACGGGGGAGAACGCGAAGGCCAACGCCGCCCTGCTCGAGCCGGTCCGGGCCGTCGCCGCCGCGCACGGGGCGACCCCGGCGCAGATCGCGCTGGCCTGGGTGCAGCAGCGGGCGCAGGTGCACGGACTGGCCGTCGTACCGATCCCGGGCACCCGCAAGCGCGCGCGACTCCTGGAGAACACGGCCGCGACCCGGATCACGCTGAGCGGGGCGGAGCTGGAGCTGCTGGAGCCGGTCGCCGGGCAGGTGGCAGGGGCCCGCTACCCGGACATGGCCTTCACCTCGCTGGTGCGCGAGCAGGGCTGACCCTCCGCGACCCGGTCAGGCCGCCCCGTGGTGTGTGGGGGAGGTGCTTGACAGGGGTGGGCCTGCCGCAGGGCCTGCAGGCCGCCCCCGTCAAGCGCCGAGGGGACCCGCACACCACGGGGCGGCCGGCCCCGAAGCGAGCCCACCCTGACGCCGGACGCAGGGTCACCTGGGCGAGCCCCTCACAACAACGCGAGAAGCTCCGCCTTCTTGGCCGTGAACTCGTCGTCGGTGAGCAGCCCCGCGCGGTGCAGGTCGCCGAGGTGGCGGATCCGGTCGGCGATGTCGGCCGGGTCGCCCCGCCCCGGGCGTACCGCGGCCACCGGCAGCGCCGGCCCCTTGGTCCGCACCGCGTGCAGCACCGCCGCGGCGAACGGCAGGGACTCGTGCACCGCCCCGCTGCCCATCCCGAACAGCACCGTGTCCGGGTCCAGGTCGGGCGGGACGGTGGCGTCCCCGGCGGCGGGACCGCCGCGCCGGACCAGCCGCAGGTGCCCGCCGGGTGCCTCGGGGGAGCGCCACTCGACGCCGGCGAGCGCCTCCAGCGGCACGTACTGGTCGCCCGCCTTCCACTTGGCGCTGGAGGCCCCGGTGCGCGACCAGCGCAGGGTCACGGCGGAGCCGTCGAACGCGGCCCGCGCGTCGTACCCCTTGAACTGCCGGGGTCCCTCCGGCGGTGGCACGAGGAAACGATTCGCCGCCTCGTCCCGGTCGGGCCCCAGGGCGGACCGCAGGTTCTCGGCCAGTTCCGCCGCCTGTTCGGCGCGGTCGGCGGGCAGCACGAGCCGGTACGGGTCGCTCGTCTCCCTGAGCTGGCCCGTGGCCGCCTCCACCAGCGGATCGGCGCCCGGACGCGGCACGGCGCGCCACACGAGCGTGTCCCGCTTCCCGGGAGTGAGCGTGACGTCGGACAACGCCGCGTAGGGCACGCGTCGTTGGCCCAGTGCGCCCCACAGGCGCGGTGCCCTGATCCCCCGTTCGAAGCGGATGACCACCGAGTCCGAACCGAACTCCCAGACGGCATGATTTCCGGCCAGTACGTCACCCATGCGGCTCATCGTAAGCGGCGCCCGCTCCGGCGTCCCCTCGCTGCGTGGGCGAATTTCCCGCACTTCGGCCCGGTCAGGCCCCATCCGTCCCGTCGACCGGCTCCGAACAGGCACTTCCCCCGGTCCGGCAGACCACCGAGGCGTACGAACCCACGCCGATCCGGGCCAGGTTGGCCAGCGCGACCGTACCCGGCGTGAAGTAGCCGGTGTGGCCCTGGGCGCCGGCGGAGGACAGCACGCGCGCACCGAAGCCCCGCGACACCGGGTCCGCCCCGTGGCCCAGCCCGCCGAGCTCCAGGTACGGCACGTCCCCGATCCAGTCCCCGGGGTCGCGCATGGCCCACACCCGGGCCGTCGTCCCCAGCCCCGCGGCCGACTGGCTGCGCATGCCGGGGCTGCCGGCCACCGCGATGTCGGTCACCCGCGCGGGCAGCCCGTGCGCGGCCACTCCGCAGACCACCGAGCCGTAGCTGTGGCAGAACAGCTCCACCCGGGAGTCCCCCGGCAGCCCCGCGACCATCGACCGCAGCCGGACGGCGCCGTCGGCGGCCAGCCGGCCGGTGGCGGCGTCCATGCCCACCCCGGTGGGGGTGGTGTAGTCGGCCCAGGCGATCACGGCGGTCCGGGACGTCGGGTCGACCGCGCGCTCGGCGTCGTACAGGGCCTCGGACATGCCGACCGGTGCCGAGTAGCGGCGCTGGGTGCGCTCGAAGGTGAGCAGGTCGGTGTCCACGCCGGGCACGACCACGGAGACGCGGCGGGCGGTGTCGAGATCGCCGAAGACCTCGGCCACCCGGCCGCCGCCGGCCGGGTCGAAGGCCAGGATCCGGCGGTCCGGGGTCAGCAGGGAGTCCAGCCGGTGGGCCCGGCGGGACGCCTCGTCGCGCCCGGCCGGGGCGAGCCGGTAGTCCTTGGCGCGCGCCTGCTCGGCGGTGCGCGCCTGGACCATCGCGCGCCGGTTGGCTCGGTAGCGCAGGGTGACGGGGGCGCCCTCGAGGTTGCCGACGACGAGCGGGTAGCGGTCGGCGAGCCGGGCCCGCTGGGCGCCGTCGAGGGTGGCGAAGAAGGCCCTGATGCCCGGTGCCGCGGTCTCGGCGGCGGGCAGCCGACGCCCGTCGACGGTGCCGCGGGCCCACAGGGCGAGGGCGGCGGCCCGTGCGGAGGGCTCCCGGCCGGACTGGTGCAGGGTGGTCCAGCCGGTCGTCGCGAGCATGATGAAGACCACCGTGAGCGCGAGGAGGGCGCGCACGGCGGTGAGGGTGCCGGCGGGGGTGTCGGTGGAGGTCACTTCGGGACACTGTAGGAGGCGTTGGGCCCCCGGGGCACGCCGGGTGGCCCTCTGCGTGAGCAGCCTCACGGCGCCCCGCACGACTTCCTGACACCGCGTCCGCTCCCCGTTACTCACCGCTGGCCCGAGGCCGGTGTGAGGGCGCGCGCGGCGCCCTCGGGTGCACGCGCGAGGAGGGGCGGCGGCTCAGCGCCAGTCGGCCGCCAGGGCGGGGGCGAGGTGGTCGAGGTACTCGACGGTCATGCGCCGGATCGCCTCGACGCTCGTGTCCTCTCCCCTGCCCCACATCCGTCCGGTCATCCGCATGACCCCGGAGAAGGCGGCGACCGCCACCCGCGGGCGCGGGTCGCGGTCCACGTCGAGGCCCTCCCGCCCGGCGATCAGCCGCGCGATCTCCTCCTCGAGCTCCGTGGAGCGCCGCAGGTGGACGGACTGCAGGGCGGGCGTGGACTCGATGAGCTGGTACGTCCGCATGTGCAGGTCGACGGGGACCACGTCGGCGATGGCCTCCTCGATGGTGTCCCAGGCGTCGAGCACGGCGGCGCGCAGCGCGGCGAAGGGGTTCTCCTCCGCGGGCCGGGCCCGCAGGGCGGCCACGAAGTGGGACTCGACGACGTCCTGGACGGCGAAGGCGACCTCTTCCTTGTTGGCGAAGTAGCGGAAGAAGGTGCGCTGGGAGACGTGCACGGCCTCGGTGATCTCGTCCACGGTCGTCTGCTCGTACCCCTTGGTGGTGAACAGCACGAGCGCGGCGCGCAGCAGCGCGTCCCTGGTCCGCCGCTTCTTGCGTTCCCGCAGGCCGGGCGTGACGCCCGGGGCGGTGCGCGGTTCCGTCATCACCCGGTATGTCCTCTCTCCCGGCCGGAGCTGGCCCACGATACCTGTGAGCCAGGCAACAGCAGCGAATCGTTGACCCGTTGGAGAAATGTCAGCGACTGTCACTAACCTTTTTTCATGACTACTGAGCTCACCGTCGCCGACGGGGCGACCACGAAGACGCCCGGCGACGCGCCGGGCCGGGGTCTGCGCGGCCATCCCTGGCTGACCCTTCTGAGCGTCGCGATCGGCGTCATGGTCGTCACCCTCGACGGCACCATCGTCGCGATCGCCAACCCGACGATCAAGGAGGACCTGAACGCCAGCCTGGCCGAGGTCCAGTGGATCACCAACGGCTACCTGCTGGCCCTGGCCGTCGCGCTGATCACCGCCGGCAAGCTCGGCGACCGGTTCGGCCACCGCCAGACCTTCCTCATCGGCATCGCCGGCTTCGCCGCCTCCTCGGCGGCCATCGGCCTGTCCCACGGCGTCGGCCTGGTGATCGCCTTCCGCGTGCTCCAGGGCCTGTTCGGCGCCCTGCTCATGCCCGCGGCCCTCGGCCTGCTGCGCGCCACCTTCCCCGCCGAGAAGCTCAACATGGCCATCGGCATCTGGGGCATGGTGATCGGCGCCTCCACCGCGGCCGGCCCGATCGTCGGCGGCCTGCTCGTCGAGCACGTCAGCTGGCAGTCCTGCTTCTTCATCAACGTGCCCGTGGGCCTGGTCGCCACGGCCTTCGGCCTGCTCGTCCTCAAGGACCACCGCGCCGAGAACGCACCCCGCTCGTTCGACCTGCTGGGCATCCTGCTGCTGTCCGGCGCCATGTTCGGCCTCGTCTGGTCGATCATCAAAGCCCCCGAGTGGGGCTGGGGCGACGCCCGCACGCTCGGCTTCCTCGGCGGCTCCGTGGTCTGCTTCGCCGTCTTCGCCGTCTGGGAGACCAAGGTCCGCGAACCGCTGGTGCCACTGGGCATCTTCCGCTCCGTCCCGCTGTCGGCCGGCACCGTCCTGATGGTGCTGATGGCCTTCGCGTTCATGGGCGGGCTGTTCTTCGTCACCTTCTACCTGCAGAACGTCCACGGCATGGCCCCGGTCGACGCCGGCCTGCACCTGCTGCCGCTCACCGGGATGATGATCGTCGGCTCCCCGGCGGCCGGCGTGGCCATCAGCAAGCTCGGCCCGCGCATCCCGCTGGTCGCCGGCATGCTCGCCACCGCGGCCGCCTGCTTCGGGCTCTCCCGGATCACAGCCGACACCGGCACCCTCGCCCTCTCCCTCTGGTTCGCCCTGCTCGGCCTCGGCCTCGCGCCCGTCATGGTCGGCGCCACCGAGGTCATCGTCGGCAACGCCCCGCTGGAGCTCTCCGGCGTGGCCGGCGGCCTCCAGCAGGCCGCCATGCAGGTCGGCGGCAGCCTCGGCACCGCCGTCCTCGGCGCCGTCATGGCCGCCAAGGTGGACGGCGACCTCGCCGGGAACTGGGCCGACGCGAAGCTGCCGCCGCTGCCGGCCGAGCAGCTGGAGCTGGTCAAGAAGGGCGTCGAGGTGGGCTACGCCCCGCCGTCCCCGGAGGGCACCCCCGCGGCCGTCACCCGCGCCGTGGCCGACGTCGTCCATGACACGTTCGTGTCGGGCATGGGCCTCGCCTTCACCGTGGCCGGGACCGTCGCCCTGCTCGCCGCCGCGGTCGCGGCCCTGACCAAGCGCGGCGCCAACGCCGAGGCGGGGGCCGGGATGGGGCACGTCTGACCCGGTCCGCACCCGGGCCGCGGCGCCGCCACGCCCGTACGACCGCACCGCGCACCGGCGTCAACCCGGCGCCCCGACAGCCCCGCCGCACGCACCCCGGCGGGGCTGTCGCCTATCCGGGTGGACCCCGACGGAGCCCCTTCCGCCCCGGCATCGGTGCAGGTCAGCGTGGGGGTACGGCGCTCCGTGCGGGCCGCTGGTCCAACCGGACCACCCGTACGGGCCCCGCGCCGACCCACGGGAGTGATGAACATGCGCACGTACGCCACCACCGCCCTGGCCGCCGCCGCCCTGCTGGCCGCCAGCGCGCTGCTGCCCGCCGCCGCACCCGCCAGCGCCCGGGCCGCGGCCCCGCCCCCGACCGCCCTCGGCCGGTGCGATCCCGGCCAGCTGTGCCTGTGGGCCAGGGCCGGCTTCCAGGGGTCCCGGCAGGTGCACGAACTGAAGTCGGTCGACGTCGACAGCTGCGTGGCGCTGCCGGCCGGGAAGACCGTGCAGGCCCTCGCCAACCGGATGCGGCGGCCGGTGACGACCTACGAGTCGGCCGAGTGCGCGGAGACGGGCGAGTTCCAGACCTATCCCGGGGACGGGGTCTGGTTGCCCGAATCGCCGCACCAGGTGCGCGCGTTCAAGGTCTGGGAGCGCTGAGGTCCGCCGGGGCCGCATCCCGCGCGGGGTCCGGCCCCGGCAGCACGCCAGCGGCCTCCGGCCGTACGGCGCCCGGGTCCGCGGGAGGCGCCCCCGCGGACAGCCGGGCCACCTCCGCCCGCAGCGACCGCACCTCGTCCGCCAGCGCCGTGATCGCGGCCGTCTGGCGCCGCTCCTCCTGGTCGTCGCGCTCGAAGCGGGAGATGAACCAGGCGGCGATGTTGGCCGTCACCACACCGAGCAGCGCGATCCCCGACAGCATCAGGCCCACCGCGAGCACCCGGCCCATCCCCGTGGTGGGGGAGTGGTCGCCGTACCCGACGGTGGTCATGGTCGTGAAGGACCACCACACCGCGTCGCCCAGGCTCTTGATGTTCCCGTTCGGCGCGTCCCGCTCCACGCTCAGCACCGCCAGCGAGCCGAACATCAGCAGCCCGACCACCGCGCCCGCGACGTACGTGGTCAGCCGCACCTGCGGCGCCATCCGCGCCCGCCGACCCACCAGCATCAGCGTGGCCACCAGTCGCAGCAGCCGCAGCGGCTGCACCATCGGCAGCACCACGGCCGCCAGGTCGAGCCAGTGCGTCCGGACGAACACCCGGCGGTCGGCGGCCAGCCCCAGCCGCGCGAGGTAGTCGAACGCGAACGCCCCCCACACCACCCACTCGGCGTGCGTGCACGCCCGGTGGAGCGCCGGGCTCGCGTCCGGCAGCACGATCGGCACCGCGTACGCCACGGCGAAGAGCACCGCGAGGGCGAGCAGCGGGTTCTGGGTCCGCCGCTCCCAGCGGACCTGCGGGGGAGCATCCTTCATGTGCGGAATCGTAAGGACGCGGACGCGGCGGAGCGGGCCCCGGCCCCGCCGGAACCCGCTCCTCCGTGGAGCACCGCGGGGCACGCGCGGGCGCAGGAGCGGTCCGCCCCCGCGCCCGCGGCGCGTCCCCCGGAGCCGCGCGTCACCGCTACCGTGCCGCGCGTCGCCGCCTACGGCCCTACGCGTCGCCGCCCGCGGCGCCCGGGTCGGCAGCCGCCACGTCCAGCAGTCGGTAGCGGTCGATCGCCTGCTTGAGCACCGAGCGGTCGACCTTCCCTTCCTTCGCGAGCTCGGTGAGCACCGCGAGGACCACCGACTGGGCGTCGATGTGGAAGAACCGGCGGGCCGCCCCGCGGGTGTCGGCGAAGCCGAACCCGTCCGCGCCCAGCGAGGTGTACGGCCCCGGCACCCAGCGCGCGATCTGGTCCGGGACGCTGCGCATCCAGTCCGAGACCGCCACGAACGGGCCCTGCGCCCCCGACAGCTTGCGCGTCACGTAGGGCACGCGCTGCTCCTCCTCCGGGCGGAGCAGGTTGTGCTCCTCGGCCTCCACCGCGTCGCGGCGCAGCTCGTTCCAGGAGGTCGCCGACCAGACGTCGGCCCGGACGTTCCAGTCCTGCGCGAGGATCTGCTGGGCCTCCAGGGCCCAGGGGACCGCCACGCCGGAGGCGAGGATCTGCGCCGGGACCGCGCCGGCCTCGCCCGCCTTGAAGCGGTGGATGCCCTTGAGGATGCCCTCCACGTCCACGTCCGCGGGCTCGGCCGGGTGCTGGATCGGCTCGTTGTACACCGTCAGGTAGTAGAAGACGTCCTCGGACTCCGGGCCGTACATCCGGCGCAGGCCGTCCTGGACGATGTGCGCGATCTCGAACCCGTACGCCGGGTCGTACGCGACGCAGGCCGGGTTGGTCGAGGCCAGCAGCTGCGAGTGGCCGTCGGCGTGCTGGAGGCCCTCGCCGGTCAGGGTCGTGCGGCCGGCGGTCGCACCCAGGACGAAACCGCGTGCCAGCTGGTCGGACATCTGCCAGAACTGGTCACCGGTGCGCTGGAAACCGAACATCGAGTAGAAGACGTACACCGGGATCAGGTGTTCGCCGTGGGTCGCGTACGCCGAGCCCGCCGCGATCAGCGAGGCCGTGCAGCCGGCCTCCGAGATGCCGTCGTGCAGCATCTGGCCGGTCGGCGACTCCTTGTACGCCAGCAGCAGGTCGCGGTCGACCGCCTCGTACTGCTGCCCCAGCGGGTTGTAGATCTTGGCGCTCGGGAAGAACGCGTCCATGCCGAACGTGCGGTACTCGTCCGGCGCGATCAGCACGAACCGCTTGCCGATCTCCTTGTCCCGCATCAGGTCCTTCAGGATGCGGACGAACGCCATGGTGGTGGCGATCGACTGCTGCCCCGAGCCCTTCTTGGCGGTCGCGTAGGTCTTGTCCTCCGGCTGCGGCAGCGGCCTCGCGCGCACGACGCGGGTCGGCACGTAGCCGCCCAGCGCCTTGCGGCGGTCGTGCATGTACTGGATCTCCTCCGAGTCCCGGCCCGGGTGGTAGTAGGGCGGCAGGCCGCCCTCCAGCTGCGCGTCGGTGATCGGGATGTGCAGGCGGTCCCGGAAGCCCTTGAGGTCGTCGACCGTCAGCTTCTTCATCTGGTGCGTGGCGTTGCGGCCCTCGAAGTTCGGCCCCAGCGTCCAGCCCTTGATCGTGTGCGCCAGGATGACCGTCGGCTGGCCCTTGTGGGCCTTGGCCGCCGCGTACGCCGCGTAGATCTTCTTGTGGTCGTGGCCGCCGCGCCCCAGGTGGAGCAGCTGCTGGTCGGTCATGTTCTCGACCATCGTGCGCAGTCGGTGGTCGTCGCCGAAGAAGTGCTCGCGGATGTACCCGCCGGTCTCGGTGGCGTACGTCTGGAACTGGCCGTCCGGCGTCGAGTTCATCCGGTTGACGAGGATGCCGTCGCGGTCCTGGGCCAGCAGCGGGTCCCAGGAGCGGTCCCAGATCAGCTTGATCACGTTCCAGCCGGCGCCCCGGAAGATCGACTCCAGCTCCTGGATGATCTTGCCGTTGCCGCGCACCGGGCCGTCGAGCCGCTGCAGGTTGCAGTTCACGACGAAGGTCAGGTTGTCCAGGCCCTCGCGGGCGGCCAGCGACAGCTGTCCGAGTGACTCCGGCTCGTCCATCTCGCCGTCGCCGAGGTACGCCCACACGTGTGATGCGGAGGTGTCCGCGATCCCGCGCGCCTCCAGGTACCGGTTCATCCGCGCCTGGTAGATCGCGCCGAGCGGGCCCAGGCCCATCGAGACGGTCGGGAACTCCCAGAAGTCCGGCATGAGCCGCGGGTGCGGGTAGCTGGACAGGCCGTACGGGGCCTTCGACTTCTCCTGGCGGAACGCGTCGAGCTGCTGCTCGGAGAGCCGGTCGAGCAGGTAGGCGCGGGCGTAGATGCCCGGCGAGGCGTGGCCCTGGAAGAAGATCTGGTCGCCGCCGTCACCCTCGTCCTTGCCCCGGAAGAAGTGGTTGAAGCCCACGTCGTAGAGGGAGGCCGAGGAGGCGAAGGTGGCGATGTGGCCGCCGACCCCGATGCCCGGGCGCTGGGCCCGCGAGACCATCACCGCGGCGTTCCACCGGGTGGCGTTGAGGACCTTGCGCTCGATCTCCTCGTTGCCGGGGAAGAACGGCTCGTCCTTGGTCGCGATCGTGTTCACGTAGTCCGAGCTGCGCATCTCGGGCACGGCCACGCGCTTCTCGCGGGCGCGCTCGATCAGGCGCAGCATGAGGTAGCGGGCCCGCTCGCGGCCGCGCTCGTCGACGGCTGCGTCCAGGGAGTCCAGCCATTCCCGCGTCTCTTCCGGATCGAAGTCCGGAACTTGACTCGGGAGGCCGCCAATGATGATCGGGTTGCGATCGGATGCGGAAGCCACGCTGTTCCTTCACTCTCGGGGGAGTCTTCGTGCCATGGGTCACACCGGCTCCCATCGTGTACCGCGGGGTCCGGATCTTCACCTTTACCGCACGGTAACCGGTGGAACTTCGAGCGAGTGTCCGTCACCCGTGGGGGACAGGTCCGGACATCTCGCAACTTTACGCCCAAGAGGTTTAGGAGGTTCGTAAGGCCGTTCGTCCCTCAAAGAGGTAGGAAAGTCATCAAGAGCTTCCGAATACCCGAGAATGGTGTGGCATGGATCACCGGAGGAGCGGCAGGAGCATGCCTGGACTTGCGGCGAGACGACCGTAATCGTCACCGTTTCGACGGTCTCGGCGGCCGGGTACTTGCGCGATCCGCCGCTCCCGTGTGGACTACGCCCAATGCTGCGCGTGCACGCGCGGCCGAGAAGACATTCACCGAACATGAGCAGGAGGCACCCCGTGAGCGCGACCGCGGACCACGCGGAGAGCAGCCTGGCCGCCCGGCTGGGTTTCCAGTCCGACCAGGTGGTCCAGGAGATCGGCTACGACGACGACGTCGATCAGGAGTTCCGCGAGGAGATCGAGGGCTTCATCGGCAATGACCTCGTCGACGAGGATTACGACGATGTGGCCGACGCGGTACTCCTGTGGTTCCGCGACGAGGACGGTGACCTGACCGACACGCTCGTCGACGCCACGGAGCTCGTCGAGGAGGAGGCGCTGATCCTGCTGCTGACTCCGAAGACCGGCCGGGACGGTTTCGTGGAGGCCAGCGACATCAGCGAGGCCGCCAAGACCGCGGGTCTGACGCCCGGCAAGGGCTTCAGCATCGGCAAGGAGTGGTCGGCCCAGCGCCTGAAGACCCCCAAGGCCGCGAAGTCCGGCAAGCGCTGATCCCGGCGCCCCCCGCCGCGCGGCGCGCGGCGGCACCAGCGGACGGGACCCCCCGCCGACCACGGTCGGCGGGGGGTCCCGCGGTTTTCCACGGGCCGTGCGGGCGGCCCGCGCGTCCGTCATAGGCTGGACCCCCCCGAACAGCACCGAACAGCCCCGAACAGCCCAACGAAGGGACGCGAGCGATGGCCATCGAGGTCGGCACCAAGGCCCCGGACTTCGAACTCAGGGACAACCACGGCGCCACCGTCCGGCTCTCCGACTTCCGCGGGGAGAAGAACGTGGTCCTGGTCTTCTACCCCTTCGCCTTCACCGGCGTGTGCACCGGCGAGCTGTGCGAGCTGCGCGACCAGCTGCCCCGCTTCGTCAACGACGACACCCAGCTGCTGGCCCTCTCCAACGACTCCGTGCCGACCCTGCGCGTCTTCGGCGAGCAGGAGGACCTGGAGTACCCGCTGCTGTCCGACTTCTGGCCGCACGGCGAGACCTCGCGCGCGTACGGCGTCTTCGACGAGGACAAGGGCTGCGCCGTGCGCGGCACCTTCATCATCGACAAGGACGGCATCGTCCGGTGGACCGTCGTCAACGGCCTGCCCGACGCCCGCGACCTGAACGAGTACGTCAAGGCCCTCGACAGCCTCTGAGGCCGCCGACGCGACCGCCGACGCGACCGCCGAACGACCGCCACGCGGCCGCCGCGCGGCCGGTTGAACGCCCGCAGGGGTGGGAATCAGGCCACGGCGACCCGGGAAAATCCGGTGCGGACGGGAACCCGTCACTAGGATCCAAGCGTTGATCCGGTTAGCAACGCACGACGGGGCCCCGCCCCACACAAACACTGGAGGACCCGTGGGAGTCAGCCTCAGCAAGGGCGGCAACGTCTCTCTGACCAAGGCCGCCCCCAACCTGACGGCGGTCATCGTCGGCCTGGGCTGGGACGCTCGCACCACGACCGGGGTCGACTTCGACCTCGACGCCAGCGCCCTGCTGACGAACGATCAGGGCAAGGTCACCAACGACTCGAACTTCGTGTTCTTCAACAACCTGAAGAGCCCGGACGGCTCGGTCGAGCACACCGGCGACAACATCACCGGTGAGGGCGAGGGCGACGACGAGCAGATCAAGGTCAACCTGACCGGCGTGCCCGCCGACGTGGCCAAGATCGTCTTCCCGGTCTCGATCTACGACGCCGAGACCCGCCAGCAGAGCTTCGGCCAGGTCCGCAACGCGTACATCCGCGTCGTGAACCAGGCGGACAACGCCGAGCTGGCCCGCTACGACCTCAGCGAGGACGCCTCGACCGAGACCGCCATGGTCTTCGGCGAGCTGTACCGCAACGGCGCGGAGTGGAAGTTCCGCGCGATCGGCCAGGGCTACGCCTCCGGCCTGCGCGGCATCGCGCAGGACTTCGGCGTCAACGTCTGACCGACGCCCGGCGTCGCCGCACGACCGGCGCCCCGGCGCCGGCCTGCGGCCGGCGCAGCCCGAAGCACCCTCCGTCCGGCGCCGCGCACCCCGTGTGTGCGGCGCCGGACGGCTTTGTCACCACACCGAAGTCCGGGGAGGACCACGAACATGGGCGTCACACTCGCCAAGGGGGGCAACGTCTCCCTCTCCAAGGCCGCACCGAACCTCACCCGCGTGATGATCGGGCTCGGCTGGGACGCGCGCTCGACCACGGGGGCGGACTTCGACCTCGACGCCAGCGCCCTGTTGTGCCGCGACGGGCGGGTGCTCGGGGACCCGTACTTCGTCTTCTACAACAACCTCAGGAGCCCCGAGGGCTCCGTCGAACACACCGGCGACAACCTCACCGGTGAGGGCGACGGCGACGACGAGTCGATCCTCGTCGACCTGACCCTCGTGCCGGCGGAGGTCGACAAGATCGTCTTTCCGGTCTCCATCCACGACGCCGACGCCCGCCGCCAGACGTTCGGGCAGGTCACCAATGCGTTCATCCGCGTCGTGAACCAGGCCGACGGCCAGGAGTTGGCGCGCTACGACCTCAGTGAGGACGCCTCCACCGAAACCGCAATGATCTTCGGCGAGGTCTACCGCTACAACGGCGAATGGAAGTTCCGGGCGGTGGGACAGGGGTACGCGTCGGGTCTCCGGGGCATCGCTCTAGACTTCGGGGTCAACGTTTCGTAAAGCCGCGTCCGGATGAGGTACCTGTGGTTCTGAAAACCTTCGGCTGGTCGTTCGCAGTCACTGCGCTCGGCCTCGCCGCAGCGGTGCTCTACGGGGGGTGGACCGCCTTCGGGATCGTGGCGATCCTCTCCGTCCTCGAGATCTCGCTGTCCTTCGACAATGCCGTGGTCAACGCCGGAATCCTGAAGAAGATGAATGCCTTCTGGCAGAAGATCTTCCTCACCATCGGCGTGCTCATCGCCGTGTTCGGCATGCGTCTGGTCTTCCCCGTCGTGATCGTGGCCATCAGCGCCAAGATCGGTCCGATCGACGCCGTCAACCTGGCGTTGAACGACAAGGAGATGTACGAGCAGCTGGTCACGGACGCCCACCCGTCGATCGCCGCGTTCGGCGGGATGTTCCTGCTGATGATCTTCCTCGACTTCATCTTCGAGGAGCGCGAGATCCAGTGGCTGGCCTGGCTGGAGCGCCCCCTGGCGAAGCTCGGCAAGGTCGACATGCTGTCCGTCTGCATCGCCATGATCGCCCTGCTGATCACGTCGATGACCTTCGCGACCCAGGCCCACCAGCACGGCGGCGCCCACGTCGACAAGGCGCAGACCGTGCTCGTCTCCGGCATCGCCGGCCTGATCACGTACCTGATCGTGGGCGGCCTCTCCGGCTACTTCGAGAACAAGCTCGAGGAAGAGGAGGAGGCCGAGCACGAGGCCGAGGAGGAGGCCAAGCGCAGCGGCAAGCAGGTCTCCGCCGTCGCCCTCGCGGGCAAGGCGGCCTTCTTCATGTTCCTCTACCTCGAGGTCCTCGACGCCTCGTTCTCCTTCGACGGCGTCATCGGCGCCTTCGCGATCACCAACGACATCGTGCTCATGGCCCTCGGCCTCGGCATCGGTGCCATGTACGTCCGGTCGCTCACGGTCTACCTGGTCCGCCAGGGCACCCTGGACGACTACGTCTACCTGGAGCACGGCGCGCACTACGCCATCGGCGCCCTCGCCGTGATCCTGCTCGTCACCATCCAGTACGAGATCAACGAGGTCGTCACCGGCCTCGTCGGCGTCATCCTGATCGCCTGGTCCTTCTGGTCCTCCGTGCGCCGCAACAAGCGGCTGGCGGCCGGGGGCGGGGCCGGCGACGGCGAGAAGGCGGAGGTCCCGTCCGGGGTGTGATCCGGGCGGGAATGCGGAACGCTTCTCAGCGGGGCGGCCGATCGGGTTCGAACGGACCCGGCGGCCGCCCCGCGGCGCGTGCGGCCGCCTCCGCGGCCCCGCCACACGACTTGGGGGGTAGACATGGGGTTCTTCGACGGCCTCAGGGGCGGCAGGGCGGCGCAGTTCGACTCGGGCAGCGCCTCGTCCAACGCGATCGAGCTGACCCGGCGGCATCCCACGATCTCGCTCACCAAACAGGGCGCGGTCAGCGGCAACCTGCGGGTGAACCTGTCCTGGCGGATGCGCACCTCGGACATCGGCGGCCCCTCGGGCCAGAGCAGTCAGCTGCTGCGCCATCCGTTCAAGCTGTTCAAACCCGAGATCGTCCAGGCCCACACCCAGGGCATGGTCAACGTCGACCTCGACATCGGCTGCCTCTACGAGCTGTCCGACGGCAGCAAGGGCGTCGTCCAGCCGCTCGGCAACTTCCTCGGCGACATCAACAGCCCGCCGTACGTGAAGCTCAGCGGAGACGACCGGTTCGGGGCGCCCTCGGGCGAGACGCTCTTCGTCAACCTCGACCACGCCGAAGAGATCAAGCGGCTGCTGGTGTTCGTCTACATCTACGACCAGACCCCGGCGTTCGACCGCACGCACGCCCTGGTCACGCTCTACCCCGCCACCGGCCCGCGCATCGAGATCGCCCTCGACGAGCGGGCGCCGGAGGCGCGCTCCTGCGCCGTGCTGACGATCGAGAACGTCAAGGGCGACCTGATCGTGCGCCGCGAGGTGAAGTTCGTGTACGGCTTCCAGGCGGAGCTCGACCGGCTCTACGGATGGGGACTGCAGTGGGGGCGGGGGTACAAGACGACCAAGGCGTGAGCCGGCCCGCCGGGGCCGGTCAGCGCCGCATGAACTGCGGCCCCTGCGGCGGCAGGCGGAACGCCGGGTCCCCGCCCGGGGCCGGTACCGGCACGGGCGGCGGGGAGACCGGCTGCGGGTAGCCGTACGCGGGCGGTGCGGTCGGCGGCGCCTGGGTGGCCGGGGCCGGGGTGTGCGGCTGCGCCACGGGCACCGGCGGCGCGGACTGCCGCACGGCCTGGGTCCGGTCCTCGCCCGGCGCGCCGCCCTCGGCGGCCTCCGCGGCGTTCTCGTCGACCGAGATGCCGTGGTCCGTGGCCAGGCCCTCCAGGCCGTTCGAGTAGCCCTCGCCCAGCGCCCGGAACTTCCAGCCCTCGCCGCGCCGGTACAGCTCGCCGCAGATCATCGCCGTCTCGGTGCCGGTCTCCGGCCGTACGTCGAAGTAGGCCAGCGGGTCGCCGCCGGCCGCAGGCGAGGCGTCGTACAGCAGGATCCGCAGGTCCGGGACGTGCTCGAACGGGACGTCCTCGGCGGAGGCCACCACCAGCACCCGGTCGACGGCCGGTCCGAACCCGGTCAGGTCGGCCTGCACCGCGTCCGTGATCGCGTCCCCGGCCAGTCGCTTCTTGCCCAGCCGCCACACGGCGCCCGAGGGGTGCCGGGGCTGGTTGTAGAAGACGAAGTCCTCGTCCGAGCGCACGCGGCCGTCCGGGCCCAGGACGAGGGCCGAGGCGTCCACGTCCGGGACGTCGGGTCCGTCCGTCCAGCGCAGCACCGCCCGTACCGCCGAGGTGGCCACGGGGATGTTCGAACCCTTCTGCATCGCGTGCGTCATGCCCGTCATCCTGCCCCCTGCGGGCGGAGCGGGACAATGCGGCCCCCCTTTTGCCGGTTGCGTGCCGCATCGTCCGCCGGACCCGTGCCGCGCCCCTTGTCGGCGGGGCGGAGCCTGGGCATGGTGCAAGAGGGTTACCTGAAATTCATGGGTTTGGGGAACTCTTGACACTCATTCGTACGTACTATTACCGGCCACGTCAGTTGGGCCGCCAAGGCAGTACGGGGGAAGCACATGCGTCATTTCGGGCACGTTTCGCCTGCGGTCCGTGAGCACCTCTTCCACCAGCAGCCCGCGGAATTCAGCCTCGCGTCCCCGGCCCGCGTCCTTTCAGCGGCCCTGGGCGCCACGCTCTACAGCCCGGCCACCCGATCCCGGCTCGCCGACGACATCCGCAAGCAGGCCGCCCGCGGCGTCGTCTCCATGGTGATCTGCCTGGAGGACTCCATCAGCGACGGCGACGTCACGGCCGCCGAGGAGAACCTCGTCCGGCATTTCGCCGACCTCGACCGGGAGGCCTCCGAAGGGGGTCGCGAGCTGCCGCTGCTCTTCATCCGGGTGCGGCTGCCCGAGCAGATCCCGGACCTCGTCGCGCGCCTCGGAGACTCCGTCCGGCATTTGGCCGGATTCGTACTTCCCAAGTTCACGGAAGAGCGAGGAGTCGCGTTCCTCGACGCGGTCGCGCGCGCCGAGTCCGCCTCCGGACAGCGGCTCTTCGCCATGCCCGTCCTCGAATCACCCGAACTGCTCCACCTGGAGACCCGGGCCCTCGCGCTCGCCGGCATCGCCCGCACCGTCGACAAGTACCGCGACCGCGTGCTCGCGCTCCGCCTCGGCGTCACCGACTTCTGCTCGGCGTACGGGCTGCGCCGCACCCCCGACATGACCGCCTACGACGTCCAGATCGTCGCCGGGGTCATCGCCGACGTCGTCAACGTCCTCTCGCGGGCCGACGGCACCGGCTTCACGGTCACCGGGCCGGTCTGGGAGTACTTCCGCCACCAGGAGCGGAAGTTCAAGCCCCAGCTGCGCCGCAGCCCCTTCCTCGACGGGCAGGCGGAGGAACTCCGCACCGCCCTGATCGAGCACGACCTCGACGGCCTGCTGCGCGAGATCGAACTCGACCGCGCCAACGGCCTGCTCGGCAAGACCTGCATCCACCCCGCCCACGTGACGCCCGTCCACGCCCTGTCGGTGGTCTCCCACGAGGAGTTCAGCGACGCCCAGGACATCCTGCGGCCCGAACGGGGCGGCGGCGGCGTCATGCGCTCGGCGTACACGAACAAGATGAACGAGGTGAAGCCCCACCGCGCCTGGGCCGAGCGCACCATGCTGCGCGCCGAGGTCTTCGGCGTGGCCCGTGAGGACGTCGGCTTCGTCGACCTCCTCACGGCGGGGCTCGCGGGGTGAGGCAGGACGTGGCGGCCCCCGCGGAGACGGACCGGGCGCGGCGGAAGGACGGGACGGCCGGGAGGATGGTCGACGGGACGGCCGGGGGAACGGTTGGCGGGACGGCCCACGGAACGGCCGGCGGAACGGCAGAAGGAGTGGTGGAGGACGTGGTGTGGTCCGGGACCTGGGTCGCGGAACGGCTCGGCGTGGAGCTCGTGGACGGACCGTCGGACGGCCGACGGGCCGAACGGCCCGAGGCGCCCGCGCTGCGCGACCTGCTGGGCCTCGCGCTGCGCCGCAACCCCAAGCGGGCCCACCTCCTGGTCTCGAACGTCCTCGGCAAGCACGTACCGCAGTCCCCGTCGACCGTCTACGACGCCGGCTACGGGCTCGGCCGGCGCGTGCGCGACCTGCTCGGCCCGGACGAGGCGTCCCGCGCCGTGGTCCTCGGCTACGCCGAGACGGCCACCGCCCTGGGCCACTGCGTCGCCGACGGCCTCGGCAGCGCCCCGTACCTGCACTCGACGCGGCGGCCGGTGCCGGGCGTGGCGACCGCCGGCGGGTTCGAGGAGTCCCACTCGCACGCCACCTCCCACCTGCTCCTGCCGGAGGACCCGAAGCTGCTGGCCGGCCCGGGCCCGCTGGTGCTGGTGGACGACGAGTTCTCCACCGGCAACACGGTCCGCAACACCATCCGCGACCTGCACGCCCGCCACCCCCGTGACTGGTACGTGGTGGTGGCCCTGGTCGACATGCGCTCCGCCGCCGACCGCGACGCCCTGGCCGCCTTCGCCGCTTCGCTGGGCGCCCGCGTGGACCTCGTGGCCCTGGCGACCGGCACGGTGGCCCTCCCCCCGGACGTCCTCGCCAAGGGGCAGGCCCTGGTCGCCGCCCAGGAAGCGTCGCGGCAGGCGGGCCCTCCGGCCCCGCACGCGGACGCTCCGGCCGTGACCCGGGTCGCCCTCGAGTGGCCCGCCGGCGTACCCGACGGCGCCCGCCACGGCTTCACCCCGGCCCACCGCGAGACGCTCACCGCGGCCCTCCCCGCCATGGCGGCCGGCCTGGCCGAGGCCCTGGGCGACACCCCGGGCCGAGTCCTCGTACTCGGCACCGAGGAGCTCATGTACGCCCCCCTGGCCCTGGCCCGCGAACTGGAACGGCACCTCGCGGCCCCCCACCCCGACCCGTCCGGGTCCCCCCAGAGCCGCCAGACCCCTCAGCCCCCCACGGTGCAGGTCAGGTACTCCACGACCACCCGCAGCCCCGTCCTGGCCGTCGACGACCCCGGCTACGCCATCCGCACCCGCCTCGTCTTCCCCGCGCACGACCACCCCGCCGACGGCCCCGGCGACCGGTACGCGTACAACGTCGCCGGCGCCGGCTTCGACACCGTCGTCGCGGTCGTCGACTCGGCCGGCGACACCCCCGAACTCCACGCCCCCGACGGCCTGTTGGCCTGCCTCGCCGCACAGGCCGGACGGGTCCTGCTCGCCGTCGTACCCGCGTACGCACCGGCCTGCGCGACGCGCGCCGAACCCACCCCGGAGCAAGCGCAGGCGCACCCGCACTCCCGCACGTACCCCCACGCGCCGAACCCCCCGCACCACCCCGCCACCGACGACCGGCAGGAGCCGATCATGTCCGAGCCGCAGCACCAGGGACCGCCCGCGGGCCTTCCCCATCCCCTGCGCGGCCCCGCGTTCTCCTCCTACGCCCCCGACGACGTCGGCTGGCTGCTCCAGGACCTGTCCGACGTCGCGCTGGAGGCCCCGACCGAGGAACGCGAGGAGGCCATCCAGGCCGGCGGTGCCCACTACGCCGAGTCGCTGCCCGTCGAGTACCAGCCCAGCGCCCAGTACCAGGAGCTCTACCAGGCCGCTCTGGGCGCCTCCGCCGTCCGCGTCGCTCGCGCGGTCGGCACGGTCACCGAGACCGTGCTGGCCGAGCGCTCCCCGCGCCCCGTCCTGGTCTCGCTGGCCCGGGCCGGTACCCCCGTCGGCGTCCTGATGCGCCGCTGGGCCCGCCACCGGCACGGCCTCGACCTGCCGCACTACGCCGTCTCGATCGTGCGCGGCCGCGGCATCGACGCCAACGCCCTGCGCTGGCTGGCCGCCCACCACGACCCGGCCGACGTCGTGTTCGTCGACGGCTGGACCGGCAAGGGCGCCATCACCCGCGAACTGACCGCCGCTCTCGCGGACTTCCCGGAGTTCGACCCGAACATCGTCGTGCTCGCCGACCCCGGCGGCTGCGTGGCCACGTACGGCACGCGCGAGGACTTCCTGATCCCCTCCGCGTGCCTCAACTCCACGGTCTCCGGCCTCATATCGCGCACCGTGCTGCGGGCGGACCTGGTCGGGCCCGACGACTTCCACGGCGCGAAGTTCTACCGCTCGCTGGCCGGCGCCGACGTCTCGGCGGAGTTCGTCGACACCGTGGCCACCCGCTTCGCCGAGGTCGCCGAGGCCGTCGACGCGGAGGTCAAGGAGCTGCTGGCGGCGGACCGCAGGCCCACCTGGGAGGGCTGGGCCGCGGTCGAGCGGATCAGCGAGGAGTACGGCATCCACGACGTGAACCTGGTCAAGCCCGGCGTCGGCGAGACGACCCGGGTGCTGCTGCGCCGGGTGCCCTGGAAGATCCTGGCCAAGCGGGGCGCGGGGGCCGACCTGGGGCACGTACGCCTGCTCGCCGAGCAGCGCGGCGTACCGGTGGAGGAGGTCGACGGGCTGCCGTACACCTGCGTCGGTCTGATCCACCCCCACTACACGCGGGGAGCCACGGGCGCCGACGGCAAGGCGGTGACGGCACTGTGACCACGCCCGGAACGACACCCGCGCCCAGCACGGCACCCGTACCCGAAGGGGCACCCATCTCTCACGTGAGCCCGAACCCGAGTCCGAACCCGAACCCGAGCCCGAGTCCCACCCCCAGCCCCACGGCCGCCGTCCCCACCCCCACCCCCGCCTCCGGCCCGGTCCTCATCGCGAGCGACCTCGACCGCACCCTCATCTACTCCGCCGCAGCCCTCGGCCTGACGATGCCCGACCCGAGGGCCCCCCGCCTCCTCTGCGTCGAGGTGCACGAGAGCAAGCCGCTCTCCTTCATGACCGAGACGGCCGCGGCCCTGCTCGCCGAGCTCGCCGCGGACCCGGACGTGGTCTTCGTCCCGACCACCACCCGCACCCGCAAGCAGTACCAGCGCATCCGCTTCCCCGGACCCCCGGCCCGGTACGCCATCTGCGCCAACGGCGGCCAGCTGCTCGTCGACGGCGAACCGGACCGCGACTGGCGGCGCCTGGTCGCGCGCCGGCTCGAGGCCGAGTGCGCGCCGCTGGAGGACGTACGCGCGCACCTGCTCGCCACCGCCGACCCGACGTGGCTGCGCAAGGAGCGGGTGGCCGAGGACCTGTTCGCCTACCTCGTGGTCGAGCGGGCGCTGCTGCCCGAGGACTGGCTCAAGGCGCTCGCGGAGTGGGCCGGGGCGCGCGGCTGGACGGTCTCGCTGCAGGGCCGCAAGGTGTACGCCGTACCGCGGCCGCTGACCAAGAGCGCGGCGATGCGCGAGGTGGCCCGGCGTACGGGTGCCGCCACGACCCTCGCGGCCGGCGACTCGCTCCTCGACGCCGACCTGCTGCTGGCGGCGGACCGGGCCTGGCGGCCGGGACACGGCGAACTGGCGGACGCGGCCTGGACCGCCCCCGGGGTGACGGCGCTGACGGCGGCCGGAGTGCTGGCGGGGGAGGAGATCGTCCGGCAGTTCGCCCGTCACGGACGGCCGATTCGGGCAAACTGACCGTATGAGCAAGGGGAACACGACGCGCATGACGGACGAGCTGTACGCGTACATGCTCGCCCACAACCCCCCGCTGGACCCGGTGCAGCGGGGGCTCGTCACGACCACCTACGCCCGCTACCCCGACTCCGCCGGCATGCAGTCGGCGGAGGAGCAGGGGCCGCTGCTGGCGTGGCTGGTCCGGATGGTGGGGGCCCGGCACATCGTGGAGGTCGGGACGTTCACGGGCTTCTCCTCCCTGGCGATGGCGCGGGCGCTGCCCGCGGACGGACGGCTGATCGCCTGTGACGTCTCGGAGGAGTGGACCGCGGTCGCCCGGGAGGCCTGGGAGGCCGCCGGGGTCGCGGACCGCATCGAGCTGCGGCTCGCGCCCGCGCTCGACACGCTGCGGGCGATGCCGGACGAGCCGCACATCGACCTGGCGTACCTGGACGCGGACAAGGAGAACTACGTCGCGTACTGGGAGGAGCTGGTGCCCCGGATCAGGCCGGGCGGCCTGATCGTCACGGACAACACGCTGTTCCACGGGCGGGTGGTGGACCCGGACGCGACGGGCGCGGTGGCGGGCATCCGTACGTTCAACGACCACGTGGCGGTGGACGCGCGCATGGACAGCGTCCTGACCGTCATCTCGGACGGCCTGACCCTCTCCCGCAAGCGCTGACACCGCGGCCGCGGGCGCGGCCGGCGGCGGGAAGCCGAGGCCGACCGCGAGCACGCGACGCTCAGCGGCCGGCCCCGGGCCTGGCCCGAACCCATGGCCGGGGACCCGCAACGGCGGATCGGCCTCCGGGGCTGAGCCTCCGGGGCTCAGCAGCCGGGGATCGCCAACTGTGGATCAACCGCAGCCGCCGCCTCCGCAGCACCCCCCGCCCGACGGCGCAGGAGCGGCGGCGGACCCGCCCACCGCGACGGCGGACAGCAGCTTGACGGTGTCCTCGTGGCCCTGGGGGCACACGGCGGGGTCGGAGGACTGGGCCATGGGCCGGCTCACCTCAAAGGAGTCACCACAGGCACGGCAGCGGAATTCGTAACGAGGCATGCCCCCAGGCTATCCACCCGCCCCGCCCACCACGACCAGCCCGACGCCGAAGACCAGGATTCAGCCGCACAACGAACGCCCGATCAAGCCCGGACACCGAAACGGCCCGCCGGCGAAACCGGCGGACCGTCACGGAGTCGAGGTCAGGCGACCGCGTTGGCCGTTCGGCAGAAGACGTCCCTGCCGTCCTTTATCAGGCAGACGGTGAGCGTCAGCTTCTGCCCTTCCGGGATGTCGATGGTCCTTTGATTGCATGTGCCGACGCCCCCGGCGGTGGTGGTCGACCACAGCGCGCCGTCGTAGCGACGCAGGTAGCCCACTGCCGGAAGCCCGTCCGCCTGGAGATCGCAGACGATCACGTGGTCACCGTCAGGCTGGAAGACCGCGGCTCCGCCCGGATTGCTGTCCGTGGTCTTCACGGACACGTTCGTTGCCGCCCACACGTTTCCGCTCGACAGCATGAGAAGTCCGGCCGCAATCGTGCCGGTAACAGCCAGCCTGCGCTTCATCAATTCCCCCCAATAATTGGTGGTCGCAGGAGAGCACCGTCCCCGTGGGGGCGCGCTGCCGCCGGCACAGCGGTACCTGCCGGTCATCATCGCCACAGACCCCGCTGCGAACCCGTCCCCGGACCGTATCCGTAGATCAACATCGGACGGTAGTTTCACCATGCACAGCATGGAGCGGGCAGAGGTTTCCTCCTGCACATCACTCACCCTCAAGACGCTCCCGCCACGGGGCGCCCCTGGTCGCTGCGGTACGTGCGCAGGAAGGGCGTCACGAGAGACGCATTCTGGAACTCACCCGTCTGGATCCCCCGGACTGTGCAGACAGCGCGCTCGGCATGACGCTGGAAGCCAGATAGATCCAGGTGGCGGCCGGAGAGGCGGACGGTGCGTCGGGTCCGCCCGTCGGGCCGAGGAGCGGCCGGGTTCCGTGCCGCGCTTCACGGAAGGCGAGCGTCTGCCGCGCCGGACGCCCCCATCGCGGGACGCCGAAGCCGGAGGTGCCTCCCTTCGGCCCATCCTCCAGGAGCGTGTTCATGGCCCGGAACCGCCGTCTGATCCTCAGCTCACCGGCCGAGGTCTGGCATCTGCTGTCCGATGGCCACCGCTACGGGGAGTGGGTGACGGGAACCCAACAAGTCCTCGCCGTGGACCCGCATTGGCCAGACGTCGGAGCCCGGCTGGAGGTCCGCGTCGGCGCCGGCCCTCTCACCCTCGACGACACCTGCGTCGTCCGCATCTCCGAACCGCTGCACCGCCTGCAACTGGAAGCGAAGGCAGGACCTTTCGGTGCGGCTCGCATCGCCATGAAGTTGATCCCGTGGGGCGACAACACCCTGTTCACCCTCGATTGGCACCCCCTCCGGGGCCCCGGCACGCGGATGCACGGCCTGCCCGTGGACTACTTCGTCGCGGTGCGCAACGGCATGATGCTCACGAAGCTGGCCCGGATCGCGGTGCGCGAGCACGCCGCGGGTGCCCGCGGCGCCCTCCACCCACTCGGGCCGGAGCCCTGAAGGAGCTCGAATCGGGGCGCTGTCGTTCCGAGGTCTGGGACAACGGTCCTACAGCTTGGTCATCTTGGCGTACGGGCTCAAGATCCGCTCTCGCGCCGAGCCGAAATCGACGAGCATGGCGATTCCGTCCTCGACGCCGATCACTCGGCCGAGTCCGTACACGTCGTGTGTGACCTGGTCGCCCATAGCGAAGTGCTTGGGGGGCGGCGCGGTCGGGGCTTTGAAGGGGCTGCTCGGCAGATGGCGCTTCGGTGCAGCTGGCTTTGTCATTGCGCCCAGTATGCGCCCGCCGGGCTCCGACCGGGACCGCTGTGCACATCACTGTTCGGACCCGATTTCCCGCGCCCTCCGGATCGGCGACGGGAACGGGCCGGAGAGAGGAACCGAACCGCCGACATCCGCCGGCAAGCCTGTCCGGCTCCACGACGCGCGGCACGGGTACGCAACAAAGGCCCCCAGCCAAGATCGGCTGGGGGCCTTTGCGCTGGTGGGCGCGGACGGTTTCGAACCGCCGACATCTGCTTTGTAAGAGCAGCGCTCTACCCCTGAGCTACGCACCCGTGAACGAGGAGACAGCCTACAGGGCCCGTACGCCCCTGACGCAAACGCGTTCTGGTGGGGGAGAATGAACCGGGCATGGCGGAGGCGTACGGGAGAGGGACTGTGACGGCGACATCCCGGCGGTGGTTCGGTGGGCGGGACGAGAGCCGGCGGGCCGCGGCGCAGGCCGCCAAGGACGAGGCCGCGGCGGCCTTCTACGAGCTGGACACCGCCCAGCGGGACCTGCGGATCTCCATCGAGACCATCGCCGCGGCGGACGGGTCGCCGGCCGCGCGGCAGGCCCGGGACGGGTTCGAGGCGCTCGGGCAGCGGATCGACCAGGTCAGTCACCTCTACATCGAGACCGTCGACCGGTACGACCTGGACCGTCCCGAGCTGGACGCCGGGGTGGCCGGCCGGGCCCGCGGGGAGTTGGAGCGGGCGCGCGAGGAGCTCGTACGGGTCAAGGGGGAGCTCGACCGTTTCGCGCAGGGCCTGGAGCCGCTGCTGCAGCACGCGGCGTCGCAGCTGGCGCTGGTGGCCCCGGCGCGGGAGCGGGCGCGGGCGGCGTTGCTGGGGGCGAGCGAGGCCCTCGACGCGGTGCGGGCGACGGGCATGCGGGCCGATGACCTGGCGGCGCGGCTGGCGGCACTGGGTCCGGAGCTGACGCTGCTCAACGAAGGTGCGGCCCGGCATGGGGTGCAGGAGACGGTGCAGCGCGCCGACCGGCTGGCGCGGGAAGCCGGGACGATCAAGGTGGAGGCGGAGCGGCTGCCGGAACGGGCCGCGGAGATGGACCGCCGGCTGGTCAGTCTGCGGACGCGCGCCCAGGCGCTGCGCAACCGCGCCGACCGGGTCGACCCGGTGTTGAGCGAGCTGCGGCGGCGTTTCAGTGCCGCCTGCTGGCAGGACCTCCAGCACGTGCCGGACGCGGCGGCGCAGCAGGTGGCCCAGGCCGAGGAGCGGCTGGCCGAGGCGGGGGTCGCGCGGCAGGCGCAGGACTGGGCGCAGGCCACGGCCCTGTTCGCCACGGTGCGGGCGCTCCTCGACTCCGTCGACGAGGCGGTCTCGGCCGCGGGTGAGCGGCTGCGGGTCCTCGACGCGGTGGCCAAGGACCCGCAGGAGGAGATCGACCGCACCAGGTTCGTGGTCCGGGACGCGCAGCGGCTGGCGATGGAGGGCCGCAGCGTCCCGGAAGCGCGCCACGCCCGCCCCCTCGACGACGCGGTGGCCCGGCTCGACGGGGCGGTGGCGGGCCTTGCCGGCCGGCACCCCGACTACTGGCACTTCCTTCGGGAGACGGAGGCCGTGCGGGAGGCGGTCGGTCGGGTGGTCAACGAGATCCGGTCCCAGAGGGGTGGCCCGGGGCCGTCGGGGCGTTAGTGGTGCTGGTGCTGGTGCTGGTGCTGGTGCTGGTGCCTTCGGCTTCTTCGGCTTCTTCGGCTTCCTCGGCTTTGGGCCGGTCTCCCCGGTCCGCTGTCCTCGGTCCGCCGTCCCCCGTCCTCCGGTCTGCGTCGCTGTGCCGGGGCGGCGCGGTTGTACGGGGTGCGTGGGCGGCGGATGCTGGGAGGTGCGGTGGTTCCGCCGCGGGTACGGGCCGGGTGCGTGCGATGGCGCGTCGCCGGGGTCCGTACGACTCGACGTACGTACGCCCGAACGGCGGCCCGACCCGAGGAGGCCGCGATGGCCACTCACGCGGTACGCATCCGGCGCCCGATCGGCATCGGCGCCCGGCTCGACGAGCACCTGCCCGTGGACCACAAACTGAGCATGGTCTACCGGGTCGGTGCGGGCCTCATGGGCCTGTTCCTGATCGTGTTCGGGGTGCTCGGGCTGACCCAGAACATCGGCTTCTTCAGCACGGGCGGCGACAAGGTCGCCGGCCTCAACACCAATGGCGCGCTGAGCGTGCTGTCGATCTGCGTGGGGCTGCTGCTGATCGTGGGCATGGTCATCGGCGGGAACTTCGCCTCGTCGCTCAACATCGTGCTGGGGCTGGCCTTCATCGCGAGCGGGTTCATCAACCTGGCGCTGCTGGACACCGGCCTGAACTTCCTGGCGTTCAAGATCCAGAACGTGCTGTTCAGCTTCGTGGTGGGCGTGATGTTGATGTGGTTCGGGATGTACGGACGGGTGGGTAGCGCGCTCCCACACGACAACCCGTACTGGCGGGCGCGCCACCCCGAGGCAGCCGAGCGGGAGGGGCGGCACCTCACGCCGGAGATGCGGGCGGTGGAGGGGATGGGGATGTGGCACGAGCCTCCTTCGGGTGGGGGCTCGGGTGGGGGTGGGGGCGGGGCGTCGCCGCGGTAAGCGGACGTTGTGGCTGTGGCTGTGGCTGTGGCCGTGGCTGGGCTGGGGGGGGTGGGTTAGGCAGGGTGGTGCGCGGCGGGTTCGTTTGGGCCGGTTCGCCCTTCGGCCGCCTGCCGTGGGGCGCACAATCGGAGTATGTGCCGGAGTATCAAGACGTTGCGTCCGCCCGCCATCCCCGAGAAGGCCACCGAGGACGAGATGAGAGCGGCCGCGTTGCAGTACGTGCGGAAGGTGTCCGGGTTCCGCGCGCCCGCGGCCCACAACCGCGAGGTCTTCGAACGTGCGGTGGAGGCCGTTGCCGAGGCCACGCGCGACCTGCTGGACGGGATCGAGGTGCGGGGAGCGAAGAAGGCCCCCGGCGATGGGCATGCTCACGCCCACGGCGACGCCTCCGTCGCCGCCGTCGCGAGCGCGTAGGTCTGAGCTGGTGCTACGGGCCGGGCGCCGGGTGTTCCGGGGTGCCGTGCCGATCACGCAGGGTCACTACCGGGTACCCCGGTCCGGGGCTACGCGGGATCCGGGGCCGGGGCTCCGCAGGCGTTCTCGGGCGGGGCCGCCGCGGGGTGGCCGGCGGCCTCGATGGCGTCGGCCCGGGCGTACAGGTCCTCCGCGATGTCGTCCCAGGACGGGCCGTACAGCTCCAGGTTCAGCGCCGCCCGCCGCATGAGCGCCGGCTCGTCGGGCCGCTGGAGCAGGACCAGCCGGTAGGCGAGGTTGCGGATCCACACGGGGAGGAACCCGTCGACCATCTGCGGGCACAAGGCGTCCAGCATCGCGAGGATCGTGTCCGCGTCGGCGAACGTCAGCTCCTCGGTGAAGTAGAACTCGGCGTGCTCGCGGTCACAGACGGGCTTCGGACCGTACTCGTCGCCGTACAGGCAGCGGGCGTGCTCCGTCAGAGTGGTGTGCATGCCGCGAGCGTACGGGGCGCCCCGCCTGCCGCCCCGGGCGGCTACGACCTGCTGCCCGTGCGGCGGCGGAAGTACCAGAAGCCCGCGCCGAGCGCACCGGCCACGAGGGCGCCGCCCACCGCGATCTGGCCGGGGCTGATCTCGCCGATGCTGCCGCCGAGCCCGCCGCGGGCCGCGCCCGGGCCGACGCGCAGGGTGATCGTGACGCGGCGGCCGCCCAGGCCGTCGCACTGGAACGTCACCGGGTACGAGCCGGGGGTGAGGTTGGCGAAGACCGTGGCGCTGCCGGAGAGGTCATCGGCGGCGCGACCGCCGGGGGACAGCCGGGAGGTGCCGAAGGCGCTCGACGAGGCGGTGCCGGTGCGGGTGCCGCAGCCGTTGACGTTGAGCGTCACGCGCTGGCCCGGGGCAGCGGTGCTGGGGGAGACGCTGGCGATGGGGCTGAGGTTGTCGTTCCGGCCGTTGTCGCGGTCGTCCCTGTCGCCTCGATCACCGCGGTCGCCCCGGTCGTTCCGGTCTCCCTGGTCGCCTCGGTCGCCTCGGTCGCCTCGGTCGCCCTGGTCACCGCGGTCGCCGCGGTCGCCTCGATCACCTTGGTCGTTCCAGTCGTTCCAGTCGTTCCGGTCACCCTGTTCGCCGCGGTCGAAGGGGTCCCGGCCGCTGTCGGGGTCGCGGTCGTTGCCGGGGCCGAAGGGGTCCCGGCCGGTGTCCGGGTCGCCCCGTTCACCTCGGTCGAAGGGGTCGCTCTGCTCGCCGCGGTCGAAGGGGTCGTCGGCGGCGGCCGGGCCCGCGAGGCCGAGGGCCAGGGGCATGACGGTGACGGCGGTCAGGACGGTGGCGGCCGCGGCCTTCTTGAGACGCATGGCGGAACTCCTCGCACTCCTCGTACTCCCCGAACTCCTCGGGAACGGTGCGGCCAGGGCACGGATGTGACGCGGGATTCGTCGCGCACCGTGCTTTGGACGCTAGGAGCGGCGGCGCCGCGTGGCGATCGGGGTCGAGTGAACGGGTGAGGAGGATCCGCCGGGTGGGGGAGGTGGCGGCGTGTCGCGGGGAGGGCGGGAAGGGCGGGGATGGGGGCGTGGGGTGGGGCGCGGGGTCGGAGGTAGGGGTTTGTGGGTTGTGGGTTGTGGGTTATGGGTGGGGGGTGGTGGTCGTCGTTGGTCGTGCGTCGCGGGTTCGTGGCTCGTGAGCCTGCGGGTTCGCCGTGTCAGCTGGTCGCCGGCGTGCGGCGGGGGCGGCGGATGAGGTACGCGGCCAGGCCGCCCGCCGCGAAGAGGGCCACGAGGGAGACGGCCGTACCCAGCCAGGTCGCCCCCAGCCACTGCGCGCCGAAGTAGCCGAGCCCCACGCTGTAGCCGGCCCACGCCAGCCCCGCCAGGGCCGACCACGGCAGGAACTTCCGGATCTCGCGCCGCGCCGCACCCGCGCCCAGTGACACCACCGAGCGACCGGCCGGCGCGAACCGGGCGATCACCACCAGGGCGCCGCCGCCCCGGCTGAGGGCGAGGCCGAGTCGTTCCTGGGCCTGCGTCAGGCGGCGCGAGCGCGCGATGGCGCGGTCCAGGCGGGGGCCGCCGCGCCGGGCCAGCCGGTACGCGGCCAGGTCGCCGAGGACCGATGCGGCGGCCGCGCAGAGGAGCAGGAGGAGGATGTCGGGCCCCGGCGGCGCGACCCGGGTCCCGGCTTCCGCGACGGCGGCCCCCGCGCCGCCCACGGCCGCCCCGGCGGCGGCTGCCGCGGCCGCGGCGGTGATCACGAGGACGCCGCTCGGCAGGACGGGCAGGAAGACGTCCAGGAGTACGGAGAGGACGACGAGGGCGTAGATCCAGGGGGACGCGGTCAACGACCCCACCATCTCAAGCAAAACGGGACTCCCCGGCTCCGGCGCGTGTACTTCGGCCACAGGCCGCGACGTCGCGGGGGAGCGGCAGGGGCGGCTTGACAGCCATACAGCGTACGCCCGGAGTTCGACCGGCGTCCGCCCGGGTCCCCGCGTGTCAGCCGGGCGGTGCCTCGCCCATGCGGGGACACCCTCGCACGTCAGCTGGGGTGAGCCGGTTCGGGGCGGGTGGGGCTGTTTGGTTGGGGTGGGGCTGGGTGGTGTGCGGCTGTGTGGGTGGGGTTTGGGTGGGTTGGGTGGGTGCGGCTGTGTGGGTGGGCCGGTGTCGGGGTGGGGTGTGTGCCGGCCGTCCCGTGGTGTGTGGGGGAGGCGCTTGACAGGGGTGGCCTGCAGGCCCTGCGGCAGGCCCACCCCGGAGGCTTTGGGGCTTCGCCCTGGCCTTCGGCCACCTCCGGCCCGGGCC